>CANPXP010000029.1 GCA_947586255.1 uncultured Lachnospiraceae bacterium | reverse complement strand
CTGGCTCATTTATCTGAGATATGAATTGAAAAATTCCTTGAAAAAAAGGAAAAAAAGACTTGACTGAATAGGGAGGTGGAATTTTTGCATAAATATATGCGGGCCATTGGTTTCAGCAATTTGACCGATCGCCGTGAACAGCAGAAACTGATCACGGACATCATTTTGAATGCTTCGCACCGGACGTATACATCCAACGGCGACGAGACCATACTTGCAGAGTTTTGCGAAGATTTTGCCAAAGATATCGGGATCGCCGTCTGCGGCGAGTTCGATGAGAGCGATAAATTTACTTACGATTATTTCTATCCTTATCTGCGGGGACACGGCATCAGTTCCTGCGAGGATGTGTCGGTAGAGCGTCACGCTGACAAGGAATCCTACGCGGGCGTCTGCGATGACATCAAGGTGGGCGTCAGTCTGATTTTTTATCTGCAGAATATGGTTCCCTACGTCAAGGCGCAGCATGAAGACCTGCTGCCGATCAGGGGAACGACGCTTACGCTGTCGGGGCTGTCGTTAAAGGGAAATATTATTCTTCCGATCAGCAAGAATGAGAAGCAGCGCCAGAAGGTGCAGAAGGCTTCCATGAACAGAAACCAGCTGATCGACGCCGCGCGCAGAGGCGATGAGGATGCGATCGAGAGTCTGACGCTGGAGGATATGGACACTTATACCGCCATTTCCAAAAAGATTCTGACGGAGGATGTGTTCAGTCTGGTGGATACGTATTTTATGCCGTATGGCGTGGAATGTGACCAGTATTCGGTTATGGGAGAAATACTGGAGTTGGATCTTCGCGTCAACAGAATCACCGGCGAGGAAATCTATGTGATGCGGTTGAACTGCAACGATCTTCAGTTTGACGTGTGCATCAACAAGATGGACCTGTACGGCGAACCCCAGGTTGGGAGAAGATTTAAAGGTATCGTATGGATGCAGGGATATATCAATTATCCGGCGTCTTTATAGATATACGTCTGCGTAGCTCAGTTGGATAGAGCGACCGCCTCCTAAGCGGTAGGTCGGGTGTTCGAGTCACCTCGCGGACGCTATGAATTATATTGTTATGGATCTGGAATGGAATCAAAGCAGCACCGGGCGCGAGGAGGTGTCCAAGGTGCTGCCCTTTGAGATCATTGAGATCGGCGCTATTAAACTGAACAGCGAGAGAAGAATGATCGATGAGTTCAGCGAACTCATCAAACCGAATGTATATCATTCCATGCACCATGTCACCAGAAAGCTGATTCATCTGCAGATGAACCAGTTGGAGCACGGCCGCCCTTTTCCGGAAGTCATGGAGCAGTTCCGCTCCTGGTGCGGCGATGATTACATATTCTGTACGTGGGGGCCGTTAGACCTGACGGAATTGCAGAGAAATATCAGATATTATGAGCTGGAACCGCTGGCGGACGGGCCGATCAGATTTCTCGATGTGCAGAAGCTGTTCAGTATCGCCTACGAGGACAGGAAGTCGAGAAGGACGCTGGAGTACGCTATCGACTTCCTTGCGATTGAGAAAGATATTCCTTTTCACCGCGCTTTCAGCGACGCTTACTATGCCGCGAAGGTACTGGCGTGCATGGATGAGTCTGTGCTGGCCAACTATTCTTTTGATGTATTTCATCTTCCCAAAAACAAGGAATCGGAAATCTATGTGACCTTTGATACTTATGCCAAGTATATCTCCCGCGCTTTTCCCGATAAGGCGGACGCGCTGGAGGATAAGACGGTCATGTCTACCAAATGCTATCTGTGCGATAAGAAGCTTCGCAGGAAGATCGGCTGGTTTTCACCCAACGGAAAACATTATTACAGTGTGTCGTACTGCGATAAGCATGGTTATATGAAGGCCAAGATCCGGATTCGCAAGGCGGAGGACGGAGCGGCCTATATTGTCAAGACGGAGAAGTTTATCACGGAGGAAGAGGTTGATATGATCCGTGAGAAACAGGAGAAGGCGAGACGGCAGAGAAAAGACAGACGAACCTCTAAAAATCGAAATCGTCAAAATCAGAACGACGCCGCTCCCGCCGACGCTGCTTCCTCCTGACGCGATTTCTTCTTCTGCGGCCGGTGGCGTGGTTTGCCACAAGGGCGCGTACGATAAAAAACACGATCACTGCGGCGGCAAACAGGAGTATGCCGATCAGCACTTTCTTGACATTGACGAA
This sequence comes from uncultured Lachnospiraceae bacterium, assembly GCA_947586255.1. Classification (GTDB taxonomy): domain Bacteria; phylum Bacillota; class Clostridia; order Lachnospirales; family Lachnospiraceae; genus UBA3282. Next base: position 32,500 of record CANPXP010000029.1, on the reverse strand, counting down.
AATCGTTGTGGACGGCTGAGGCTCCGTCTCCGTCCGCTCTACGCTTATATCGGTGGCCGTCTCCGCGTTCGTGTCGAATTCATATGTGGAAGATACGTCGGTCGCCACATTCAGATAAGCGCTTCCCAGAGAAGTATCATGATAAGTATAGTTGATCCGGGCGATGTGGTTCTCACCGGATACACTGTAGTCGATCTCAGAGTCCAGCTCGTCGAAAGAGAGCGTGTTGGGCAGAATCACACAGCTGTCGGAATCTATGGACAGAATCGGCTTGGAGCTGCCGAAGATATCGTTGCCGGTCTGCAGAAAGCCGGAGGATTCCATCTGATATTTGTCCTCATTTTCGGAAATGTTCATCACCTGAAAATTGTTGAAGCCATAGTCGAACAGTTCCACAGTATCCGTAAACTGTGCCGGAGACTCTTCCTTGAAGATAACGCAGACAAGCTTCATGCCGTTTCTCTCGGCGCAGGTGACAAGCGTCTCTCTGGCCAGATCGGTGTAGCCGGTTTTGCCGCCCATAATTCCCTCGTAGGGAATTTCGCCGTTGATCAGCCGATGTTTGTTGATCACATAGAAATCGTCAGGCTGTGTGGGCGTAGGTTCGAAATGGTAGCGCGGTGTGTTGCCGATTTTGCAGAGCATTTCATTCTGAAAGAAAGCGCAGGAAATCAACGCCAGATCGTAAGCGGTGGTGTAGTGATTGTCGTCGGGCAGGCCGTTGGTATTCATAAAATGACTGCCGGTGCAGCCGAGTTCGGTGGCGCGCTCGTTCATGAGGGCGACGAAATCATCGATGGATCCGGAGACATATTCGCCGACCGCGTTTGCTACTTCGTTGGCGGAACCGACCAGCACGCCGTAGAGACACTGCTCCAGGGTCAGAGACTCTCCCTCGTCCATTCCCATATTGGAAGCGCCGACAGGGATGCTGAAGACCGCGTCGTGGGAGAAGGTGACCATGTCGTCCAGATTGCCGCGCTCCATGGCGATCAGGCAGGTCAAAAGCTTGGTAGTGCTTGCCGGATAGCATTTCTCGTGAATATTTTTGGCATAGAGGATTGCCCCTGTGTTCGCATCCATCAGGATTGCCGCCTCCGCGCCGATGGCGGGGCCGGCCGGCCAGTCCTCAATCTCGTTTGTCTGGATGGAGAGCGATTTGCGCGCCTCCGCTTCCGCCTGCAGTTGTTCCATGGTTGCGTACACGGGAAATGAAGGCGTCAGAAGACAGAGAAACCCGAGAAGGAGACAGACGGCCGTGCGCCGTTTTCCCGGTCCGTCGGTCCGTCGGGCATGTCCGCCCGTTTTGTTATATATAGAAAACATATCGTAAAACCTTTCCATGATAGAGAAGTATATGTCAAACCGTCACATTCTATGACAATGTCAGCCGCGCTGCACCGTTATTTAACATCATACACTATTTTGGCTGAAAACTGTAGCATTTTCATAAAAAATACACAATTCGCCAGGAAACAAGCTATTCAGCGGCGGAAAAAAGTGGTAAACTGAATAGAAAGGTTACAAGGAAGGCGTTGGCGGATGAGACTGCGCAATATCAGCGGTTCGAGAGAATTGATTGCGGCGAGTGATTATGTGATTCACGAACCGCAGGAGCATAGAGGCGGCTGGGGGGAAATCTTCGGCAATGACCATCCGATCAGGATAGAGATCGGCATGGGCAAGGGCAGATTTATCGTGGAACTGGCCGGAAGTCATCCCGATATCAATTATGTGGGGATTGAAAAATATTCCAGCGTGCTTTTGCGGGGGATCCAGAAGATGGAGGAGGAACCCCTGGATAATCTGTATTTTATCCGTATGGACGCAGAGGAGATTACCTCGGTGTTCGGACCGGGAGAGGTGGACAGGATCTATCTGAATTTCTCCGATCCGTGGCCGAAGGACAGGCATGCGAAGCGAAGATTGCCCTCCCGCGAATTTTTGCGGCGCTATGATGAAATACTGAAAAGAGACGGCGTGATAGAATTTAAGACGGACAATCGGGAACTGTTTCAGTTTGCGCTGGACGAGCTGGAGCCGGCGGGCTGGCATCTGGAGCGAATGACGCGGGATCTGCATCACGACGAGGAGATGATGCGGGACAATGTGATGACGGAGTACGAGGAGAGATTTTCCTCTATGGGAAACCCGATATACAAATATATTATTTCCAGATAAGAAAGGAGAACTGTGATGGAGTACAAATTTACAACGGCAAATTTTGACAATGAAGTGTTGGCATCGGAGATTCCGGTACTCGTCGATTTCTATGCGGACTGGTGCGGCCCCTGCAAAATGATGGCGCCCCTCGTGGCACAGCTTGCAGAGGAGTATGACGGCAAGGTGAAAATCGGGAAGTGCAATATCGACGAGGAGGAGGCCATCAGAGCCAGATACGGCGTTATGTCTATTCCGACCATGAAGATTTTCGTGGGAGGCGAGGAGAAGGATTCGCTCGTAGGCGCGACGACCAAGGACGATCTGGAGGGACGGCTGAAGGCTGTATTATAGAAAATCAAAGAAAAAGTTCCCGCGGATAAAGCGGGCGTAAAGAGAGAAGTCAGGCGGCAGCGCCTGACTTCTTGTCGTCTCTCGTATAGAGCAGCTTCAATATAATCGGCGTCGCGATCGAGGAGACCAGTATGAGGAGAATGACCGCCGCGAAGTAGTCCGCGGTCAGAAGTCCCGCCGCGAGACCCTTCTGAGACACGATCAGCGCGACCTCTCCTCTCGTCATCATGCCGACGCCGATTTTGAAGGAGTCCGACATGGAATAACGGCAGAGTTTGCTGGTCAGACCACAGCCGACAATCTTGGCGATCAGCGCCACCAGGACGAAACAGATGCAGAATGCGAAGAGCCTGCCGTCCATCGCGTCAAAGGAAGTTTTCAGGCCGATGTTCGCGAAGAAGATCGGGCCGAAGAACATGTAGGAGATCACGTCGCTCTTGCGTTCAATATATTCGTTATCGCTCAGGCTGCACAGCACAACGCCCGCGATATACGCGCCCGTGATATCCGCGATCCCGAAATATTTCTCCGCCACGTAGGAGAGCATGAAGCAGAAAGCAAGGCTGACGATCGGGATACGCCGGGTGTGCGGATAGCGCTTATCCAGCGTCGAGAATACCTTGAATACGATATAGCCGCCGACAATCGCCACAATGAAGAAAGCGACGGTCTGCAGCAGGACGGTGACAGGGCGTGAAGCGGGATTCTTGAGGCCGATCACGAAGGTGAGGACAAGGATACCGATGACGTCGTCGATGATCGCCGCGCTGACGATGGTGGTGCCCACCTTGCTCTTGATCTTGCCGAGCTCCTGCAGGGAGGCAACGGTGATGCTGACGCTGGTCGCCGTCATGATGGTGCCGATGAAAACGGCTTTATAGAAATTTTCGCTTCCCCAGGGAGCCGTGCCGTAGAAACACATATATAAGATTGTTCCCATAACAAGAGGAACGAAAACGCCTGCGCAGGCGATCAGAAAAGCCACGGGGCCGGTTTTAATCAGTTCCTTCAGGTCCGTCTCGATTCCGACCTCAAACATCAGGATGATCACGCCGATTTCCGCGAGCTTGGCGATAAATTCCGTCTGGTTAGGATTGATCAGGTTGAGCAGACAGGGGCCGATGAGCAGTCCGGCGATAATCTGTCCGACGACCTGAGGCGCTTTAAACTTTCTGGCGAGCACACCGAAGAATTTGGCGGTGAAGAGAATGATCGCCAGATCTTTCAACACTTCATATGATTCCATAATTTCCACCCTCACAGATAAATTTATGTTTATTCCAAAATCAGTTATACTCGCCCGAAACGACAGTGTCAACAGTCGGATTGGCAAAATCTTTACAAAAGCAAAGAATGTGGTATAATGTTCGCGAAGACGGCACGGCGATTGACACGAGGAGGATATTATTATGAAGAAAAAATTAGCAGCTCTGGCGCTCTGTATGTGCGCGGGTCTGGCGATGACTGCGTGCGGTGATACCGGGACGGCGGAGGCGTCGCAGACAGAAGAAGCGCCCGCAGAGGAAACGGCGGCGGAGACGACACAGCCCGACGCGGAGCAGGATGCGGCGACAGCCGAGGAGCAGGAGACGGAGCAGCCGGAGGCGGAAGCGGCCGATACGGCGGCGGATGCCGACGCGGCGGAGGATACGGACAGTAGTGTGGATCCCGAGGCTGCGGCGTTTGCGGATCAGGTGAAGGAGGCCGTTGCGGCGAAGGATCTGGACGCGCTCAGTGCGCTGATCTCCTATCCCGTCTATGTGGGAATTGAGGAGGGCGCGGTGATCGAAGATGCGGACGCATTGGCGGCGCTTGGCGCGGAGACGGTTTTTGACGAGAGCCTTGTGAGCGCGATCGACGCTTTTGACAATGCGACGCTGGTCGAAGTCGGAGCGGGTTATGTGATGGGAGACGGCAAGCCGAACATTACCTTTAACAAACAGGAGGACGGCAGCTTCGGCATAACCGGAATCAACTATTAAACGGTAGATTTTCCTATTAAAAATATTCTTGCGGAAACATTGACAAAAGCACATAAAGTATTGTATTATCTTAGTTGTCCGCAAGTATCGAAGCGTGGCTCAGCTTGGTAGAGCGCTGCGTTCGGGACGCAGAGGTCGCAGGTTCAAATCCTGTCGCTTCGATTTTCAGTGAAGATGGGAATGCCGGTCAGTCCGGCGTTCCCATTTTTTGTCGGGGCCGGTATAAATGGGATTGCAATTAGAGTTCCGTTTTTTTATAATCAAAAAAAGAGCGGAGGTAAAAGCGATGAGTGACTTGAAGCTGATTAAAAAGTTCGAGCTGGCGGACGGTTTCTGGGGACGGTACGGCAGACTGGTGAGAGATGTGGTTCTGCCCTATCAGGAGAATGCGCTGAACGATCGCATCGAGGGTGCGGAGAAGAGTCATTGTATCGAGAATTTCCGCATGGCTGCCGAGAAGCTGCGCACGGGAAAGTGTGAGGGCGAGTTTTACGGCATGGTTTTTCAGGACAGCGATGTGGCGAAATGGCTGGAGGGCGCGGCGTATTCGTTGGCGCAGCACGAGGACGCCGATCTGGAGCAAAGATGCGACGAGATAATAGAGCTGATCGGCCAGGCGCAGCATGAGGACGGCTATCTGAACACGTATTTTACGGTTAAGGAACCGGACCGGCGCTGGACTAATCTCCACGAGGCGCATGAGCTGTACTGCGCCGGACATATGATCGAGGCGGCCGTCGCCTATGCGGAGTGCACGGGTAAGACCAGGCTGTTGGAGATCATGTGCGGCATGGCGGATCATATATACAGGCATTTTATTGAGGAAGGCGCGGAGGGATATCCGGGACATCCGGAGATTGAGCTGGCGCTTATGCGACTGTACCGCGCCACGAAGCAGGAGAGATACAAGGAGCTGGCGCTTCACTTTATCAATGTGCGCGGCGTCAACAGCGACTATTTTATACAGGAGAAGCAGCGAAACAACTGGTCTGTCTGGGGAGGACATCCCACGGATAAGGAATACGCTCAGAATACCGCGCCTGTGCGGATGCAGCGCAAGGCCGTCGGTCATGCGGTCCGGGCAGTCTATCTGTATACGGGTATGGCGGACGCCGCGCTGGAGACGGGAGATGAGAGTCTGGCGGAGGCGTGCAGGACGCTCTGGAATAACATCACGCAGTGCAGGATGTATGTGACGGGGGCGATCGGTTCCGCCTATGAGGGGGAGGCCTTCACGAAGGATTATCATCTGCCGAATGACACGGCATATGCGGAGACATGCGCGGCCATTGGACTGATCTTTTTTTCCAACAAACTGTTGTGGCTCGACAGGGACGGCAAATACGCGGACGTGATGGAGCGCGCCCTGTATAACTGCGTACTGGCGGGGATGCAGCTCGACGGCACAAGATTTTTCTATGTGAACCCGCTGGAGGCTCTGCCGGGGATTTCCGGGGAGGCGCAGACACACAAACACGCGCTGCCCGTCAGGCCGAAGTGGTTTGCCTGCGCCTGCTGCCCGCCGAACGTGGCGCGGCTTCTGTCCTCCCTGTCGGAATATGCGTGGCATATTGACAAGGATACGCTGTATTCCAATCTTTTTGTGGGCGGCACACTGGACGTGAGCGAAGAGTTGGGCGGAAAAGTGACGCTGGAGACGGCTTACCCCTATGACGGCAGGATCACGTACCGCTTCACACCGGAAGGAAAATCGATGAATGTGCAGCTTGCTATTCGCGTGCCTGCGTGGAGCAGGGATATCGGGATCTGCGTGAACGGCGCGCCCGCACAGTATGAGGTCAGAAACGGGTATGCCTATCTGCACGGGACGTTCCCCGAGCCGACGGAGGTGACGGTGGAGCTTGACATGTCCGTGCGAAAGGTATATGCCAACAGCAAAGTCGCGGCGGATACCGGCAAGGTGGCGGTGGAGAGAGGGCCGCTGCTCTACTGTGCGGAGGGGGTCGACAACGACGGCGATGTGCTTTCCCTGTTCTGTAAGCGGGGCGGAGAGATCAGCGTCGGGGAATATCTGCCGGATAAGCTGTGTGGCATACGGGAGTTGTTTGCGGAAGGATATCGCGCACGGAGCGGCGAGGCGCTTTACAGTTATGAGGCGCCCGAGGAGGAAGCGTGCACGATCACGTTGGTTCCCTATTATACATGGGGAAATCGCGGATTGAATCAGATGCGGGTGTGGATGCCCGAGAGATAAAATCGGAAAGGATGGTTGTGAGATGAGGACAGAGGCGGAGAGAACGGCGCAGAAGACAGAGAAGGAGATTGAGAAGCTGTTGAATAAGATGACGCTTGACGAGAAGATCGCCATGATTCACGGCGCGGGGCTTTTCCGGTCCGGCGGTGTGGAACGGCTTGGCATTCCGGGGCTTGTGACTTCGGACGGTCCGATGGGCGTCCGCGCGGAGTTCATGAACGACAGGTGGATTCCGGCGGGAAATAACGACGACAGCGTCTCTTATCTGCCCAGTAACAGCGCGCTCGCTTCCACGTGGAACCCTTATCGCGCCTATGAGACGGGGCGAGTCCTGGGCGCGGAGGCGAGAGGCCGCGGCAAGGACGTCATCCTGGCGCCCGGCATCAACATCAAGCGCAGTCCGCTGTGCGGCAGGAATTTTGAGTATATGAGCGAGGATCCCAGGCTGACGGCGACGATGGCAGTTCCTTTTGTCAAGGGCGTACAGCACAATGACGTGGCGGCGTGCGTGAAGCATTTCGCCGCGAATGTGCAGGAGACGGATCGTCTGATGGTGGATGAGGAGATCGACGAGAGGACGCTGTACGAGCTCTATTTTCCGGCGTTTAAGGCTGTCGTGCAGGAGGGAAACGCCTATGCGGTCATGGGGGCGTATAATAAAATCAACGGTTACCACTGCTGCGAGAACAGGGAGTTGTTAGACAGGGTTCTTCGCAGGGAGTGGGGATTCGACGGCGCGGTGATCAGCGACTGGGGCGGCATCCATAAGACGAAGGAGGCCGCGGAGTGTTCCATTGATCTGGAGATGTCCATATATCCGGATTTCGACGAGTATGTGCTGGCGAATCCGCTGAAAGAGGCAATCGAAAAGGGTGAAGTATCCGAGGAGGCAGTTGATCAGAAGGTGCGGAATCTGCTGCGCCTGATGTTCCGCCTGAAGATGCTGGGCAGACACAAAAGCGAGCGCCGGGCGGGGACATACAACACCCCGGATCACAGACAGATCATTCTGAAGACCGCCGAGGAGTCCATGATCTTATTGAAGAATGAAAAACATCTTCTGCCGCTCGACGCCGCCATGGTAAAGAAGTTGGTGGTGATCGGGCAGAACGCTGCCAGGATTCACTCTGACGGCGGCGGCAGCGCGGAGATCAAGGCGCTGTATGAGATCTGCCCGCTTATGGGTCTGAAATGCCGTCTGGGCGGCGGCGCGCAGGTAGAGTATTATAAGGGATATCATGTGCCGGAGAAACCGAAGATGTTTGATCATAACTGGCAGGCGGACAGTCTGGACGACCTGAAGGATACCAATATCGGACAGCTTGTGAGAGATGACGAGCATATGCAGGAGATACACCGCAGGCGCGAGGAAGAACGCGTTGCGCAGCTTGAGCGGGAGAAGGCGGAAATTCACGAGAAGAACAAGGCGCTCTTTGCGCAGGCGATCGAGGCCGCCAGGGACGCGGACGCCGTTATTTTCGTGGGCGGACTGAATCATGACAGCGACAGCGAGGGAATCGACCGGCTGGATATGAAGCTGCCCTATGAGCAGGATCTGCTGATCGAGGAACTTCTGAAGGTCAGAAAGGACCTGATCGTCACGTTCATCGGCGGTTCGCCGGTGGAGATGCCCTGGCGGGACAAGGCGCAGGCGATCCTGTGGAGTTACTACGCGGGGATGGAGACGGGGACGGCTTTTGCGCAGATTATATTCGGCGATGTCAATCCGTCCGGAAAGCTGGCGGAGACGTTCCCGGATAAATACGAGGACTGCGCCGATGCGAAGAACGGGCAGTTCGGCCTGTGGGGGCGCATCAGACTGGAAGAGGGCCTGTATTGCGGCTACCGTCATTTTGACAGACAGCGCATCAAGCCGGCATTCTGCTTCGGACACGGCCTTTCCTACACGGATTTTGCGTACAGCGGGCTGATGCTTAAGACGGAGAAGAACGGGGAAATAAGGGTGAATTTTACAATCAAAAATACGGGGAAGCGGATCGGTGCGGAGACGGCGCAGATCTATGTCGCGCCCATCGGTTCCAAGGTGGACAGACCGGATAAGGAGCTGAAAGCGTACACAAAGGTAGAGCTGGCGCCGGGCAAGTCCAAGAAGGTGTCCGTCACCTTAAAACGGGAGGACTTCGCGTATTTTGATACGGCCCTGCATGATTTCGTCGCAGATGCGGGAGACTATGAGATTCTGGTCGGCGCGTCGAGCGAGGATATCCGTTTGAAGGGAATCGCGGCGTTGGCGTAAACGAATGTATATGATCCATGTTTTTCGTACATACTTACAGCGACAAGACAATATGCATCAAGTATGTAGGAGGATCGAGACAGCATGGATTATAATGAGATGCCGTTGGGACTGGGAGTTGCCATCACGTCGAACCGCGCGGCGATGGACCGGTTCGTGGATATGACGGACGAGGAGAAAAAAGATTTTATCGAGAGGAGCCGGAGCGCCATGTCGGAGAAGGAGATCGACAGGCTTGTGGATTCTCTCGCCAAAGAAGAGGACGATCCGCATTTTAATCTGGATCAGGTAAAGGATTTGCTGGATGGACCGAGCATCGGTTAAGCCGGCGGGATATGGGTGGAGATGAGTATGCAGATCAGGCTGCCTGATAAGGTGAAGAGAATTATAGAGACGCTCACGGCAGCAGGCTATGAGGCGTACGCCGTGGGCGGCTGCGTGCGGGACTGCATACTGGGACGCACGCCCAATGACTGGGATATCACGACGTCGGCCAGGCCGGAGGAGACGAAGAGGCTTTTTGCCAGAACGGTGGATACCGGTATCAAGCACGGTACGGTGACAGTGCTCCTGGACAGAGAAGGTTTCGAGGTGACGACCTATCGGATCGACGGGGCGTACGAGGACGGCAGGCATCCGAAGGACGTCACTTTTACAGCCAGTCTGGAGGAGGATCTTGGGCGGCGGGATTTTACAGTCAACGCGATGGCCTACAATGACGAGAGCGGTCTGGTGGACCGGTTCGGCGGTGTGCGCGATATGGAACAGGGCGTGATACGCTGCGTGGGCGTCGCCGAGGAGCGGTTTACGGAGGATGCGCTGCGTATGCTGCGTGCGGTTCGTTTCTCGGCGCAGCTGGGCTATGGAATCGCGGAGGATACGGAGCGGGCGATCCGCAGATTGGCGCCGGGTTTACAGCGCATCAGCGCGGAGCGCATTCAGGCGGAGCTGGTGAAGATTGCGGTCTCTGCGCATCCCGATTATCTGCGCATCGCTTATGAGACGGGTATCACGGCGCAGATTCTTCCGGAATTTGACCTGTGTATGCAGACGGCGCAGAACAATCCGCATCATTGCTACAGTGTGGGAGAGCACATCCTGCATTCCATGCAGGCGGTCGGGCCGGATAAAGTGCTGCGGCTCGGCATGCTTTTTCACGATATCGGCAAGCCGCAGACACGGACCGTGGACGAGAAGGGCATCACCCACAACAAGGGACACGCCGCGGTCGGAGAGAAGATGACGCGGGAGATTCTCAGACGGCTGAAGTTTGACAATGATACGGTGGATAAGGTGACGAAGATCGTGCGCTTTCACGATCAGGATATCGACCTCACGGACAGCGGCGTCCGGCGGGCCGTCAACCGCATGGGGGAAGATATCTTTCCGCTGCTGTTTGACGTCAAGCGCGCGGATATCAGCGCACAGAGCGATTATCACAGGGAGGAAAAATTACAGAAAGTCGCATACATAGAGGAACTGTACCGGGGAATCTGCCGGAGAAAGGAATGCCTGAGCCTGAGCGGTCTGGCTGTGTCGGGCAATGATCTGACGGCGCTCGGCATCCCGGCGGGGAAACAGATCGGGGACCTTCTGAGAGAGCTTCTGGAACTTGTGCTGGAGGATCCGGCGCGCAACACAAGAGAAGAACTGCTCGCCGTATGCCGGGCCAGAATGCGGGAGATGCCGCATAATTCGTAGCGGGGCGCGGAGCCGCAAAACAAATTCATACTTTCCCTCAGCTTCACATAAGATAGGATAGACGACCAAGCGGAGGGTGTTCGTGTGAATGACAGAGCGGTGAGTTTATTGGATCAATATGAGATAGAGGTAAACCGCACGTGGAAAGGACGGGGCGCGATCCTGTGCGACTCGGACAGAGGGCTTCTTATTTTAAAGGAATACTGCGGGCCGACGGATAAAATAGGGTTTCAGGATCTGTACCTGAAACATTTGCAGGAGAGCGGCGCGGTGCGCGCGGAATCTATTCTGCAGACAAGAGAAGGCGAGCTGATCGCATACGATCAGGACCGGACGCCGTACATAGTCAAGACATACTTCGACGGGAGAGAGTGCAACCACCGGGATGCGAGAGAGTGCCGTCAGGCGGCGGCCGTTATGGCGCGGCTGCACGAGGCGTCGGATCTGTCGGCCTATGAGGAGCTGCGCGAACAGCCGGTTTATGTGGTTGAGAAGGAATACGACAAACACAACCGCGAATTAAAAAAGATAAGGAAGTTTCTGTGGGAAAAAAGCCAGAAGACGGATTTTGAGATATATTTGATGAAGCATTACGACTATTTCATGAATAATGCCTTGCAAATCACTGGGGAATTGCGTTATGATGCCTATGAGGATGAGCCTTATGAGTACGCCGTTGTCTGTCACGGCGACTACCAGTATCACAATATTCTGCTGACAGGTTCGGGCGAGGCGCTGATCAATTTCGAGAAGTGCGTGAGAGATTATCCGGTGCGGGATCTGTATCTGTTCATGCGCAAGCTGCTGGAAAAAAATAACTGGTCGCAGACGCTTGGTGATATGCTGATCGAGAGTTATAATAAGGTGAGAAGCCTGACAAAACGGGAGTACAGGCAGCTCTATTACCGGCTGGCCTATCCCGAAAAGTTCTGGAAGATCGTCAATTTCTACTATAACAGCGGCAAGGCATGGATTCCCGGGAGAAACATGGAGAAGCTGGAGAAATTGTTTGCACAGGAAAGGGATAAGCAGCTTTTTCTGGAGAATATATTTAAGAGATAGGAAAGGATAAGGACCGGAATGCACAGAAGAGTTTCACAGGCAGCGGCAGTCATGACAGCGCTGGCGCTCCTGATCACAGGCTGCACTTCGCAGGCGAGCAATATCGGTATGGCGAAGGACAAAAAAGCCGGTGCGGTAGATACCGGATTCACCGTAAGCACGGTAGGGAGCTACGATTCGGCGGACACGGCGGTGGTCGTGGCTCTCGATGCCGATAACAGCGCCGTGACGTTCATGAACATGAGCGCCGACAGACAGTATACGCTGTACTATGACGGCACGACGTACGTGACGGATAAGTACGGCGGTCCGCTTACGATCTCGCAGCTCAAAGCCGGGGACGTGGTCGACGTCAATTTCCTGAAGGGAAAAAGGCAGATCGCCAGTATTCAGCTGTCCCCGAAGGCGTGGGTATATGACAATATATCAAACTATGATTTGGGCGGCGCCAACAAGACGGCGAGCATCGGTTCCGCCACCTATTCTCTGCCGGACAATGTGGCGGTCTTCTCGGACGGCAGGCGCGCGGAAGTGATGGATATCGTGGCGCAGGACGTCATCTCCGTACACGGGCTTGATCACAGTATATACAGCATCAATGTGGAAAAAGGGCACGGATATCTGCGGCTGAAGAACGAACAGGCGCTGATCGGCGGCTGGATTGAGGTCGGAAACGCCGTGATCCGGGAGATTACGGAGGACATGCTTCTGGTGGTGCCGGAGGGAAGCTATCAGGTGCTTCTGTCCAACAACGGCGTCAGCAGTACCAAGGATATCACGGTGGAGAGAAATAAAGAGGTCGTGCTGGATGTGGGCGATCTGGAAGTCGCGCAGGACAAGACCGGGCGCATTCTGATCTCGGTCACACCGGAGACGGCCAGCGTCACCATAGACGGCGAGGAGGTCGATATCAGCAAGTCGGTCGAGCTCCCCTACGGCATTCATCAGGTTCATCTGGAGGCGGCGGGATATGACTCACTGACGAAGTACATACAGGTCGGCTCCGAGTATGCCAAAATCTCATTCACGCTCGAGAAGGAGCGGGAAAAGGAGGATTCCTCCGTCAGCGACAATACTCTGCCGCAGACGCCGCAGCAGGGTGATTACACGGAAGAACAGCCCTCCGTCAGTGAGAACACGATCAGCGCCTCGGAAGGCAATAAGGTGTATATAGACGCGCCGAAGAATGTGGAGGTGTATCTGGACAGCAATTATCTGGGCATGTCTCCCATCAGCTTCAAAAAAACGGTGGGAAGCCATACGATCACACTGCGCAAGAGCGGCTATAAGACGAAGAGCTATACGATCTACCTGTACAACGACGGGGAAGATATCACCTACTCCTTTACGGATCTGGAAAAAGAAGAAAGCACCGTCAGCGGCAATAGCGGCACGGCCGGAAGTAGTGAGAATAACGGGAATCAGGAAGTAACCTGCAGGCTGTATGTCACCTCGCCGGAGGGGGTGGAGGTCTACCTGGACGATGTGTACCAGGGAATCTCCCCGATCAGCTTCACGACGGCGGCCGGTGAGCATACGATCAGGCTGAGCAAGAGCGGTTATGTATCCGTTCCGTACACCATTTTCCCGAAGGGCGACTATACCTATAATTTCCCGGAACTGATAGAAGAGGACAGTGTGAGCGACAACGATCTGGACGCGTCGCCGGAAGAGGAAGAACAGGAACAGGAAAGTACAAGCGGCAACTCAGTCGCGCCGACAAGCAGCGAGACTTCGTCGGACGGCGGCGGAGACTAGCGGTGATTTACAGAGGTGACGGCAGGTGGACAGGCATACGGACCAGAAATATACCTACGAGGAATTTCTCAATATTATAGAGACGCTGCGCGGCGAAAACGGCTGTCCCTGGGACAGAGTGCAGACGCACGAGAGCCTGAAACCGTGCATGACAGAGGAGGCGGCTGAACTTCTGGCCTCCATTCGTATCTATGAGCAGACGGGCAATCCGGAGAATATGCGCGAGGAATTGGGAGACGTGCTGCTGCAGGTGGTGATGCACGCGCAGATCGCGGCGGAGGAAGGTCTGTTTACGATGGAGGACGTGGTGGACGAGATCAGCCGCAAGATGGTGCGCAGACATCCCCATGTATTCGGTACGGGCAGCGCGGATACGCCGGACGAAGTGCTCACCAACTGGGAAGAGATCAAGAAGGAAGAGAAAAAGGACAAGGACTGGATAGAATCTCCGCTGCGGGAGATACCGATAGAGCTGCCGGCGCTCACGAGAGCCGCCAAGGTTTTGAAGAAGGCGGACAAGTGCTACGGGCAGGGCAGTACATACGAGCAGGACGTGACGGCGCTGCGGGACTTGGCGGAAGCGCTCGGCAAGTGCAGGCCGGAGGCTTACAGCAAGGAAGTGGAACAGATTCTGGCGGATATGCTTATGCGCGTGTCCGACGTCGCGAGGATCTGCAAGATCTCACATGAACAGGCGCTGACGGACAGAATTGAAGAGCTGATAGAAAAATACGAAAAAACAAAAACTTGATTTGCGCGGGCGCATATTCCATTGCCATAGTAATTTACATAACTTGAAACGGACAATGTTATTTATTTAACTAGCGAAAAATGCCGTAAAAATGGCACTTTTTTGCTTGACAAGCATAGGAAAAACGTTTATAAATGAATGTAGGCTTAGGCGTTTCAAAAGAGAAACATCTAAGAACAGAATGATAATTCATTTATATCAAGAGGAGGAGTTCAAGATGAACAAGACAGAATTGGTTGCAGCTATGGCTGATCAGGCAGGATTATCCAAGAAGGATGCAGAGAAGGCATTAAAGGCATTTACGGACGTTGTTGCAGAAGAGCTTAAGAAGGACGGCAAGGTACAGCTGGTTGGCTTCGGTACTTTTGAGGTTTCCAAGAGAGCGGCAAGAACGGGCAGAAATCCTCAGAACGGCCAGGAGATGAAGATTGCAGCTTCCAAGGCACCTAAGTTCAAGGCTGGTAAAGCACTGAAGGATATGATCAACTAATATAAGGGGTCATCATGAAAAGCCTGTATGCGATTGCATATGGGCTTTTATTTTTTTATGCGCGGAAAGGGGTTAAAGAGATGCGGCTGGACAAATATCTGAAGGTTTCCCGTCTGATTAAGAGGCGTACAGTGGCGAACGAGGCGTGCGATGCGGGCAGGGTGCTCATCAACGACAGGCCGGCCAAGGCGTCGGCGAACGTCAAGGCGGGAGATATCATCACGATCCGGTTCGGGAACAGGGAAGTCAGAGTGGAGGTTCTCGACGTGCAGGAGACGGTGCGGAAGGAGGAGGCCGGGGAGCTGTTCCGGTATCTGACATAAGGCGGGAAAGAAGCATATTGCGGGTCATCTCTGCATACATTTAAAAAGCAATACAACTTCGCGGCATATCCCGGACGCGCAGTTGGGGAGGTATGTATGGAAGACCTTAACAAAGCGAACAAAAGACCTCATAAGCTGACGCTGACCGACAGGCGCTCCTGTGCCGTGAGCGGCGTCAATGATGTGCTGTCCTTTGACGTCAATGAGATTCTGCTGGAGACAGAGCAGGGAATGCTGATGATTAAGGGAAACGAGCTGCACGTGAGCAGACTTTCTCTCGACAAGGGAGAAGTGGACGTGGACGGGCGGATTGACAGCTTTACTTACTCGGAGGGCGGCGGATACGGCGGCAAGGGCGAATCGCTGCTGGCGCGGCTGTTTAAATGATTCTCGGGGGAAGGCCGGTTTATGAGTCAGGACATTGTGCGGGAAGTGACTTTTTTCCTCCATTCCATTCTGATGGGAATTGTGATCACGTTTGCCTATGACTGGATCCTGATTCTCAGAAAGCTGTTCCGGCACGGCGGGTTCGCGACGTCCCTGGAGGATCTTCTGTACTGGTTCGTGTGCGGGATCAGCGTTTTCTACATGCTCTATCGGGAGAACAGCGGTGTTTTGAGGTGGTTCGCCGTGATGGGAGCGGCGATCGGGATGTTTTTTTATAAGGCGGCGGTAAAAAACCGGCTTGTAAATGTTATGTCAACATGCATCCACAAGATGATGTGTCTCATATTTCGTCTCATACAAATTGTGCTAAAACCCGCAAAATGCCTATTTTTGGCGCTTCGAAGGTTTGTTCGATTTCTGCTTGCAAGATTAAAAAAAGTCATCAGATTTATTAAAAAACGGTTGACGGTTTTCATAAAAAACCTTAGAATGGTTTTATGTAAACAATAGGCAGCGCAGAGAGAAAGAGGATCGAAAGCGGCATGGCAGGAAAAGCAGCATTTACAAAAAGACGCCGAAATAAGACGGGTATGCTTTTGATCACTACGGTTGTCCTGCTGATGTTTTTCGTGGTTGCGGTCAAGAGCGTGGAGCTTCGGGAGAAGCGGGCGGACTATGCGGCGAGGGAAGCGGCGCTGATGCAGGAGATCGAAGCGGAGGAGGCCCGATCGGAGGAGATCGCGGAGTTTGAGAAATATACACAGACGAAGAAATATGTGGAAGAAGTAGCCAAGGAAAAACTTGGACTGGTCTATGAAGGCGAGATCATATTTAAAGATGGAGACTAAGCGGATTTTGGATTTGGTTCCGGAATCCGTTTTTTATCGTCCGGCAGTAATAATTCGGACAAGCCCCTCATATATTGTGTATTGACGAAAAAGATTGTCCGCGGCCGCGGGCGGTCGGCGCACCGGAGGGGATCATATGAAAAGACAGGCAGATGTTAAAGACGAGAACAGGATTGCGGTCATATCCGAATATGGAAGGCAGCGGCTTATGAACTGTGCGGAATCCTTCAGAGATCTGGCGGATCTCTTCGAGGAGGAAGAGCCGGAGACGGCGGCCGCAGAGTGGCCGGGCAGCAGGCAGGATTATCTGTGGCAGCGCAAGTTGCAGGAGAATCGGGAACTGCTGGCGGAGCATCTCAAGGAGATGGCGCATATTATGGCGGACGTGGCGAGGACGACCTACGCGTACCGGCCGATGAGTGAGAGAAAATATAAGAGGCTGGCAAAGATTTTGAAGGAATCCGGCATCCAGCTCAAGAGCTTGTGCGAGCTGGAGCATGAGGACGGTCACAGGGAAATCAGCCTGACCATGCGGATGGCGGCGGAGAAGTATACGCGTTTCGGGGAGCAGGAGAGTATTTCCGTGGAGGATGTGGCGGATTTTCTGTCGGTTGCCATGAATGTCAGGCTGCGCGCCGCGAAGAACGCACCGCTGTACTTGACGCCGGAATGGAGTACCTGCTATTTTCTGGAGGAACCGAAGTTTCAGCTCCTGACGGGAAGCGCCAGGGCGGTCAAGGAGACGGAGCGGATTTCGGGGGACAATTATTCCTTCTATGAGGGTGAAGACGGGAAAATGACGGTTATCTTGTCGGACGGCATGGGCTCCGGCGAGAAGGCGTGCAGGGATTCGGAGCGGGTGATCGAGCTGACGGAACGGCTTCTGGAGGCGGGCTTTCGCAAGGAGGCGGCCATTCAGATGATCAACGGGGCGCTGGCGTCGTCGGGGCAGGAGGAGAATATGTCCACGCTGGACGTCTGCGACATGAATCTGTACACCGGCGAGTGCGAGTTTATCAAGGTGGGCGCGGCGTGCACTTATATCAAGCGCGGCCGGCTGGTGGACAGGCTTTCCTCGCAGAGTTTTCCGCTGGGGGTGTTCGGACAGCTGGAGCCGGAGGTGATGTACCGGACGCTGGAGAGCGGCGATTATGTGATCATGCTGTCGGACGGCGTGCTGGATGCGCTCTCGCAGGGGATCGGGGAAGACGTGATGCCGGAAATCATCGGCAGGATGAATTACAGCAGCCCGGGCGAGATAGCGAACCAGCTTCTGGCCTACTGCCTCGCGCAGAGTAAGGGACAGGTCAGAGACGACATGACGGTGCTCGTGCTGGGAGCATGGGAACAGGAAGAAACTGTAGACGAGGCATACAGATAGCGGTGTGGGAGCATGGCAGAGACGACATATGATAAGGTGCTGCGATATATAAGAAAATACCGCATGTTGGAAACGGGAGATTATGTGGTGGCGGGCGTGTCCGGCGGAGCGGATTCGGTCTGCCTTCTGCATCTTCTGCACAGACTGTCGGGGGAGCTCGGATTCCGGCTGGCGGTCGTGCACGTGGATCACGGCGTCCGCGAAGAGGCGGCGCGGGACGCCGGCTATGTGGAACGGCTGTGCGGTGAAATGCGGGTTCCTTTTTATCTGAAAAAAGTCGATATGAACGGCTATGCCCGAGAGCGCGGCCTGTCTGCGGAGGAGGCCGGACGACAGCTTCGGTATGCGGCGTTTGAGGAGACGCTTGCGGGGCAGTGCGGAGATTCGGAGCGCGGCAGAATCGCGGTGGCGCACAATGCCGGCGACCGGGCGGAGACGATGCTTTTTCACATGTTCCGGGGAAGCGGTCTGAGAGGCTTAAGTTCCATCAGGCCGGTCAGAGAGCGTGTGATCAGACCGCTTCTGTGCCTGGAGCGGGAGGAGATAGAGGCATATCTGGCGGAGCAGGGGTTGTCCTACTGTTCGGACGCCACCAACGAAGAGGACTGCTATACGCGCAACAGGATAAGACATCATATTCTGCCCTATGCCGAGCGGGAAATCTGTTCGGGCGCGGTGGCGCATATGAATGAGCTGGCGGATATCCTGTCGGAGACGGAGGATTATCTGGAAGAGCAGACGCAGCTGCTGTACGGAAAATATGTGGAGGAGGACTTCGCGGAAGGACGTCGCCTGCGGGTTGCCTGCGGGCTGGCGGCGGAGGCGCCCGCCATGTACAAGCGGGTGCTGCTTGCGTGTCTGGAGCGGTTCGCGCCGCACCGGAAAGACATTACCGGACGGCATATCGCGGATTTGGCGGCGCTCATGACAAGACCGGGCAGCAGGGAGCTGTCGCTTCCTTACGGGATCACTGCCCGCAGGGAGTATGATGTGCTGACGCTGTGCGATGGCGCGGAGGCCGTGTGGAACTGTGCGTGCGGCGGGGAGGCCGCCGGGGATTATACGGTCGCGCCGCCGGCGGAGATTGCGATCCGCGGCGAGGGAACGTATGCCTTTTGCCTGCTTGAGAGGGAAGATTTTGACAGGGATTGGCAAAATATTCCGCAAAATAGATATACGAAATGGCTGGATTATGATAAAATAACTACGGTCTTGATGCTGCGCACAAGGAGACAGGGCGATTATCTGACGATAGACACGGCGCTGCACAGAAAATCGCTGAAGCAGTATATGATTGACGAGAAGATTCCGAAATCGCAGCGCGACAGGATGCACGTGCTGGCTGACGGGCAGCATATTCTGTGGGTGCCCGGTCATCGAATCAGCCAGCGCTACAAGGTTGGAGAAAGTACGAAGCGTATCTTACAGGTACAGCTAAGAGGAGGCTATGATGGCGGAACATGTTGAGGTACTGTTGAGCGAAGAAGAGGTGGACCGGCGGATCCGGGAGATCGGGGAGCAGATTTCGAGAGATTACGCGGGCAAAAAAGTACATCTGGTCTGTGTGCTCAAGGGCGCCAGCTTTTTTATGTGCGAGCTTGCCAAACGAATCACCGTGCCGGTTTCACTGGATTTTATGTCCGTGTCCAGCTATGGCGGCGACACAAAATCCAGCGGCGTCGTAAAGATTGTGAAGGATCTGGACGAGCCGCTTACGGACAGGCACGTCATTGTCGTGGAGGATATTGTCGATTCCGGGCGGACGCTGAGTTATCTGCTGGAGATGTTAAGGAGCCGGGGCGCCGCGGATGTAAAGCTCTGCACGCTGCTTGACAAGCCGGACAGAAGAGTGGTGGATGTCAGGGTGGATTACACAGGATTTCAGATTCCGGACGCGTTTGTCGTCGGTTACGGCCTGGACTACGACCAGAAATATCGCAATCTGCCGTACATCGGCGTTGTAAATTTTGATTCCCCCGCGCAGTAAGCCGGATTGACAGGGAAATGAAAGAGGTATACTTTGAGCAGAAATAATAGGAGTTTCTATCTGTATTTTGCAATTATCATCGGACTTTTGCTGTTTACGGTCTGGATCGGCACGCTGAAGGTGCAGAACAGCGGCTATACGAGAGGGCAGTTCGTGGACCAGCTGGAGAACAACGAGGTGGCGATGGTCAATATCTGTCCGAACAGGGATACGCCTACCGGATCGCTGGAAATCACACTGAAGAACGGCGAGGAGCGGACGCTGTACGTCACGGACGTGACGGAGATGGAAGATCTGGTGAGAAGTTATGGTCTGGATCCGAGAGTCGAGAACGTCCCCGAGGAGAGCTGGTTCTTAAACAGTGTGTTCCCGATTCTGATCGTTGTGGTGGTCTGCGTCTTCTTTTTTGTGATGATGAACGCGCAGAACGCCGGCGGCGGAGGCGGCAAGATGATGAACTTCGGCCGCAGCCGCGCCAGACTGACGCTGGGCGGTGAGAATACCATCAAGCTGGACAAGGTGGCCGGGCTGAAAGAGGAGAAAGAGGAACTGGAGGAGATCGTGGAGTTCCTGAGAGATCCGGGCAAGTTTACCAAGGTCGGGGCGCGCATCCCGAAGGGGATTCTCCTGGAAGGCGCTCCCGGTACAGGTAAAACGCTGCTGGCCAAGGCGATTGCGGGTGAAGCCAACGTGCCGTTTTTCAGCATTTCCGGCTCGGATTTCGTGGAGATGTTCGTCGGCGTCGGCGCTTCCCGCGTGCGCGATATGTTTGCGGAGGCCAAGCGGCACGCGCCGTGTATTATCTTCATAGATGAGATCGACGCGGTGGCGAGACGCCGCGGCACCGGTATGGGCGGCGGACACGACGAGCGCGAGCAGACGTTGAATCAGCTGCTGGTGGAAATGGACGGCTTCGGCGTCAACGAGGGCATTATCGTGATGGCGGCGACCAACCGCGTGGACATCCTTGATCCCGCGATCCTACGACCGGGACGTTTTGACCGCAAGATTGCGGTGGCGCGGCCTGATGTGCGAGGCAGAGAGGATATTCTCAAGGTGCATGCGCAGAACAAGCCTCTGGGCGACGATGTGGACCTGGAACAGATCGCGCAGACCACGGCGGGATTTACCGGCGCGGATCTGGAGAATCTGCTGAACGAGGCGGCGATCAACGCCGCAATGGAGGAGCGGGTTTTTGTCAAGCAGGAGGATATCAAGAAAGCCTTTGTCAAGGTAGGAATCGGAACGGAGAAGAAGAGCCGCATCATCTCCCCGAAGGAGAAACGGATCACGGCATACCACGAGGCGGGACATGCGATTCTGTTCCATGTGCTTCCCGACGTGGGGCCGGTGTACACGGTTTCCATTATCCCCACGGGCGTCGGCGCCGCGGGTTATACCATGCCGCTTCCCGAAAAGGACGAGATGTTCCTGACCAAAGGCAAGATCCTGCAGGATATCATGGTTTCCCTCGGCGGGCGTATTGCGGAGGAGCTCATTTTCCACGACGTGACGACGGGGGCTCAGAGCGATATCAAGAAGGCGACGAAGGCGGCCCGCAGCATGGTGACGCGCTACGGCATGTCGGATAAGCTCGGTATTATCAACTATGAGGACGATGACGACGAAGTGTTCATCGGTAGAGATCTGGCGCACGCCAAGAACCACAGCGAGGAGATCTCGGGGCAGATTGACCGGGAAGTCAAGACGATCATCGACGACTGCTACGGGAAGGCGAAGGCGATCATCCTGGAGCACGAGGGAGTTTTGCACAGGTGCGCGGAGCTTCTTCTGGAAAAGGAAAAAATCGGCCGCGCCGAGTTCGAGGCGCTCTTCGACAAGAAGTACCCTCAGCCGGACGATCCGGCGCCCACACCGGCATAATTTGTGCATAATGCACAAATTTGGCAGTTAGAAATTGTAATATTTGTGAAACCTTGGTATTGTGACTATGCAGGGGCTATGCTAATATACACTTGTAACCCCCAATACATTATATAGTTTTTTGCTATACCCCATAAGAAAGAAATACCTTCTCTAAAAAAGGCAGTTTGTATAAACTGTCTTTTTTACCGTTTAGGGGGTCTGTCGTCGCTCCCGCGTCTTCGTCAAGCGGAAAATCCTTGAATAAACACAATATATAGTATACAATAGTCATATATGTAGTTTTTTGGAGGAAAGCACAAGACATGGATTTCAGTCAGTTTCAGAAGGTGGAAAGAAATCAGCAGTACTTATCGTCCATGCGCCCGGTATTCAGCAGAAGAGCCCTGTTTTCCGATATGACGGAGGACTATGTATACCCGCCGGAACCGAGTGCCTACGGGGAAGTCAGTATCCATTTTCGCACGAAGCGGAACAATATCGACAAGGTGTTTCTGGTCTGTAAAGGGGAAAAGCACCTGATGCTCAAGGCGGAGACGGACAATTTCTTCGATTACTATGAACATTCCATACAGCTGGACAACGAGGCGATCAGCTATTATTTTGAGGTGTGCGTGGGCAGGATCGTCTGCTACTATGACACGCGGGGCGTCTGCAAGGACATCAACGAGTATTATCATTTCCGCCTGATTCCGGGTTTCAAGACGCCGGACTGGGCGAAGGGTGCGGTCTTCTATCAGATCTACGTGGACCGCTTCTGCAATGGCGATCCCACCAATGATGTGCTGACGAACGAATACCAGTATATCGGCGACAAGACGATCAAGGTGGAAGACTGGAGCAAGTATCCGGCGGCTATGGGTGTCAGAGAATTCTATGGCGGCGATCTGCAGGGAGTGCTTGACAAGATGGACTATCTGCAGGATCTGGGCGTGGACGTGATCTATTTTAACCCGCTGTTCGTCTCGCCCTCGAACCATAAATACGACATTCAGGATTATGATTATATCGATCCCCACTTCGGGAAGATCGTGCACGACGAGGGAGAGCTTCTGCAGCCCGACCAGCAGGAGAACCGCTTTGCCACGAGATATATCGACCGTGTGACCAACAGGGAGAACCTGGAGGCGAGCAACGCGCTCTTCGCGGAAGTGGTCAAAGAGGCGCACCGGCGCGGCATGAAGGTGATTCTGGACGGCGTGTTCAATCACTGCGGCTCCTTCAACAAATGGATGGACAGAGAGCGCATCTATGAGAACGCGCCCGGCTACGAAAAAGGCGCCTATATCTCCGCGGACAGCGTGTATCACGACTACTTCCAGTTCCATGACGATCACAGGTGGCCGTACAACGGCACCTACGACGGCTGGTGGGGACATGACACGCTTCCCAAGCTCAACTATGAGAATTCCAAGCACCTGATGGATTACATCTTATATATTGCGCGCAAGTGGGTGTCTCCGCCCTACAACGCGGATGGCTGGCGGCTGGACGTGGCGGCGGATCTGGGGCACTCGCCCGAGTTCAATCACAATTTCTGGAAAGAGTTCCGCAGGACGGTCAAGATGGCGAATCCCGACGCGATCATTCTGGCGGAGCACTATGGCAGCCCTAGGGACTGGCTGCAGGGCGACGAGTGGGACACCGTTATGAACTATGACGCTTTTATGGAACCTGTGACCTGGTTTCTCACCGGTATGCAGAAGCACAGCGACGATTACAGGGAGGACCTGCGCGGCAATGTGGACAATTTCTGGGGTTCGATGCAGCATCACGGGGCCAGTTTCACGACCTCGTCCCTGCAGGTGGCGATGAACGAGTTGTCCAACCATGATCACTCCCGCTTCCTGACAAGGACGAACCACAAGGTCGGCCGGACGAATACCTTGGGGCCGGAGGCGGCCAATACGGGCGTCAGCAAGGCGGTCATGCGGGAGGCCGTGGTGATTCAGATGACCTGGCCCGGCGCGCCCACAATCTACTACGGTGACGAGGCGGGCGTGTGCGGCTTTACCGATCCGGATAATCGGCGGACCTATCCGTGGGGGCACGAAGATCAGGAATTGATTGAGTTCCATAGGGATATCATCCGCATCCACAAATCGCACAGGGAATTTCTGACCGGCTCGCTGAAGCACATGGAGGGCGACTACAATGTGCTCAGCTACGGCAGATTCACCAAGCAGGGCCAGTCGCTGATCGTCGTCAACAACAACGACTACGAGATCACGAAGGAATTCGCGGTGTGGTATCTCGGCGTGCCGATGGACTGCATGATGAAGCGCCTTCTGCTCACCACGGCGGAGGGCTATACGACGCAGGAGACGGAATATCCGGTGATCTCCGGCAACGTCACGGTGACGCTCGGGCCGACATCCGCCATTATCCTGCGGTATGAGAATCCGATTCTCCGGAATTTCCTGCAGTTTCAATAGATACAGAGGTTAACAAAAACATACCGTTTTGTGACGAAAACGCCACATTTTATGGGGAAGTGAAACTTTTTCGCTTCCCCGTTCGTGTTTATGGCAGAGAGCAAAGTGGCTGTAAGGAATTTCTTTGGAGGGAGGCGGCCTATGAGCGGGATTTTTCTGGACGCGACGACAAGGGTCTATTTGAATATGCTCCGTGCGGCGCGGGCCATGGCTGGAAATACCGGTGAGGCTGAGCGCAGTGAGGGAGCATCATTCCGGCAGGCGATAGAAGCGGCCGGGCAGAAAGCCGGAACAACAGCGCCCGCGGCAGGCATCGGGCGCATATACTCCACCGCGGATATGACGATGGAAGAATATAAACAGTATATCTACGACAAGATTATCCGTATGCCCGTCAATTATTCTCAGATACAGGACGCAGTCTCGATCAACATCTCGGAAGAAGGATTTGCGGCGATGAAGGCGGATCCGGAATATGAGAAATGGGTGCTGGACACGATCAGACGCGACCTAAGTGCTTACAATCCGTGGGGCACGATGGGGGAGAGCACCTACCGTTCCCATTATTTCGGCGCGACAAAGCAGGAATATAAGGGATATTGCTACGCGAAGGACAATCGGAGCAAGCGGCTGGCCGAGCAGCGGCGGCAGCAGATCGCGGAGCAGGAGAAGCGCAAGAAAAAGCGCAAAGAATATCTGGAGTTGTGTGAAAAGCTTTGGCGCAAGCGGGAACTGGAGCAGGATTATCTGGACGAGATCGCGAGGTGCAGAAGTCAGATCCGCAGCCGCATGCTGCAATGCTATGCGATCGAGCGCGCGACGGGCGAGAAGCAGGAACTGGACGTCAACCTGTCGGTGCTGTCCCACGCGGCCACGAAGTTCGCGATGGATTTTGTTTTTCT
This sequence comes from uncultured Lachnospiraceae bacterium, assembly GCA_947586255.1. Classification (GTDB taxonomy): domain Bacteria; phylum Bacillota; class Clostridia; order Lachnospirales; family Lachnospiraceae; genus UBA3282. The sequence goes on along the minus strand of CANPXP010000029.1, from coordinate 7,623 downwards.
GAAGCTGCCGTTTTCGAGTGTTGGGAAAAAGGTGTAGAGAACCGGGAGAAGAGCATTGCGGCGGCGTCCGGCGGCGGCGATATGACGCCGCCGTTTTCCGTACAGAAGAGGCGCGTCAGCTTTATTCTGTGAGGTTCGGAGCATTCTCCTGCTCCAGGATATAGTCGATCACCGCGTCGGGATCCTCCTTGTCGGTGATCCACAGCCGTACCGCGCCGTCCGGATACTCCGCTCCCGCGTCGGACAGTTCCTGCAGAGTCTTGATCTTGCGCACGCCTTCAAGCGCTTCAATTCTGGCACGGACGTCTGCCGTGTCCGCGGTGAAACGGACGGAGACCTGATAATTGTCGGACGTTTCCAGCGGGTTATCCGTGAAAGCCTCGGCAAGTTTCTCGATCTCTTCATCGCCGGTGAGAAAGCGCGCCTTGAAATCTTCCCATGCGACGCTGCCGCTGATGTAGTGGCAGGCGGAGATCTCCGGCATACGGACAAGCTGTTCTCCCAGGGCGGCCTTCTCTTCCGGCGTCATGTCCGGCTCCATGAAGATCGCGAGCTGCTTCTCCTGGTAGGCGTTGTAGGCCGCGTAGGAGGTGGAGCCCACCGCGGCGATACAGAGAAAGGCAGCCAGAGCCGCGCACACGGCGGAATAGCGGCTATAGCGGAAATGCTTTCTGCGGGATCCGCGGCAGCTCTGCAGCAGGGCGTCCGCCGTCCCGGGCGGCATGGTGACAGAATCTTTCAGACTTAACAGTTCTTTTTCGTTCATAGCAGTCTCCTTTCACAGATCATAGATCAGACGAGTTCTTTTTTTAACGCTTCTCTGGCCCGCTGCAGCCGTTTGCGCACGGCGCTTTCCGACAGCCTGAGGATGCGGGCGATCTCTTCCGCAGAGTACCCTTCGAAGTAAAAAAGGATCAGCACGCTCTTGTATTTGGCGGGCAGTGCGTACAGCTCCTGCACCAGCTGCTGCTTATCCGGCGCGGGCAGAAGCTCCTGCAGCGCGTCCAGATCCAGGCAGGCGTGTCTGGCGCGGAAGCGCAGACAGTCCTTGCAGCAGTTCGACGTCACGCGGAGCAGCCAGGCCTTCTCGTGGTCGGGAGACTGAAACGCGGGCGCTTTTTCCATATAGCGAAGCAGCACTTCCTGCAGGACGTCCTGCACGTCGTGGGGATTGCCCAGGAGCAGATAGGCGGTGCGGTAGAGCGCGTCGCCGTGGGCGTGCAGTATATGGGCGATTTCGGCGTCGGTTTTTTGGTTCACGACAGACACTCTCCTTTCCCCGGTCATAGCCGCATGATTTATTATTATAGCAGGCGGACCGGCTGATCAGTATCTTTTGGAGGCCTCTTGTCCTGTATACGAACGGGACTTCGAAAATGTGACGAAAAATTTTATTATTTGCGCATTTTGATACTGGCATTTTACAGGAAGGTATGCTATGCTGAAAATGAATAAGTTTGAAATTGACGGATAGATGCAGACAATCATCGGTAACTGCGGGCCGCAATAAACTGAGCGGTCAGTCAGGAGGTGGCCATATGACATCGAATATAGGTGATTACAGAAGCAGCGCACTGTTTCCCGCCCAGAATGCGGCGATGGAGCATCGGCAGAGTCAGGCATCCCGGCTTTTCGGCAGCAGAGACGACGCGACCGGAGTTTCCGGCGGAGCCGTCTACGGCCAGGGGAACAGACCGTTTTCGCGTTTTTACACCGAAAAAGGCACGTATATCGGCGTGCGGCTCAAGGAGAAGCTTGCCAGCTTCGACAAGCGGACGCCCGTGCAGAAGACGTTAGATAAGATCAGCAAAGAGGCTTACACAGACTGGAAGGACACGGCTCTGTATCATAAGATGAGTCTGGTGTCTCAGCTTTTTGTCAAGGAGGATACCGAAGAGGAATCCCGGGAAGAAGCGCTCTACAACAAGGAGCTGAACGAAGCTTCCAGACCGTACCCTGCCAGAGATATGCTGATGGGAGACAAGACCGGGAAGCAGGCGGACGCACAGGCGGATAGTTTGTCCGCAAAGAACACGCCCGCAAAGGATGATGCAGCAGGGATTTTTGACAGGGATTTTGCCAATCGGTTTGCCGATTTTGGTGGAATAGGGCTTTATTTCTAGTGTCATGGCAATGACGGTTGATTCGTGGGACGCAGGCTGTCGCTTTTGGAGAAGCGGCAGCCTTCCTTTACGCGTGCAATGAGCCAAGCTGACAAGCTTGCCTTGATTTCGGAAAGGAGCGAAAGGTATGGAAAAGAGAATTTTAACGTACAGAAAATACATCGATGGGCTGCTTGCGCAGGGAGATTCAGATTGGGCCGCGCTCATCGGGGAGCATCTGATCCAGATCTCTTTTTTCCAGCATGAACGGCTGATTCACCTGATTGTGACGGTGACGTTCGCCTTGCTGGAGGTGATTGTGATCGGGCTGTGCGTGACCGCTTTTTCGCCGGGCGTAGGGCTTCTGGCGATCGCGATTCTGATCCTGCTCGTTCCGTACATACGCCACTATTATATTCTGGAAAACGAGGTGCAGCGGATGTATGTGCAGTATGATCAGATGGTTGCCAGGAGAGACAACACGGCGGTCTGGCAGGAAAAGGTGTAAAGAGATTTGCCGCCTCTCTGCAACCTTTTGGTTTTTTCAGGGGTATTTCTGGTGAAGAGGCTCGAGGCAACTCTTTCAAATAAGAAAACAGAACAAGGGTAAACAGAGAAAATCGGGCGGAAATGCTCGAAGAGGGAGGAAGCAAATGAAGAGAAAAACAATGCCGGCACTGCTGGCGGTCTGCTGCGCGCTGTCTTTGGCGGCCTGCGGGAACGCGGAAGAAAAGGCGTCCGGGACTGCCGGGACGGAGGCGGACGAGACACTTCAGGAAGAGCCGGAGGCGGAACCTGAGCAGGAGGAGGAAGAGAGTGGGGAAGACGCCGAAGCGGAGGCTCCGGATACAGAGGAGACCGACGGCGAAGACAAAGCACAGTCGTCCGCATCCGCACAGCTGTCCGACGACCTGTACGACTATCAGGTGTCCATCGACGGCACCGTATATCAGTTTCCCATGTGGTACGCCGATTTCGAGGCGCTCGGCTGGGAGTATGACGGCGACGCGTCGCAGACGCTGGACAGCAATCAATATACGGTTGCCGAGGTCTGGAAAAAGGACGGCGTCAGCGTGTACACGGATCTGGCGAATCTGTCCATGAACACGGCGCCCTTCTCGGAGTGTATGGTTTCGGGAATCACGCTGGACAGATATGATATGGAGGATTCCGGGTGGGAGATCCTGCTGCCCGGCGAGATTGCGTGGGGCGTCTCCAACGCGGACGATATTGTGGCGGCCTACGGCGATCCGACCAGCACCTATGACGGCGACCTTTACTACAAAATGACGTACGAGGAGGACATCTACAATTCGGTCAGCCTGTATGTCTTCAAGGAAGGCGATTCCCTGCAGAAGATCGAGATCGAAAACATGGTGGAGCTGGAGGGCATGGACAATTCCGTGGATGATACGGTTCCCGACGCCGTGAAGGCGTACGAGGCCCCGAAAGAGCTGGGGGATGACTTCTACGCGTACACGGCGCAGCTGGAGGGGAATGTCTATAGTCTGCCCTGTCCCGTATCGGCGCTTTTGGAGAACGGGTTCACCATCGACGAGGATAATTCCGACAGCGAGATAGCCTCAAAGTATTACGGTTGGGTGCAGCTGGAGTACAATAACCAGTCGTATCGCGCGATTGTGGACAACTACGCGGATTACGCGACTACGGTGGAGAACTGCTTCGTGACGAAGATGGAGGCGAGCGCGAATGGTCCGGAGTTCGACCTGGTGTTCCCCGGCGGGATCACGGTGGGTTCCTCCGAGGCTGACGTGAAGAAGGCGGTGGAGGGCTTCAACTGTGAGACGGAGACCTCGGACAGCGGATTCACCTATTACACGGTGGCGGATCCCGATGCCGAGGCAGGGAATGAATACAGCATCGTCGTCAAGGACGGCGCAGTGATTACCCTAGAGGTCGAAAACACCCTCGACTGATATGGCGGGCTGCCACAATTAACTGTTCACAGAATCCCCTATCGTGTATAATGAAGGAAGTATGCATTATCTTGATAGGGGATTTCCATATGTCGAAAGAGGAACGGATCACGGCGGAGGAAGCCATCGACCGGTACGCCGACATGGTGTACCGACTGGCGCTGTCGCAGATGAAAAATACAACGGACGCTGACGACCTGTTTCAGGAAGTGTTTGTGAGGCTGGTGAGCCACATACAGGAACTGGAATCATGGGAGCACGTGAAGGCGTGGCTGATTCGGGTGACAATCAACTGTGCGAAAAAGCATTTCGGACAGTACTGGAATAAGAACGTGGATTTTATGGAGGAGCCGGAGCGGGTGGCGGATGAGAGCGGCGGTTATGAGCTGCCGGAGGAACACCCGGTGCGCACGGCGGTGCAAAAGCTGCCGCCGAAGTACCGGCTGGTGATACACCTGTATTATTTCGAGGAAAAGACAGTGGCCGAGATTGCGCGGCTCACGGAGCAGAAGGAGACCACCGTAAAATCGCAGATGCACAGGGCCAGAGAGATGTTGAAGGGCCTGATACCGGAACAGTATGACGGTTAGAGAACGGCAGAGCCATGAGAGCAGGACCACAGGCAGAAGGAAGCGTAGAGGATGAGTGACAATCGCACAGATCGGCAGACTTTTGACCGATCCGTCAGAGAGCAATATAACAGAGAGACCGCACAGGTGCACGCGCCCGCGGAGCTGATTCACAGGACGAAGGACGCGGTGCGCAGGGAGGAACAGCGGATCGCACAGGAACAGGCTGGACAGAAGATGTCCGAACAGCAGAGCGGCAGCAGCAGGGCGAAAGCGGGACGCGCCTATGGCAGGCTGCACCGGTGGGCGCTTGGGACTGCAGCGGCGGCAGTGGTGCTGCTCGTCGGGGCGTCCGGGCTCTTCTTCGGGCGCGTCGGCAGATCGTCGGAGAAATCCGCGTCGGACACGGCGGTACAGGAGATTGCGTCGGATACTGCGGCAGTGGAGGAAACCGAGGCGGAAACCGTCGGGGAGGGCGGTCTGGGGAAGCAGCTTGGCACGGCAGCGAACACGGCGGACGATGCGGTGGAGGAGATCGCGCCCGCTTCCGCGAAGGAAGAGAAGCGGAAGTATGAACCGCGTCCGCAGACGGTGGCTGCAGAAAGCGCTGCGGCGGCAATATCCGGGGCCGCGGATGAAACCACCGACGGCATGATGGATACGACGGCGGCCGGCGATCGGACGGAGGCAGATCTGGGCGCAGTGAAGGAATCGGCGGTGGATTCTTCTGCAGATGCCGTTCCGGCGCTGACAGGCGTGCAGTTCTATGACAAGGACAAGAACGTTGTGGAAGCCGAGGCGCTGTGGTACAATGCCGCCCGGATCGAGAGCATTCTGATTCAATGGGAGGGAGGAACGCCGGTTGACGTCAAGATCTTTCGGACGCCTGCGGGTTCCGAGACGGCGGAGCAGACAGAACTGCTTATGACGAAAAGTATACCGGACGGAGATACGTCCGTCCTTCTGGATGCGGATATGCTGCATGATGCCGGGATGGGCAGCCATCTTTTCTTTGAGCTGGATTTTGGCACACAGGTTGTCAAGTCGGAAGAGTACAATATTTTTTATGATGAAAGTGTACTGCCGGACGCGGGCGACTGACAAACAGGCAGCCGGGTTTCGGCGCGGCGGAGGAAGTAACAGATGAAATTCAAGGAAAGACGCCGTTCTTATGTGATCGCGGTCGGGATTCTTGCCGTGGTTCTGCTCGGCGTGATCGGCTACGGCCGCTTTCATGACGCCGGTTATGTGACGGAGACATATCTGGCAGAGAGCGTCAGAGAGAAATACCGGGACATTTCTCCGTACGGCTACCGTTATGGCGAGGCGATCGAGGCGCTGGGACGGGATGAGGCGCTCAGCCTGCACCTGGATTTCGATCCCTATGCGGTGGGCGCTGACAGCTGGGATTATTTCTATCAGATTTTTCAGAATCCCGATCTCACAGGCGAGGTCGTCGGCTCCGCCTATGATTGGGATGAGACGACGGGAACGCTAGCCATCGCGCCGCCGGACTATGCGCCGGGCTGTATCGCGACACAGGGGCTGGATGCGGCGACGGTGAATCGCTATCCCCATTCACAGTATGAGCTGTTTGACGACGGCGACGGTATGACATGGGGCAATCTGGGAACTTTGTATCTGGCGCGCTACTGTGATGAACAGACCGGCGAGCAGTTGAAAGAGCCCGTGGTGAGCATTATCACGCTGCGGGCGGAGCTTGCGGATACACCGTCGCTTCGCTGTACGATTTTGGAGGACGGCAGGCCGGAATTCTGCTGGTCGCCGGTGGAAAATGCGGCGGAATATATCGTCTGCACGGTGGAGTACAGCCCGGAAGCTGGATACGCGCATCTTCTGTATCCTGTGGAAACGACCGTGCAGACTTGCTGGACTGCCGGAGAGGCGGCGTTTGGCCGATACACGGCGGCGAACAGGGATTTTGACATTTACCGGATCAGCGAGGACGCGTGGAAGGATGCGGACACTTACGAGTATTATAAGGATGCGTATGAACCTGGCGTGGCGGTGAAGAAAGACTGGGCGGAGGAGGGTGATAAGGCGTTGTGCGTCATTGCGGTCAGCGAAGACGGCACATCCATGATGAGCAACCCTGTCCTGTTCAGTGAGCTCGCGCCGAATCTGCCGAGCGCGGCGGCGATTTACACGGAGAAGGAGAATGGTTTCGGTGAAGAGTACGCGTCAGTGGAGAGGTTCCCCGCCTATGATTATGTGACGATGTGCGACGGGATCACAAACCGAAGACTGATCGATTATCACACGGAGGAGGCGAGCGTAGCGCCCAGACGGGTCGGCTATCTGGACGAGTCGGGAAACTTCGTCCGGGGTGAGACGTCCCCGTGCCTGACCGTGCCTTATGTAGTGGAGGGAACGCCCTTTTTCTACACAATGGAGCTGCCGGACTATGACGAGGCCGATCTGGAGGAAGACATGGCCTTTCTGGAGGCGCGGGAAGCGCAGCTTCGCAGGAAGGCGGGCGGCCGGCCGCTGACCGCATCGCAGAGGGCACAGGGTGAAGAGCAGGCAGAGGCGGCGAAGAAAGTACGGCGGACAGAGGACGTTGATATCTTTGCCAATAGTGCGCTGTCAGAATATCTGGCCGTCAATATGCTGGGCGGCGTGACGGTGATCGATCTGTCGGTTTTTCCGGAGGCGAAAGACCTGTCGCTGGCCGAGGACGCGCTTATGGAGGCGTATTATCAGAATCCTCTGATCCTGGGCGTGCGGGACTATCGGATCGACCGTGACAGGATGCTGGCGTATGTAGCCTATGACGACGACAGCGCAGCGCAGGCGAAGAAACAGAGAGAAATACAGGCGAAGGTAAAGGAGATTGTCCAGCAGATTGTGACGCCGGATATGACGGAGACGGAAATCGAGATGGCGGTCAATCGGTATCTGTGCGATGCGATCGTCTACGATGAAGACGCCGCCGACGCCTACACCGCCTACGGGGCCCTGATCGCCGGCAGATGTGTGTGCAGCGGATATGCG
>CANPXP010000028.1 GCA_947586255.1 uncultured Lachnospiraceae bacterium | reverse complement strand
CCCTCGACGCCAACGATATCGCCCACGTCATACTTTTTAAAATCGGCGTAAGACTCCTCACCGACACAGTCTCTCGCCACGTAGGACTGGATGTTGCCCTGCAAATCCTGCACATTGCAGAAGGAGGCTTTGCCCATGATGCGCTTGGACATGATACGGCCCGCTATGGAGACGCTTTTGCCCTCCAGCGCGGCGTAATTGTCCTTGATTTCCTGGCTGTGATGCGTCACGTCATATTTTGTGATCCGGAAGGGATCCCTGCCGCTCTCCTGCAGGGCTGTGAGCTTTTCTCTTCTCACCTTCAAAAGCTGATTGATATCCTGCGTCTGTTGTCCGTTTCCCTGATTCTGTGCTTCTGCCATATTGTTACCTGTGCCTTTCTCTTATCAGTTGGATCTCTGAATCTCCAACACTTTATACTTGACCGCCCCTGCCGGCGCCTCTACTTCCACAATCTCCCCTACCTTGGCGCCGATTAACGCCTTGCCCATGGGCGACTCGTTAGAGATCTTACCCTGCAGGCTGTTCGCCTCTGTGGAGCCGACGATCTTATATTCCTCTTCCTCGTTATACTCGATGTCCAGTATCTTTACCTGGCAGCCGATATTGATCTTCTCCAGATCGACCTCGTCCTCGACGACCACTTCCGCGTTCTTCAATATCTTTTCCAGCTCTTCGATCCTGGCCTCGATATCGCGCTGTTCATCCTTCGCCGCGTCGTACTCCGCGTTCTCGGACAGGTCGCCCTGTTCGCGGGCTTCCTTAATTTTCTGCGCCACCTCTTTGCGCTTGACAACCTTCAGGTCGTGCAGCTCATCCTCATATTTTTTCAGGCCCTCATACGTTAAGATATTTTTTTTCTCCTGCATGGTAAATTCTCCCTTTCCTACATAGTACTGCCGTTCGCGCCAAAATTCCCGCGCTAATTAACTAATCTATCATAACTATTTTTTACCATAGTGTCAAGATATTTCAACGGTGAAACGTACGGTATCTGCGGCGTCTTGCGGTGAAGCCGCCTCTCCTTATCCTCCCCGGAAACAATATCGATATAGACCGCCTCGCTGTCCGGCATAATTTTCGGATAACAGAACCGTCCGCCATAGTCCAGAATCAGCCCCCGGCACCGCGTCCTGCCGCAGCGAAGCCCGTCCTTCGTCTCCTCATATGCCTCTGCCTGGGGTACCAGCCCGTACTCATAATAATAGTCGTCGAGATATTCTTCGAGCATCTCCTTCGCCTCTGTATCTGTCGCCTCCTCGCAGAAGACGACCAGCCGGTTGATCTTTGGCAGATACGGCTGTAACAGCCTCCAGGTCATCTCCAGCTGCCGTTCCGCTTCCTTCGCCGCCCCCAAAAGCACCGCCGCCTCGCCACAGCGAAGAATCTTTCCCGTCGTATACCGCGCCGTCAGAAATTCCGCAAGCCGCTCCACTGTCTCGTCGTCGGGCCGCCACCGTCCGGTGTAATCCGCCGTCAGCATCGCCGCAATCTGAGGGTGCAGGAAGGTGTCGTCCGCGCCGTCCGCCACGACAAACGCCCGCTCCATGGCCTCCGAGAGTTTCTCCGGCGGCCAGGCTTTTTTTCTGTAATAAAAAGCCGGAACGGCACACCCCCGCACACGCGTCTCCTCGCCGCAGGCGCCGAGATCACGCAGCCCGAGAGACGCCTCCCCGAACCTGTGCTTCTTGGCGGCGCACACATGTCCCGATGCTTCCTCTTCCGGATAAAAATAAATGATCTCCATGCATCAGTTTATGCGCCGGACGTCCAAACCATGCAGGAAATGCGCTCAATCTCCGCCATGCTCTCTGCCATGTTCACGCTCTGCCTGAGTCTGGCGGAATTGGGCAGGCCCGCCGTGTACCAGGATATGTGTTTGCGCATCTCCCGGACGCCCGTGTACTCTCCCTTATGCGCAAGCAACAGCCTCGCATGCCGCAAGATCATTTCTCGCAGCGCTTCCCGGTCCGGCTTCGGCAGCACCGTCCCGTCCTCCAAATAGGCCGCGATCTGTCGGAAAATCCACGGATTGCCCCGAGCGGCGCGCCCGACCATAACGCCGTCGCAGCCTGTTTCACGCAGCATCCGCTCAGCGCCTGCACCGTCCGTAACGTCTCCGTTGCCGATCACGGGAATGTGCACGCTCTCTTTTACCCGCGCGATAATCTCCCAGTCCGCCTCCCCGGCATAATTCTGTTCCCGCGTCCTGCCGTGCACGGCCACCGCCGCCGCCCCGGCGTCCTCCGCGATCTTCGCGATCTCCACGGCGTTTACATGGGCGTCGTCAAATCCCTTGCGGATCTTCACGGTCACAGGCTTGCGGATAGCCCGCGACACCGCCTTCACAATCTCGCCCGCAAGCTTCGGCTCCCTCATCAGCGCCGCTCCCTCGCCGTTGTTCACCACCTTCGGCACGGGGCAGCCCATGTTGAGATCCAGAACGGAGAAGGGTCTGTCCTCAATCTTCTTCGCCATCTCGCTCAAGATCTTCGGGTCGCTCCCGAACAGCTGCAGGGACACCGCCCGCTCGTCGGGATGAATCTCCATCAGCTCCTCGGTGTTCCGGCTGCCGTACAGGATCGCCTTGGCGCTCACCATCTCCATGCAGCACAGGCCCGCCCCCTGTTCCGCGCACAGCAAACGAAAAGGCAGGTCTGTCACGCCTGCCATGGGAGCCAGTATGATGTTATTGTCCAGTGTCACGCCGCCGATCACAAGCGGATGCAGCCCTGCGCTCATCGCTTCCACTCCCTTCCCGTATTGCCGTTTTTGCTATGCGGCGTGTGTCTCATCGTAGGCTTTGCGCACCGCGATGGCGAGCTGATCCGCGCAGGATGTGGGCTTGCGCCCGCAGATATTGCCCCGCAGATAGGACTCGATCTTATCCACCGTCCAGCCGTCCACCAGCTTTGCAATCGCCTTCAGGTTGCCGTTGCAGCCGCCCAGAAAGCTGATGTTGGTAATGACGTCATCATTGATGTCGAAGCTGATCACCTGTGCGCAGACCACTTCCGTCTGATAATCATAATGCATCAGAAGTACCTCCTTTTCCTTTTCTTCCCCAAATTATTCTATCTCGTCCAGCACGCTCCTGTCATGCAGGATAAAGACCCGATAATACAGCTGCAGCGATTCCAGCATCTCCTGCCTGTTTCTTCGGATCTCGCCCACCAGAAGCCCGCTGCCGATCTCGTCATAGAGCAGATCGTCCTCCGCCGCGTTCGTCTCCAGGGACACGCTGCCGTCCTCCTCGAAGACGATGGTGAAGATGCCGCCGATCTCCTCGGTGAAGAGCACGCAGATGATATGCAGCTCCTCCTTCACGGATTCTGGAATCCCCGCGAACTGCTCGTTAAAATAATATTTCTGCTCATAGGCGTTGGCGCCGCAGAGCACCACTCTGTTATTCTTTTTCTCCGTATTCGTCTCCATCACACATACCCATACAGGCCGCGCACCGACACCTCGCCTGCGTAGACCCGCGCACTCTCCCCGTTTTCCTTGACGACCAGCAGCTCTCCCCTGTCGTTGATCCCCTGTGAGATCCCCGTATATTCCCCTGCCGGGTCGAGCACCCGCACCTCGCCGCCGACGCCCTGCAGACGACTCTGATAATTCTCCCGCAGTCCGGATAGATCCAGCGTCTCCAGAAAAATCTCGTAGTTTGCCTCAAACCTGAGCAGCACCTCGTTCAACAGCGCCGCCCGGTCGATCTGCCGCCCCGACTCGATCCTGAGCGAAGTCGTCCTGTCCCGCATCTCCTCGAGAAACTCCTGCGGATCGGCATTGTTGACGTTGATGCCGACACCCATGACGACATACTGGATCTCGTCCGTCTCCGGCGTCACGGTCATCTCCGTCAGAATACCGCAGAGTTTCCGGCGGTTCATCACGATATCGTTGGGCCACTTGATGGACGCCCGGATTCCCGCAGCCTTCTCCGCCGCCTCCGCCACGCTGAGCGCGATGACGAGCGTGAGCATGGACGCCTTATCCGGCGGGAAACTAGGCCGTATCATCAGCGTGAAGGAGAGGGCCGTTCCGGAGAGCGTCTGCCATGCCCTGCCTCTGCGCCCCTTGCCCGCCGTCTGGATATCCGCCACCACAACCGTGCCGTGGGGAGCGCCCTCCTCCGCCAGCCGCTTCGCGTCCGTGTTGGTGGAGCCGGTCTCGTCATAATAATATAACGTTCTGCCCGCCCATTTCGTGGCGAGACGGCTTGCAATCTCACTCTGGGACAGGATATCCGCGGGGCCTCCCGCCAGCCGGTAACCCCTGTGCGGAACGGACTCGATCAGGTAGCCCTCTTCCTTCAGCTGATTGATCACCTTCCAGACCGCGGTTCTGGTGACGCCGAACCTGTCGCAGAGCTGCTGCCCCGACACATAGTCTTCGCTGTTTCTGAGCATCGTCAAAATATCCGTCTTATCCGTCTTCATGTCACAGCCTATACTCTCCCAGCGTGACCGCCATCACGGCCTTGATGGTGTGCATACGGTTCTCGGCCTCGTCGAACACGATGGACTGCGGCGACTCAAACACCTCGTCCGTCACCTCCATCTCGTCGATGCCGTACTTCGCGCTGATCTCCCTGCCGATTCCCGTCTTCAGATCATGGAATGCCGGCAGGCAGTGCATAAACACCGCTTCCCTGCCCGCGTACTCCATCACCCGGCGGTTGACCTGATAGGGCATGAGGTCGTGCAGTCTGCTTGTCCAGACCTCCTCGGGTTCTCCCATGGAAACCCAGACGTCCGTGTAGATCACATCCGCGCCCTTCGCACCGGCGGCTGCATCCTCCGTCAACGTGACGCTGCCGCCGGTCCCGGCGGCGATCTCCTCACAGGTGCGCACCAGCGCTTTCTCCGGAAAATAGGCCGCGGTTGTGCAGGCGGTAAAATGCATTCCCATCTTGGCGCACGCCACCATCAGCGAATTGCCCATATTGTAGCGGGCGTCTCCCATATAGGTCAGCCTGATGCCCTGAAGACGTCCGAAATGTTCCCGGATAGTCAGAAGATCCGCCAGCATCTGAGTGGGGTGAAACTCATTGGTCAGGCCGTTCCACACAGGCACACCGGCGTACTTCGCCAACTCCTCCACGATCTCCTGCCCGAAGCCGCGGTACTCGATTCCCTCGTACATGCGCCCCAACACCCGCGCCGTGTCGGCAATGCTCTCCTTTTTGCCGATCTGGGAGCCGGACGGGTCAAGATAGGTCGTCCCCATGCCCAGATCATGAGCCGCCACCTCGAAGGAGCAGCGCGTTCTGGTGCTGGTCTTCTCAAAGATCAGCGCCACATTCTTGCCCCTGTGGATATCCGCCGGAATCCCCCGCTTCTTCTTGTCCTTCAGATCCGCCGCCACGTCCAGCATGTATGTAATCTCTTCCGGCGTGAAGTCCAGCAGTTTTAAAAAATGACGTCCTGTCAAATTCATGATATTCCTCCTTCGCGGCGCCGGTTCTCTCCCGCGCCCGGCGATATATGAGAGGGCGGCTCCTCGGAACCGCCCTCAGCACTTCGAAATTGTCTATTTCCACACTTCTTTTACGGAAGTCGCAAGCCCCGCCAATCCCTGTATCTCGGAGGGAATGATGATCTTGGTCGCCTGCCCGTCCGCCGCTTTCTCGAATGCCTCCAGGCTCTTGATCTTCAGCACGGCCTCGTCCGCGCCCGCCTCGCGGATCATGCGGATACCGTCCGCGGTGGCCTTCTGGACCTTCAGAATCGCCTCGGCCTCACCTTCCGCCTCGCGGATCATCTTTTCCTTCTGTGCCTCTGCGCGCAGGATCGCCGACTGCTTCTCCGCCTCGGCTTCCAGAATCGCGGATTCCTTATTACCCTCCGCGACCAGCACGGTGGACTTCTTCTCGCCCTCCGCTCGCAGGATCGCCTCTCGGCGCTCACGCTCCGCCTTCATCTGCTTCTCCATGGCGTCCTGAATGGCCGCCGGCGGTATGATATTCTTGAGCTCTACGCGATTGACCTTGATGCCCCAGGGATCCGTCGCGATATCCAGGGAAGCTCTCATCTTCGTGTTGATGACCTCTCTGGAGGTCAGCGTCTGATCCAGCTCCATCTCGCCGATGATGTTTCGCAGCGTGGTGGCCGTCAGGTTCTCGATCGCCATGATCGGATTCTCCACGCCGTAGGCGAAGAGCTTCGGGTCAGTGATCTGGAAGAACACCACCGTGTCTATTCTCATCGTGACGTTATCTTTCGTGATAACGGGCTGCGGTGCGAAATCTACCACCTGCTCCTTCAGGATCACCCGCTTGGCCACTTTATCGATAAAAGGTACCTTCACGTGCAGTCCCACCGACCATGTCTGCTGGTAGGCGCCCAGTCTCTCCACCACGTAGGCGTGCGCCTGCGGCACGATCTTGATACAGGACAAAAGAACCACTACGATCAGGATCAAAACAACAACCAACGCAAATAGTCCACCCATTTTTATACCTCTTTCCTCTCTTCTACGATCAGCTTCACACCGTTGATCGCAAGTACTGTGGCAACGGCGCCGACCGGCAGCTTCTCACCGTCCGTCCTCGTCCTTGCCGACCACTCCATACCGCCCACGTTGACCTGCCCGATTCCCTGCAGATTGTCGATCTCGCTGATCACAATCGCCTGCCGGCCCACAAGGCTCTCCGCGTTCGTGCGGACTCTGTCCTTGTTAAAATACTTGACGGCCAGCGGTCTTGTAAAGAACAGGAGCAGGGCGGAGACAAGCAGAAACAGTATCACCTGCAGAGCAAACGGCGCGTGAATGAGCGATGCGATCGTCGCGGCAAGCGCGCCTCCCGCAAACCAGACAGTCGTGAGTCCCATCGTGAGAAGTTCGATCACAACCAGCGCCACGAGCACGGCCAGCCAGAACACAGTCATGTTTAAATTCGCCATAAACTCCCGCTCCTTCTTCTTTTGAGCCGCAAATGATAGTTCTCCCTCTATATTACTATGCGGCGCACACTCTGGCAAGTGAAATTCTTACCAGAATACCTGATGATCGATCAGGATGCCGTCATGGTTTCCCGCTCTCCTGAAATGAGTCGCGCCGCCCACGTTCGTCTCGCCGTTGATTGCCGCCTGCGCCGCCTCGTAACAGCCGTCCGCGATATTGCCGCTCATATAGACCCGCGCCACCTTGCCGTTTAAGGCCGGCGTAAACTGACCGGACGCAAAGATCACGCCCGAGATCGTATCCGGGTACGCGCCGCTCCTGACGCGGTTCATCACCACCGCGCCCACCGCCAGCTTGCCGTTGTAGGTTTCGTTGCCCGCCTCACAGTGGATCAGGGACGCCAGAAGCCGCAGATCGTCTCCGCCGACGACGACGGCTCCCTGATTGGCCGTCAGCTTCGCCTGCCGCTCCGCTTCCTCTCTCTTCCTGATCGCGACCAGCGTCTCGCCCGCATCAATGTGAAAATCCACATTCACGAACTCAGCCGGAACATACCTCGTCTCATCCTGGTACTCCACGCTGATCCAGTCATCGTTGACGAAATCAATAATCTCCAGTTCGTCGTCCGCCGTCAGAAGGCCGACTACCTCCGCCTTGTCGTCCGGCTCGTCGCGCACGCGCAGAATATCCGTCTCGATCGTGACGATCAGATTCCCAACATCGTCCGCCATCGCCTCCGCCTCTTCGCCGAAGAGAAGATATTCATCGCTGGCCCAGCCGACCAGATCTCCGCTCTTAAGCCTCGTCCAGCCGTCCCTGCGCTCCAGTATCCTGCCGCCGCAGTCCTTATACAGCACTCCGACTTTCGCGGAGTCCTCGCTCGGTTCTTCCCTGACGTTCATCGCGACCTGCACGTTTACCATCACCAGATCAGACTCATCATCTTCCCGCACGCTGTCGGCATCCGACATGCGCGTAAGCTCCGCAATGGCCTTCTCGGCATTGGCGCCCGCCGACGGATCGATGATCTGCGCTATTCCGGCGTTGAGCGAGTCGAGATACTCCTTCCGCTCCGACGCCTCGGCGCGCAGCCCGGAAAGGCCCGACAAAACCAGACAAAGAATCAGGCTTGCCAACAGGGCAGACATGCTCCTGCCTTTCAGCATAGGCACTATCCTCCATGATTTCTTCAATTTATAACATAATTATACAAAATTGTTACAAAATTGTTAAATCTTAAGTATGGATAATTTTAACAAAACACCTATTCTTTGTCAAGTTTATGCAGCTTGTCCCGCTTTTATGCCTCAGAGACGCTCATACTTGTCCAGGCACGCCGCCATGGCGTCCATGACCGTGCCGCGGAAACCTCTCTCCTCCAGCACTTTCAATCCCTCGATGGTGGTGCCGCCCGGCGAGCAGACCATATCCTTCAGCTCTCCCGGGTGCATCCCCGTCTCCAGCATCAGCTTCGCGCTGCCAAGCACCGCCTGCGCCGCGAACTCATAGGCCTGTTTTCTGGGCATGCCGGCCATCACCGCACCGTCCGCCATCGCCTCCATAAACATGAACACGTACGCGGGCGAAGAGCCGCTGACGACGCCCACCGCATTGACCAATCTGTCCTCGATCAGACTGGCTTTACCGAAGCTCTCCATCAGCCTGAGGCAGTAATCCGCCTCCTCCTTCGTCACCCGCCCGTTTACACAGACGCCCGTGCAGCCCTCGCCCACCATCGCCGGCGTATTCGGCATACAGCGCACAAATTTGAGCTCTCTGCCGAAGGCTCCGGTCAGCCAGTCGAGCGTCTTGCCCGCCGCGATGCTGATGATCAGCTGGTCCTCCCGCACCGCGCCTTTGATCTGATCGATCACCTCCGCGAGAAACTGCGGCTTCACGGCCAGTATGAGGGTTCTGGCCTCCGCCGCCACCTCCGCGTTGGCCGTGCGGATGCCGATGCCGTACCGCGCTGCCATGAGATCGCATGTCTCCCTCGTCTTCGCGCTGCCGATGATCTGCGCAGGCTCCACGATTTTATTCTCCAGCATCCCGCCGATCATCGCCTTCGCCATGTTTCCCAGTCCGATAAATCCTATCTCCGCCATTGTCTTTTTCTTCCTTTCTGTCACTTTCTCCTGTCATGTTCATGCCGCCTGGCCGCCGTCTCTATCCCTGCCCGCCGCTGTCTCGCCGCCTCGTACATGAGAAGAGACGCCGCCACCGCGGCGTTCAGGGATTCCACCCTGCCCGCCATCGGAATTTTCAGCAGACCGTCCGCGCAGTCCGCCGTCTCCCGCCGCAGCCCGTTCCCCTCGTTGCCGATCAGGAAGGCGCAGCCCGCACGGTAATCGAAATCGTCGTAAAACGCCGTCCCGCCCAGATGCGCCGCGTACACGCCGACGCCGCCTTCCCGCAGCGCGCGGATTGTCCCGCACAGATCGTCCGCGTAGAGGAAGGGCACGCGGCATACGGACCCCATCGTCGCCCGGATCACCTTCGGATTGTAGACGTCCACGGTTCCCCTGCTCATCAGGATGCCGCTCACCCCGGCCGCCTCGCCGGTGCGAAAGATTGTGCCCAGGTTGCCCGGATCCTGCAGATCTTCCAGCAGAAGAAAAAGCGGAGCGCCGCCTCTCTTCGCTGCCTCGCCCATGGCCTGCGCGTCATAGGCAAACTGCCTGACAAGGCACAGCACCCCCTGGGGCGTCCTGGTGTCGCACATCCGGTCGAACACATCGTCCGCCACGATCTGTGCGGAGAGGCCCGCAAGCTTCTCCCCGTATGTGTCGTACAGCTCTCTCTCCGCCCGCTTCGCCACATAGACCCGCTCGATCCTGTCCACGGGGACCTCCTCGAACATCCTGACGCCTTCCGCCACAAACAGGCCGCTCTCGCTTCTCGCCTTTGCCTTCTGGTTCAGTTGTATGACTTCCTTCACGGAAGCGTTGCCGTTGCTTGTGATCACGCGTCTCCCTCCCGACGGCTGCCGCGGTTTCCTCCGACCGAAGCTTCTCGGCGCTTCGAATATTCCGGAATCCGTCCGGCCATGCCAGCATGAAAATTCCCCGCAAGCCGGACGCCTGCGGGGAACTGTCGTTTCCTCTTTCCGTTTAAAGAGCGAGAATCCTCGCGACCTCATACTGGTAATCGGATATATTTTTCTGCATATGCAGCGCTTCTTCGATATCAAAATCCAGGAACTCGCCGTGCTGATAGCCGACCACTCTGTTGGTCTTACCCTCACAGAGGATATCCGCCGCGTACGCGCCCATAATGGAGGCGTAATAGCGGTCCTTACAGGTCGGTGAACCGCCGCGCTGCATGTAGCCCAGGATTGTCGCCCGCGTCTCAATGCCGGTGGCCGCCTCCACGCGCCTCGCCATAGAGGTAGAGTGCCCGATGCCCTCCGCATTGATGATGATGTGGTGCGTTTTGCCCTTCTTTCTGTTGGCAATGATATTGTTGATGATCTCCTGCTCGTTGTAGTCATATTTCTCGGGGAGCAGAATGTCCTCCGCGCCGTTGGCGATACCGCACCAGAGCGCGATATAACCGGCGTTTCTCCCCATGACCTCGATGATGCTGCACCGCTCATGCGAGGAGGACGTATCCCTGATCTTGTCGATCGCCTGCATCGCCGTGTTGATCGCCGTGTCGAAGCCGATCGTGTATTCCGTGCAGGCGATATCCAGATCGATCGTCCCCGGAATGCCCACCGTGTTGATGCCGAGTCTCGCAAGCGCCTGCGCGCCCCGGTAGGAACCGTCGCCGCCGATGACGATCAGTCCGTCAATCCCGTGCTTGCGGCAGATCTCCGCGCCCTTCTTCTGGCCCTCTTCCGTGCGGAACTCCGAGCAGCGCGCAGTGCCCAGAATCGTACCGCCCTGCTGAATCGTATCGGACACCGTCCATCTCTGCATATCTATGATCTCTTCGTTCAAGAGACCCCTGTACCCCTTCTTGATACCCTTGACGCTGACCCCGTTAGCCAGCGCTTTTCTGACAACCGCACGGATCGCCGCATTCATACCAGGCGCATCGCCGCCGCTCGTCAGAACGCCGATTGTTTTGATCTGTTTCGCCATATCCGCCTCCATCACATCATGCGCTGAACTTCTAATCTGTATTCTACTCTAAACAAATACGCTTTTCAACATTTTTTGCACAAATGTCTGCGCGCGCCGCCGGCCGCGTCAGACCACCCGGATATTCTCGGCCCCGTAGAGCTGCCCCAGCCGCCCGATCAGCTCCTGTCCCGCGTTCACCTTCCAGTTGTCCGGCATGGAATACCTGGATCTCGGATTCTCCACATAGATGACGACGCTGTCCCTGCCCTCGGACTCCCGCAAAGCGTCCTGCAGTTCCTCCTTATGGGCCTCATAGTCCGGCATCGTGGGGAACTTGATCCACAGCCTGCGCGGCATATCCTCAAAGAACGTGATCTGTTCGCAGATCAGTTTGCCGTCCTTCTCCTCCTCCGCGCTGACGCGCCCTCTGACGAACACCTTGCTGTCCTCCGCAATCCTGCTGCCGTATTTCTCATACTGACTCGGAAAAACAATCACCTCCACCGTGCCGACCAGATCCTCGATCTGCAGGAAAGCCATAACTTTCTCATTCCTGGTGTACTTGATTTTCTTGTCCGTGACAATACCGCCGACAGTGGCGGTGCTGCCGTCCGTCACCGCGATCTCCCCGCTCTCGTCGTCGAGGAGGAAATCCGCCGTCGTGTTGGTGATATGTCTGCGCCAGAGTTCCTGATACTCTTCCAGCGGATGCCCGCTGATATAGATGCCGAGCACCTCCTTCTCAAAAGCCAGCTTCATCTCCTTGGAATACTCGCCCACATCCGGCAGCCTGATATCAAAGTCCGCCTTCTGTTCCTCGGACACAAGATCAAAGAGGGACATCTGCCCCGCCATGTTGTTTTTTCTGTCCTGCTGCACGCTGTCCATGATCTGGATGTACACGCTCATATGCTGTTTGCGCGTGCCTCCCAGGCTGTCCAGCGCCCCCGCCTTGATAAAGTGCTCCACGGCACGCTTGTTCACATCCTTATCCGCCACGCGGGTGAGAAAATCCTGCAGATTCTTGAACAGGCCGTGCGCCTCCCGCTCCGCCACCACCGCTTCGATGACCGGCCGGCCGACGCTCTTGATGGCGGTCAGCGCGTAGCGGATCTGTCTGCCCGATACCGAGAAACCGCCCTCCCCCACGTTGATGTCCGGCGGCAGAATCTCGATTCCCATGCTTCGGCAGGTCATAATGTACTCGGATACCTTGGCCGGATTGTCGATGACCGAGGTGAGCAGCGCCGCCATAAACTCCACGGGATAATAATATTTCAGCCAGGCGGTCTGGTACGCCACCACCGCGTAGCACGCCGCATGGGATTTGTTGAAGGCGTACTTGGCGAAGTCCATCATCGTGTCGTAAATGTGATTCGCCACCTCGGCGTCAATGCCGGCAGCCACGCACCCCGGCACGCCCTCGTCGGGATTGCCGTAGATAAAGTTCTGTCGCTCCTGCTCCATCACAGACTGTTTCTTCTTGCTCATAGCGCGGCGCACCAGGTCGCTTCGTCCCATCGTGTAGCCGCCCAGATCGCGGACGATCTGCATGACCTGTTCCTGGTAGACGATGCAGCCGTAGGTCGGCGCCAGAATCGGCTCCAGCTGTGGACAGTCGTAAGTGACGGCGTCAGGGTTATTTTTGCCCTTGATATATTTGGGAATAAAATCCATCGGCCCCGGACGGTACAGCGAGATACCGGCAATGACATCCTCCAGACTCTGCGGTTTCAGCTCCTTCATGAAGTTCTTCATACCGCCGCTCTCCAGCTGGAACACGCCGTCCGTCCGTCCCGTTCCGATGGAGGCGAGCACCGCCTGATCATTGTAATCTATGGCGTCGATATCGATATCCGCGCCCGCGCTCTTTTTGACTAACTGCACCGCTTTCTGAATCACGGTGAGCGTGCGCAGACCCAGGAAATCCATCTTCAGAAGCCCCAGTTCCTCGATCGTCGTCATCGTAAACTGCGTGGTCACGGCATTGTCCACGCCGCGCGAGAGCGGCACGAAATTCTCCGCCGCGTCGGGACAGATGACGACGCCCGCCGCATGGGTGGAGGTATGCCTCGGCAGTCCTTCCAGACGCTTGCTCATATCGATCAGCGTGCGCATCTGCTCGTCCTCGCCGTACATCCTCCGAAGTTCCGGATTGACCTCGAGAGCCCTGTCGATGGTGATGTTCAGCTCATTCGGTATCATCTTGGCAATGGTGTCTACGTATGCGTAGGGCAGATCCATCACGCGCCCCACATCGCGGATCACGCCCTTGGCCGCCATCGTGCCGAAGGTCACGATCTGCACCACCCTGTCGCTGCCGTATTTGCGGTTGACGTGATCGATGACCTCCTGCCTTCTCTCGAAACAGAAGTCCACATCGATATCCGGCATGGATACGCGCTCCGGATTCAGGAACCGCTCAAAGAGCAGATTGTATTTGATGGGATCAATGTTCGTAATCTTCAGGCAGTAGGAGACGATGCTGCCCGCAGCCGAACCGCGCCCCGGCCCGACGGCGATCCCGTTCTCCCGGCAGTAGTTGATATAGTCCCAGACGATCAGAAAGTAGTCCACGAACCCCATGTCGCGTATGATGCCCAGTTCATGGGCGAGACGCTCCTGCAACGTGCCGTCGTCGTCCGGATAGCGCTCGGCCATGCCGTCCTGACAGAGTTTATTCAGATAGGTCCAGGAATCATAACCCTCGGGCACTTCGTAGCGCGGCACCTTATATTTGCCGAACTCGATCTCCACATGGCATCTGTCGGCGATGCGCTGCGTGTTCTCCACGGCCTCCCACGCATAAGGGAAAAGGCCTTTCATCTCTTCCTCGCTCTTCACATAATACTGTCCGCCCTCATAGCGCATACGATCCTCGTCCGCCAGCTTCTTGCCGGTCTGCAGACAGAGCAGAATATCGTGGGGCTGCGCGTCCTCCGCATAGGTGTAGTGCACGTCATTGGTCGCCACGAGAGGGATATCCAGCTCCTTACTCATGTTCAGCAGCGCCGCGTTGACCGTCCGCTGCTCCGGGATCCCGTGATCCTGCAGCTCCAGGAAGAAATTGCCCTTGCCGAAGCACTCCTCGTACTTTCTTGCAGTCTTCTTCGCCTCGTCGATCAGTCCCTTCTGGATATAGCGCTGCACCTCTCCCGCCAGACAGGCCGACAGCGCGATAATCCCCTCGTGGAACTCGCGCAGAAGTTCCATATCCACGCGGGGACGATAATAATACCCCTCGGTAAAACCGCGGCTGACAATCTTCATGAGATTCGCGTAGCCCGTATTGTTCTCCGCCAGAAGCACCAGATGATAGTATCTGTCCTCCCCGCCCGTCAGTTCCCTGTCAAACCGGGATCTCGGCGCCACATAGACCTCGCAGCCGATAATCGGGTTGATGCCCGCCGCGGTCGCCTCCTTATAGAAATCGACGACGCCGTACATCACGCCGTGATCGGTGATCGCCGCGCTGTCCATGCCGAGTTCCTTCACGCGCTTCACATACTCTTTAATTTTGTTGGAACCGTCCAGCAGACTGTACTCCGTATGGACGTGCAAATGTGCAAAAGCCATTGTATTTACCTGATTTCTCCCCTGCAAAAACGATCACATCAGGAATATTATAATAATTTTTCCCCCGTTGCGCAAGAGAGCGCGGGACGTTTCCAACGCCCCGCGCTCTCTTGTCCTGATGCGAAAATTTCGGTTTAAAGACCACCCATTCTGATCTTATGTTCGCGTATCATCATCCGGATAGACTCCTGACTGACACCTGTGGCCTCCGCCGTATCGACAACCGACGCGTTCGTATGCGTCTCCACATAGCTGCGCACCTTGCCGTAATCATCATACGTGATATCGCTGCAGCTCTCGCACACATACTCCCCGCAGCCCTGAAATTTCAGTCTTCCTCCGCACACCTTGCAGACGCCCCGTCTGTTGTAGGCGTCAACCATTCTTTCCATCGCTCTCTCCAGCTTATCCATTACTTCCCCCTCGATTGCCTCGTTTACGGTTACATTATTACAACAAAAATTGTCTCATCAATATAATGATATAAATTTACTGCAATAATTGCAATATAAAATTTGTTTTTTCCTCTGCCGGGTGCGCTTAAATGACCGCAAAAAAGGAGACGGCATCCGCCGTCCCCTTATGTAACTTACAATATTCCATTCCAAATCATATACGCCTGTCCCTACAGATACTTCTTCAGCGCCTCCGCCTTGTCAGTTCTCTCCCAGGGAAGATCCAGATCGTTGCGTCCGAAATGCCCGTAGGCTGCCGTCTGCTTGTAGATCGGGCGGCGCAGGTCAAGCATCTTAATAATGCCCGCCGGCCTGAGATCGAAGTTCTCACGGATGATCTCGTCCAGCTTCTCGTCGGATACCTTGCCGGTTCCGAAGGTGTCTACCATAACAGATGTAGGCTGCGCAACACCGATGGCATAGGAGAGCTGGATCTCGCACTTGTCCGCAAGCCCCGCCGCCACGATATTCTTCGCCACATAGCGCGCCGCATACGCCGCGGAGCGGTCCACCTTGGTGCAGTCCTTACCGGAGAACGCGCCGCCGCCGTGACGCGCATAGCCGCCGTAGGTGTCCACGATGATCTTGCGGCCCGTCAGACCGGCATCGCCGTGCGGTCCGCCGATCACGAAACGGCCCGTGGGATTGATGAAGAATTTCGTGTTGTCGTCGATCAGCTCCTTCGGAAGCACCGGATCGAACACGTATTTCCTGATATCCGTGTGGATCTGCTCCTGCGTCACGTCCGGATCGTGCTGCGTGGAGAGCACAACGGCCTCCAGGCGCACGGGCTTACCGTTCTCATCATACTCCACGGACACCTGACTCTTACCGTCGGGTCGGAGGTATTTCAGCGTACCGTCCTTGCGCACCTTGGTGAGCTGCAGTACAAGCTTGTGTGCCAGAGAGATCGGATAAGGCATGTACTCGGGCGTCTCATTGGTTGCATAGCCGAACATCATACCCTGATCGCCCGCGCCGATCGCCTCGATCTCGGCGTCGGACATTCTGTTCTCCTTCGCCTCGAGCGCCTTGTCAACGCCCATTGCGATATCGGCGGACTGCTCGTCGATCGCGACGAACACCGCGCAGGTATTGCCGTCGAAGCCGTACTCGGACTTGGTGTAGCCAATCTCCTTCACGGTATCGCGCACCACCTTCTGAATATCCACGTAGGCGTTTGTGGTGATCTCGCCCGTCACAAGCACGAAGCCCGTGCAGACCGCCGTCTCACAAGCCACGCGGCTCATCGGGTCCTTCTCCATGCACGCGTCCAGAATTGCGTCGGAAATCGCGTCGCAGACTTTGTCGGGATGCCCTTCGGTCACCGACTCTGAGGTAAATAATCTCTTTTCCATCTTGATTCTCCTCCATGTATATTTGCATAAATAAAGATCCGCTCATTTGATAAGCGGACCTGACAGCCAACATCAAATCCTCTTATTGTTCGAGCTGCCTTGCGGCAGGTTTTCGCTCAGGTTGGCACCTTCCTTTTCAGGGGTTGCCGTGGCTTCACAGATCCTATGTATCTCCACCACTCTGAATAAGAGAAAACACACTATATATGATTGTCATACATCTGTACTATAAAATACACCCGTACACAGTCCGTGTCAATAGGCTTTTTCGATATCAGCCGACTTTCAGTCTGAACTTCTGCAGATCCCTCTCCGCGGTGATGATATCAATCTGTGCGCCGAGCCCCTGCAGCTTCAGGTGGAAATCTTCATACCCGCGCTCGATGTATTTGATATCGTCCACGGTGGTGATCCCTTCCGCCGCAAGCCCTGCGATGACCAGCGCCGCTCCCGCCCGCAGATCCGGCGCCGTGATGCTCGCCCCTGTGTACTGCCGCACGCCGTCTATGATCGCCGTGTTGCCCTCCACCTTGATATTGGCGCCCATACGGGTCAGTTCATCCACATATTTGAAGCGGTTCTCGAAGATGCTCTCCGTCACAATGCTCGTCCCCGCCGACAGTCCCAGCGCAACGGTGATCTGCGGCTGCATATCCGTGGGGAATCCCGGGTAGGGCAGCGTCTTGACGTGGGTGTGTCCCAACGGCTTGGAGGCTACCACGCGGACGGCGTCGTCCGACTCCTCCACCTCGCAGCCGATCTCCAGCAGCTTCGCGCTGATGGATTCCAGATGCTTCGGGATAACGTTCTTCACGGTCACGTCGCCCTTCGTCACCGCGGCGGCAAACATGAATGTCCCCGCCTCAATCTGGTCGGGGATAATGACGTACTCCGTACCGTGCAGCTTCTGAACGCCCCTGATCCTGATCACATCCGTGCCGGCGCCCTTGATGTTGGCGCCCATGCTGTTGAGGAAGTTGGCAAGGTCTACGACGTGAGGTTCTTTGGCCGCATTCTCGATCACGGTCTGGCCCTCCGCCATCACGGCCGCCATCATCACGTTCATGGTCGCGCCCACCGTCACCACATCCATGTAGATATGGTTGCCCTTAAGCCGCTCCGTCTCGGTGATAA
The DNA here is from genome assembly GCA_947586255.1 of uncultured Lachnospiraceae bacterium. GTDB lineage: Bacteria > Bacillota > Clostridia > Lachnospirales > Lachnospiraceae > UBA3282. Next base: position 17,722 of record CANPXP010000028.1, on the reverse strand, counting down.
TCAGTCCGTGCTCAATCCTGACATTTGCGCCCAGCGCGCGGAAACCCTTGATGTGCTGGTCGATCGGCCGAAGCCCGATATTGCAGCCTCCCGGCAGCGCTACCTTCGCCTTTTTGTATTTGCCGAGAAGCGCCCCCAGCAGATAGTAAGACGCCCTGATCTTCTTGATATAGTCGTCCTCGATCACCATGTCATGAATCTGCGACGCGTTGATCTTCACTGTGTGTCTGTCCGGCCTGCTAATGATAACGCCGATGCTCTCCATCGCCTGCATCAGCACATTCGTATCCCTGACGTCGGGTATATTCTCTATCACAACGGTATCGTCCGTCATAATCGCGGCCGCAAGAATCGCCAGCGCCGCGTTCTTCGCGCCGCCGATCTCCACCTCGCCGACTAACGGATTTCCACCTTTAATCGCATATTGTTCCATAATAGTCCCCTGTATGATAAACGAATAAAATTCAAATATTGGCTATGCCATAAACAATTATCTTACAGTATACCATATTTTACATATTTGTAAATGGGAATCTTAATTCAGGTAATTGAGCGGATTCACCTGTACGCCGTTAATCAGTATCTCAAAGTGCACGTGAGGCCCCGTGCTCACGCCCGTATTGCCGCTGAGCGCGATCTTCTGCCCCTGGCTGACGGTCTGCCCCGGCGAGACGAGAATCTTACTCAGATGCCCGTACCTGGTCTGTCTGCCGTCCGCATGGTTGATATAGACCACATACCCGTAGCCGCTGCCCCAGCCCGCCTTGGCCACCGTGCCGGCGGAGGACGCCATGACCGCGGTGCCGACAGGGGTAGCCCAGTCGATGCCCTTGTGATAGGTGCTCGCTCCTCTGGTGGGCGCCTTCCTTCTGCCGAAGCCGGAGGACTGCCGCCCGCCCGAAATCGGCTTGATATAGGTAGGCGGAATCTTCGTGCCGCGCTCCACAACCTTCGCAACCGCCTCGTAGGTGATCTCCTCCTTCAGGATATCCCTGACAGTCTCCTCATTGTTGCGGTAAGAGACGTTGGCCACCACCTTGCGATGGCCCGCCGACGGCTCCTGCAGCGTCTGCGTCTGCGTCGTGTACCAGTCGTCGTTGTCCACATAGACCACGTCCGCCTCGTAATCCTCCTCATAGTACACTTCCTCCGTGCGCTCCACCGACAGCTCCGGCTCCGGCACGGTGACGATCAGCTCGTCCCCCACGCGGATCATGGAGTTTTCGTTCTCGATCGTCTCGTTCATGGCGATCAGATCCGCCAGCGGAATCTCGTTTTTCTCCGCAATCTGGGACAGAGTATCCCCGGCTACCACCTCGTAGATCTGTTCCTTCTCCTTCTCCTTGGTCACCTCTTCGATGGCCTCGCTTAAGGGCGTGATCTCATCGCCCGGCAGATAGGACTCCACCACTTCCACCGTATCGCCGAATTCCAGTGATTTCAATCCCAGCTCATAGTCGGAGAAATCCTTCTCGACAGCCGGCTCCACGTCGGCGAACATCTCGTCCAGCGCCGCGTCGATTCCCGCGCTGGTCATCACTTCCGCCGCTTCCTCTTCCTCCTCCTGCTGCTCCGCCGCAGAGTGGATCTGTGTCGTCAGCACGTTCAGCTCCCGCTCTCCGTCCAGCACCAGGTCCACGTAATACTCATGCCTGCTGTCATACTTATTGATGGACGCCTGCAGCAGCGCCAGCACTTCCTCCGCGCTTGCCAGATTGACGGTATACTCATTGATCTTTACCGTGTAAGAGCGGTTCAGAGTCTCCTTGACGCTGTTCCTGAGCACCGACGTCATGCCCTCCGTGATCGCTCCGTCGTCATCCACCGCGCCCCAGAGGACCTCTCTGCCCTCGTAGCTGAGATCGCTGTCTGTCAGCACCAGCTCGTCGCTCGTGCCCGCGAGGCGCCTACGAGCCGCAATCAGACAGTTCTCCGCCCGCTCGGCGCTCTCGACCGTCCCCACCTGCGTGCCGTTCAGGTACACCGTGAAGATATTGTCGCCGCTGCTCTCCAGCCGCTGGTAGCTCGGGAAAAGCAATATCCCCGCAAAAATCACATAAACCGCAACCTTAATATGTGCAATTTTCAGTTTTTTATAATACTTCGTCTGTTTTTTCATCATCCTATGGTCATCTCAATTTGTAACAAAAACGTAACATTTTATATTCTAACAGTATTTCCCCAAAAAGTAAAGTGATGTATAATTCGTGTATGGACAGGATTATTTTTCACATAGACGTCAACTCCGCCTACTTGAGCTGGAGCGCTCTGGAAAAACTGCACAGCGGCTCGGATGTGGATCTGCGCGCCATTCCCGCCATCGTCGGCGGCGACATGGCCATGCGCCACGGCGTCGTGCTGGCCAAGTCGATCCCCGCCAAGGCTTACGGCATTGTCACCGGAGAGCCCATTGTCAGCGCTATGCGCAAATGTCCGGGGCTGGTCATAGAACCGCCCGATCACGGGCTGTACAGCCGAAGAAGCCACGAGCTGATGGCTCTTCTTGGCGATATCTGCCCCGACATCGAGCAGGTCAGCGTGGACGAATGCTACATGGACTACTCCCCCATCCGCACGCGCTACCCCTCGCCCGAAGACGCCGCTCACACGATCAAGGACCGGGTGCGGGAACAATTACATTTTACCGTCAATGTGGGCATATCCGACCGGAAGGTTCTGGCAAAAATGGCCTCCGATTTCCGCAAGCCAGATCTGGTACACACGCTGTACTCTCATGAAATCCAGGAAAAAATGTGGCCTCTTCCCGTCTCCGCCCTCTTCATGTGCGGCCCCTCCAGTGTGGAGGCTCTGCGCAAGCTGGAGATCCTGACGATCGGCGACCTGGCGCGCGCGGACCGCTCCGTTCTCGAGGCGCACCTAAAGAGTCACGGCGCGCTTCTGTGGGAATACGCCAACGGCATCGACGATTCGGAAGTCGCCGTCGCGCACGCGGACGCCAAGGGGATCGGCAATTCCACCACCCTGAGCCGGGATGCCGAGGACCGCGATACGGCGCACCTCGTCCTCCTGTCCCTGGCGGAATCCGTCGCCCGCCGGCTGCGCGACGCCGGCCAGTGCTGCCTCATGGTGAGCGTGGAGATCAAGTACAGCACCTTCCGCAAGGCGTCGCATCAGACGACCCTGTTCTCTCCGACCAATCAGACTGATCTGCTCTACCGGACCGCCTGCTCCCTCTTCGACGAGCTGTGGGACGGCACGCCGGTACGTCTGCTGGGCATCCGTTCCTCAAAGCTGTCGGCCATAGGGGAACCGGTACAGATGTCCCTGTTCGACTACGCCGCCGGCATATCGCCCAATCTGCCGCAGAATCAGCTTCCCGCCGGGGAGCCGTCCGGCGACGTCTCCGCCGCGCGCCAAGCCGCACCGGCCGGCGAGAAACGCGCCAGACTCGACGCCGCCCTCGATTCTATCCGCAAACGCTACGGGGAGGACGCCGTCGTTCGCGGGAGCCTCATGCCGCCGCCCGCCGACGGGAAAAAGGGCCGCAAAAAATCTTAGACTGCAGAACAGCCTAAGATTTCCGTCTGTCCGGTTTCCCGGAAAATTTATTTTTTCTTCTTTTTTACACTGTAACCGAAACCGCCAAGTTCTCTCCCGACAGCGAGGTAGCGCCCGTGAGAATAGACGAGCGGCTTCGCGTCGTTCAGACAAAACTTTCCTCTCTCATCCAGATACCGCTCGTCCGCATGTACCGCCAGAACCTCGGCGAGAAACATGTCGTGAGAGCCGAGCGCAAGTTTCTGCGTCACCCTACACTCTATATTGACCGGACTCTCCTTCACCAGAGGCGCCTTCACATGGGCGGCGGCAGCCGGCGTCAGATGCACCGCGCTCCACTTATCTTCATCCCGCCCGCTCCTCACGCCGCAGTAGTCGACGGCATAAGCGAGCGCCTCCGTGGTCAGGTTGATCACAAACTCGCCCGTCTCCTCTATCATATGATAAGAATACCGCTCCGGCCGCACGGATATGGAGACCATCGGCGGGTCGGAACAGACCGTTCCCGTCCACGCTACGGTGAACAGGTTGCTGCTGCCCGCCCTGTCAGCCACACTGACCAGTACCGCCGGGAGTGGATACAGCATATTGCCCGCCTTCCAGATCTGCTTTCCCATCGTCTGCTCAAACTCCCATTCCGCCGGCTGCGCCCATGCCAGGCAGCCGGTACGCCGTTTTCCCGATACAGCCGCTCTTTTACTCAGAATACGATCGTGATACCGAACAGCTGAATAATGATATCCGCCACAACGGCTATCAGGATCGCTATGGAAATCGGAAGCACCGCGCGGCTTCCCCGATTCTCCTGCTGGCTCTTCTTCAGCTCCTCCGTCTGCTTGTTCAGCTCCTCCGTCATCGCCGCCTGCACATTGCGGTAAACCTTCACATTTTCCCTGTGCAGGAAATCGTCGGATGCCTTGAACTTCTCCTCCAGGTTCTCGCGCAGCTGCGCCATCGCCTGCTTGTTCTCCTCGCTCTCGCTGTTGTCCGCCAGAAGTTCACGCATCTGCGCAAGCGTCTGCTGCATTTCCTCGTCTTTGCTATTGTCCGCCAGAAGCTCACGCAGCTGCGCAAGCTGCTGCTGCATTTCCTCGTCCTTGCTGTTGTCCGTCAGGAGCTCCCGCATCTGCGCAAGCTGCTGCTGCACTTCCTCGTCCTTGCTGTTGTCCGTCAGAAGTTCCCGCATCTGCGCAAGCTGCTGCTGCATTTCCCTGTCTTTGCTCTGATCCGCCTGCATAGCCTCGAATTTGGCCATATACTCCTGCAGCGTCCCCTGCACGTCGGACAAATTCTCCGCCGTCTTCAGGTTCACTCTCCGGATCTCCTGCATCAGCTCGTCATAAGCCTTCATCTGATTCTGCATCTGCTCCATCTTGGCGGCCTCGGCCGTCATGTTGGCCAGAATCATCTCCTGCGCGTTCCGGCGCTGTGCGATTTTATCGATAAAAGTATCCATCCGTCTCCCTCCGCTTTTCACGTTCTCCCTCTCCCCGTCGCTTTCGACAGTACGGTTTATCCAACAACAGTTCTATGACATTTTAACACTTTTTTGGTTTCCTGACAACCGTTAAGCCTGTCAGAACTGCCGGAATTGTATCCACAAAGAAAAAACTGGAATCCCGCAGGGACTTGCCGTATAATAGTCGTGCATGACCCGGCGCGCACGCGGCTCTGCCGCTATCCCGGACAACCGATTCCTGATTGGAGGAACATTCTATGAAAAACTTTCCTGCCATATTAAAAAAAGAACCCGTGCTGATCGCTGCCGCGTTCTGCATGATTGTCTCCATGTTCTTCGTGCCGCCGTCCGCGGCTTACATCGGCTATATCGACTTTCGCGTCCTGGCGCTTCTGTTCTGCCTGATGGCGGTGGTCGCCGGCCTGCAGAACCACGGTCTGTTCGACCGTTTCGCCCGCCGCGTGCTGACCGGCAGTATGCAGCGGCGCGCCCTGTTCGCGGAGCTGATCCTGCTGCCTTTCTTCACCTCCATGCTGGTGACGAACGACGTGGCGCTGATCACCTTCGTCCCCTTCGCGATTCTGATTCTGGAGCTGACCGGCCAACAGCGCTACATGATTTTCGTCATCGTCATGCAGACCGTGGCCGCCAACCTGGGCAGCATGTCCACCCCCGTCGGCAATCCTCAGAACCTGTACATATACTCGGCCTTTCACCTGACAGCGGGCGACTTTTTCCGCACCGTCCTGCTCTACACGCTGCTGGCGCTGCCCCTCCTTGCGCTCAGCGTGTTTCTGTGTCCGAAGGGCGAATTGTCCGTGTCGCTGCCGGAGGCCGAAGAACCCATGAGCAGAAAGCACATTGCTCTGTACGGCATCCTCTTCCTGCTCTGCCTGCTGTCCGTGTTCCGCATACTGCACTATCTTCTTCTGCTTGCGATAGTCTGCCTCGCCCTTCTGCTCTGGGACCGCTCTCTCTTCAAAAAGATCGACTACAGTCTGCTCCTCACCTTCGTGTGCTTCTTCGTGTTCGCCGGCAACATCGGTGCAATCGACTCCGTGCGGATTTTTCTGCAGGACCTGCTGAGCATCCACCCGCTCCTCACGTCCATGCTGGCAAGCCAGGTGATCAGCAACGTCCCCGCGGCGGTGCTGCTGTCCGGCTTCACCCAGGACTGGCGCGCTCTGCTAATCGGCACGGACATCGGCGGTCTGGGAACGCCCATCGCCTCGCTGGCAAGCCTGATCTCCCTGCGCCTCTACATGAAGTCCAAAGACGCAAAGATCGGCCGGTATCTGGGGGTCTTCACGCTGGTCAATGTCATCGGCCTGGCCATTGCCCTCATTTTTATCTATTTTGCACAACTTTGACATTTTTTTCTGTGTTTGATTGTAAACATTCACGATAACTTTACATGGTGTTCATACTTTATTCACATTTCATATGTATACTTTAACCATAGCAATCGAGAAAATGTAATGTTTAACATTACACACATAGATAAATTTTTTCATAATAGCCCAAGCGCCGCAAGGTGCTTGGGCACTCCTCATTTTAGGGCCAAAATTTCCTCCTCTCAGGCACATAATCCCCTCTTCGTCAATCTGGCATGGTCAAAAAATACCAAATTGGCACTTTTAAAGATGCCATTTTGGTGTATAGTGGTTGTAAAATACGAAACAGAGGAGTGAAGCTGTTATGAAAAACGAAAAAGTTCTGAAACTGGTATTTACGGGACTGTTCGCGGCGCTGTCCTACGTCGTGTTCACCTTCCTGCAGATCAAGATCACCCTGCCCGGAGCCGGCGCGGTCTCCATTCATCTCGGCAACGCCGTCTGCGTGCTGGGCGCCCTGCTCCTAGGCGGAATCTACGGCGGAATCGGCGGCGCCATCGGCATGACGATCGGCGACCTGTTCGATCCAGTCTATGTGATGACCGCTCCCAAGACCTTTCTGTTAAAACTGTGCATCGGCCTGATCACCGGTCTGATCGCACACAGAATCGGCCATCTCTCCACGGAGACAGACAACCGCAAGGTATGGAAATGGACGGTTCTCGCCGCTGTGGGCGGTCTGCTGTTCAACGCGATCTTCGACCCGATCGTTGGCTACTACTACAAGCTGCTGATCCTGGGGAAGCCCGCCGCGGAGCTGACGCTGGCATGGAGTATCCCCATCACCGCCCTCAACGCCGTGATCTCCACCGTCGTCTCCGTGGCAGTGTACATGGCGCTCCGGCCCGCGTTAAAGAAATCCGGTCTGTTCTTCACGATCGGTGGGAAACAGCCGCAGAATGATAACGACAAAGCGGAAGCGTAAACCTCCCGCACAGCGAACAAAGCGCCGCCCTTAGGGACGACGCTTTTCGTCTGCCTCCCGGCGTCTCTTTGCCGGAAGTTCATCTTATTTCGGCTGATAGATCACGTACTCTACACTGCCGTCCTCCCGCAGCGTAAACACCTCGATGACGAGGGTGGAAAGATCGTCGTCGCTGCAGCTCCAGGCGCCGATCTGCACGTCGCTCTCCCGATCCTCCGGAAAGAGCCAGTCCACCCGTGCCCGCTGGTTCGCGCTGCCGGTGCCGCTCTCCATGCGGTAGCCGTAACTGATCATCCCATCCGCGTCCGGCGTGCACACCATGCGGGTATACTCCACCGGCGCGGCGTACTCGTCCAGATTCTCCGGGGTCAGCTTCTCCATAAATACATTCGCCTCTGTGGGCGCCTCCGGCACAGTCTCCTCGTCCTCCCCGCCGGAACCGCTCAGTTCTTCCTCCCACCGCGCCGCGCTGGCCGCCGCGGCCTCGGGATCGGCCTTCGATGCGTCCACCGGCAGCACGAACAGCGCGTTGGCGCCGCCGTAGCCGTCGTTCCGTGTCATCTCGCCGCTGTCCTCGTCATAGCGGTAAGCGTTCACGTCATAGAATGTGCCGCTGCTCACTCCGATGTATATGCCGCGGTCCGCGAACATCTCCACATTGTCCGTCTGCACCAGTCTGTACATGACGCCATCCTGCACGAACTCGCTGTAGCCGCCTCCCATAGTCACCGCATTGTACCGCACCGGGTCAAGCCCGCGGACATAGGGCGACACAAAAAACTGCTCCTCTCCGTATGCGTCCGAGGAGGTGTCCGGCATAGGCGAGCCGTCCTCCCGCTCGATAGCCACCACCGTATAGATGCCGTCCGCTCTGATCTGTCCGTCACTGCTTCTCAGATAATCGCTGATATCGCTGCCCGCCGCGCTGCCAAGCAGCGTGATGCGATAGCCGCCGCTCGTCTGTGTCTCGTTGACCGCTATTGCATCCTCGCCCTGAAAAGCCTCCGCAAGTTTCTGATCTTCCAGCTTCCCGGCCACCTGAGACGGCGTCAGATAGCGGTAGGCCGCATAGGTCGTGACGGAAGCGATGCACAGCGCGCCGAACCCGATGACCGCAGCCGGAATCCGCCTCCGTTTTTCCGCTTTGCTCTTCCCCGGTTCTTCTTTCTTTCTCATGATACGTTCCTCCGTTTCCACTCTCTTCAGAACCCGACGATTCAGAAGCTCCCCCGGCTCCTTCGACGGAGCGAGCGCTATGCGCAGCAGTTCATCCACACTATCTCTCATAACCCTGTCCCTCCATATCCTTCCTGAGAATCGCTCGCGCCCGGCGCAGTCTGGTCTTGACCGTCTCCTCCGGCAGCCCCATGATACCCGCGATCTCCCGCTGCGTCAGCTCCTCCATGTAGTACAGCAGCACCGGCAGCCTGTATCTGTCCGGCAGCCTGCGCACTGCCTCCCGCAGCGCCCTGCACGTCTCTCCCGACAGAACACGCTCCTCCACGCCTTCTCCTTCGTCCGGCAGTTCCTGTCCGCTCTCCTCCACGGAGTACGCCGCTCCCGCGATCCGCTCCCTGACAGAGCGTTTGCGCCTGACATTTCGATACAGATTGAGAGCGACGCTCATCAGAAAGCTCTTGGCATTCCTGTCAATATACAGCCTCTCCCTGCTCTCATACAATTTCAGGAACGTGTCCTGATACAATTCCTCCGCGTCCTGTCTGTCGCGGGTCACGAAGCGGCAGAAGGAAAAAAGATCCCTGCCGTACAGCTCCATGATTCGTTCCAGTTCTTCCCGTTGCACTTCTCAACCTCCCGCTCCGGACGTCCTCATGATGACGCCCGGAACATTTATCATTTCGATAAACAGACTCGTCCATTCACTATAATAGAGTAACGGCACCGTCAAAGGGGGTCAATTTTTCGGCTCGATACCCTTGGAAACCTCTCTCATGACGTCACAGAGCGGAGTTCTGGCTGCCTGCGGCCCGGCCTTCACGGAAGCTTTTCCCATGGTGCTGTAGGGTGGGATCTTATCCACCAGCCGCGCCGTCTCACCGCTCTCCATGAGGTAGATCTTATCCTTGGGCTTCTTCGCAATCCTGGAAACCGGTTTATCCGCCCTCATCGACACATACTGCAGCGTCTTCTCATCGTTTCCGCCCATGTAGATCAGGTGGTCGCAGTTGTTCAGAATCGTCCTGGACTGCTGCTCGCCGTACAGGCTCTCCAGTTGAGACAGGCTCTGGATGACCAGACTCACAGAAATATCCCGGGAGCGGATAACGGAGATGATCTTGTCAAAATCATCCATCTTCGTCCCGGACGCGAAGTCGTCCATCAGGATGCGTACAGGCATCTTCAACCGGCCGTCCCAGTTCCTGGAAGCTTCCTCCTCCAGCTTCTGGAACAACTGCAGATAGAAGAGATTGATGATGTTGTCAAACGCCCTGTTCATGTCGCTTATGTTGAGGAACACCACCGTCTTCTCTCTCCCCATACCGGCGATATCCAGCGTTTTCTTCCTGCTGAATATATACTGCAGATCGTCCGTATCGTAGGGAGCAAGCGCCGTCGATGCAAAATCCACGATGCAGGACCACGTCCTATCCGCCGACAGCAGGCCGAACACCTGGCTGACAAGATTATGCAGCATACGTACCCCGCCCGCATCTCTCGCAGCCATCTCTTCAACCGCGGCCTCCATCTCTTCTTTCATCCGCTTGGCATCCGCGCAGACGGCGCTGTGAAGAGCGATGACACTGGTTAAATTGTGCTCCTTCTCCGGCAGACTGCACATCACATAGGCCAACAGCATTGTCAGGTACTTTCTGGCCGAGGAGACCCAGTACATGTCCTCCCGGCTAAGCTGTTCCGACACCAGTGCGTGCGCCACCGACTTCAGCTCCATCTCATTGAACTTCCCTTTGCCTGTCGTCCTGACATAGGCCAGCGGATTGTATCCGCAGGTGGAATTCTTCGGCGACACAAAATCAATCACCTGCACCTTGTAGCCCCTCGCCTCCAAAGATGCCTTGAACATCTTCGACAGGTTGTTCTTGGTGTCCACTACAATTATACTCTCCGCCGGGTTCTGCAGCATCGGCACCACATAGCCGCCTGTCTTGCCACAGCCCGACGTCCCGAAGATTATGTCGTTGTTGTTCAGGCCCGTCTTAAACGTATTGTTGGAAACGGTGACGCCCTTCGCCAGTGTTCTCTTCCCATAATTTTTTACGTTATTGTTATTCATAATGTTTCCCTCCATATTTGTCTTATAATTCTTTTCATTTCTTACTACTATGATCTCTCTCATAACGCTTACCTCCCATTGGTGTTTGTGCTGAGTTGAAGGGCCTTGGCCCCGTGGACAGTTATAGTTATACCATCCGATTTTGAAGTCCCGTAAATTTTACGGAAGTGCAGTTTCAGGTTCCGTCGGATAAGCGCAAAAAAGCAGCCTGACAACTTATCTGTCAGACTGCTTTCCCGCTTTCCATATATAATTTTTTCTTCCGTTCGCGCCGTGAATGCCTCAGGCGCCCGCCGCCTCCCGCTGCCGTTCGATATGCTGAATCTCCTCGTTCAGCGCAAGCATTCTGGCGTCGAGCTCCGACACCATCTGCGCGCACTCTACCAGCTCTTCCTTAATATGTTCCGGCGCGTTGCCCTCGAACTTATAATGAATCTTATGCTCCAGGCTCGCCCAGAAATCCATCGCTACCGTCCGGATCTGAATCTCCACCTTCGTGTCCTCGATGCGGTCCGACAGATAGACGGGCACGCTCACCAGCATGTGATAGCTCTTGTAGCCGCTCGGTTTCGGGTTCACGATGTAATCCTTCACGGAGAGCACCTTGATATCGCTCTGATTGCTGATCATCTCCGCAATCTGGTAGATGTCCGACGCGAAGGAACAGATCACGCGGATGCCGGCGATGTCATTGACATAGCGCACCATATTGTTGATGGTGGACTCATAACCGTGCTTCTTCAGCTTCTTGACGATGCTCTCCGGCGTCTTGATACGGCTCTTGATATGTTCGATCGGATTGTATCTGTGCACGTGCTGGAACTCATCGTTTAAGATTTCAAGCTTGGTAGATATCTGTTTCAATGCGGAATTGTAGATCAGCGTCACTTCTTTCCAGCTGTCGATGTCGCCGTCCCGTTCCATTCTTGTATCCATAACTGCCCCCTGGTACACACTGGTTCTATTATTTTGCCATTTCTTACGCACAGTATAACATATTTCATCTAAAAAATGTATATTTTCCACAAAATTTTTATATTTTCTTAATTTTTATTGTGTATTTTCTCCACTTTTCATCTGTTGTGCGCTCGCAAGACAGCAAAGGGCAGGCACCGTCACCACAAGAGGATACATGTAGCGTATCAGCACCGCGGGCGACAGCAGCAGCGTCAGATAATATATCGCCGGAAACGCCGCCGGCAGGAGCAGACGGTATCGCCGCCGATAGAGCGCTGACGCCATGTACATGCACAGCAGCCACCAGTAAAATGCCGGTGCAAAGACGATGCGCACCACGGGTATTTTCTGGTAGACATTGTCCGACACGATCCGCTCCATGGCCGCCCGCAGCCCCGGCAGGAAACTGTGCTCCACGATCTCGCAGCCCGCGGGCATCGCGCGGTTGTCCGTGGACAGATAGCCGAAGCCGCTCTCCGTGCCGACGCCGTAGATCTGCGCGTGCGTCCTGTCCTCCAGGAACCAGAAGCCCACAGAGTTATCCAGAAAAGCGTCCAGATAAATCCCCGGATGCTGCAGTCCCAGCTTCAGCCACGTCCGGATCAGCCCTGCCGGGTCGTCGTGAATCACCGCGCGGTTTTTGACCGGATCTGCCAGATGCGGATTGTACGCCGCAAAAACCCACTCGGCGGGCAGGTACTTATCCAGCTCGCGCCGCATTTCGGGGGACAGGCTCTCCTCCGCCTCCACCCTCGTCCGCGCCATCTGCTGCAAAGGCACGCTGAGCATCTCTCTCGGACTGCCGCTCTGCGCGCCAAGCGCCGTCTTCAGCGCCAGACCGCAGAACAGAAAAAGGATAAAAGCGAGGCCGGAAGCGCGCGCATAACTTTTCCTGAATGCCCTGCCCGCGCCGCTTCGGTCTCTCCGCAGCCCCAGCCAGACAAGCAGCGTACAGGGCGCCCAGGCGTAGATCGCATTGTTGCGCATCAGAAGCATGAGCACGCTGAGCAGAATATACGCCGCCAGGTATGACCGCGCCCTGCCTCTCCCGGCCCTGCTGCCCGCAGCGTCTTCCTCATTTCCCTCCCGCACCGCCGTCATGCAGTGCACCGTCAGCACATACAGGAGGACCAGCGCCGAGAACAGCACATCTTTCGTGGTACTGAGGGCCAGCACGGAATTCGTCGGAAACAGCGCATAAAACGCGAGCAGCGCCCCGCACAGATAGACCGATACGCCCCTGCGGTACAGATAAGCCAGCGCGCCGCCGAAGGCCGCCGCCATAAGCGCCATCTGCACAACGGAGTGCACCGCCATGCCCGCGGAGTACGAGCCCAGCAGCCCGCCCAGCCGAAAAAAAGCGCCCAGAAATAGAGTATGCAGAAGCGGGTGATGTGTGCTGTAATCGTGGGCGATCACCTGATAGAGCTGTCCCTCCGCGTCATAGGCGAACACCGACGGGTAATAGGCCAGGAAAACGGGGATCCAGCACAGGAAAATGACGGCTGAGCAAAAGAGCCACACCCGGCCCGCCCGGTATTTTTTCCCGCTGTCGTTCTCGCGATACAGCGCTTCCCGCAGGCGCGGAAATCCCCGCAGGACGAAGGCGATACAGACTGCCGCGGGAAGTGTCAGACACACCGTCCGCACGATCAGAAGCGGAAGGTTCGACAAATCGGCAAACGCTGCGCCGTCGCGGCGCAGAAGACAGCCCAGCGCATGGGACGCCGCCAGAGGGATTCCCCACAGCACGGCATGCCGGAGCAGCCGCCTGTCCGTTTTCCCAAACAGGCCTTCCCTTATTTTCTTTTTCGTCAAAACGGGGGTCCCCCGCATCTTTTCTCTCCTCGCGCTCAACGGCTGTTGTCCGTCCTCGTCTCGTACAACAGATTCATTTTCAGCTCATAATACTTCGGGCTCATGTCCAGATAATGCCTGTGCGGATTCTCGAAACGCTGCTCCTCCGCCCAGATCTCCGTCTCCAGCTGCCGCTTCACATAGGCCCGAATCTCATCGAGGTCTTTCGGCTGCTGCACCCGCCGGCCGTCCTTCACAACAAGCTCCTGCAGTTTCCGCGCCGTACAGTTCTCGAAGAAACGGTTCTTCCAGGGCTTCTCGGGATCGACATAGCGGTACGGAGCGCTCAGGTCCACCTCTTCCCCCTCGCCCGCAATCAGATCCGCCACAGCCTGGCCGCTCTCGCTGTAGATGCGGTACACCTGCTTCAGTCCCGGATTGGTGATCTTCTCCACCGTCTCCGACACCTTGATTCTCGGGACGAAGGCGCCGTCCTCCTCCACAGCTGCGATCTTGTAGACCGCCCCGAACACGGGGTCGCTCTTGGCGGTAATCAGCCGCTCGCCCACGCCGAAACTGTCGATCCGGCCTCCCTGATTCAGAATGGAGGTGATGGTGTACTCGTCCAGGCTGTTGGAGACGACGATCTTGCAGTCCTGAAGCCCCGCGTCGTCCAACATCCTGCGCACATTCTTGGACAGATACGCCAGATCCCCGGAATCCAGACGGACGCCTTTTAACCGTCTGCCCATGGGCTCGAGAACCTCCTTCGCCACGCGGATCGCGTTTGGAACGCCGGAATGGAGCACATCATAGGTGTCCACCAGCAGCACCACGTTGTCGGGATAAACCTGCGCATAGCGCTTAAACGCCTCAAACTCATCCTTAAAATACATCACCCAGCTGTGAGCCATCGTACCGCTCACCGGAATGCCGAACTGCTGTCCCGCAAGTACGGTGGCGGTCCCGGAAGCCCCGCCGATATAGGCTGCCCGCGCGCCGTAGACCGCCGCGTCGACATTGTGGGCTCGCCGCGCACCGAAATCAGACACCGCCCTCCCCTGCGCCGCCCGCACAATCCTGCTGGTCTTGGTGGCGATCAGCGACTGGTGGTTGATCTGCGCCAACACCGCCGTCTCGATCAGCTGCGCGTCGATCAACGGCGCAACCACCGTGAGCACCGGCTCGTTGGGGTACATGATCGTCCCCTCCGGAAAAGCGTAGATATCCCCGCCGAAGCGGAACGCGCGAAGATATTCCAGGAAATCCTCCGAAAAGATTTTCTGCGCGCGAAAATACGCCACGTCCGCATCGTCAAAATGCAGATTCTCCACATACTCCACAACCTGCTCCAGTCCGGCAAAAATCGCGTAACCTCCCATATCCGGATTCTTGCGGTAGAAGACGTCGAACGCCACCTTCTGCGGCTTTTGGCTGTTTGCGAAGTAGCCGTTCGCCATCGTCATCTCGTAGAAATCCATCATCATGCTGATATTTCTCTGATCAAATTGTGTCATAGCAGCTTCTCCTGTTTTCTCTATCGGTTTAGCACATCGATCTGGCAGCTCTCCATCGTATCAAGCGCCGCCTCATGCTTTTCCGGCGTGACGCCCGCGCAGCAGGAGGCGTCCACAGCGATCCCGAGCTCCGGCATATAAGCCTTTAAGAGCAGCGCGTTGCTGACCACACAGATATCCGTGCAGAGACCGATCAGCTCCACGGACTCCACTTCCCCGGCTTCATACTTCTCCCGCAGATACTGCGCCAGCTCCAGACTTCCGAAAGTATTCTTTTCAAAAACATGACAGCCCTCCCGCTTCCGGAAAGTCTCCAGCTCCGCGATAAGCTCCCAGCCTGCGGTTCCTCTGATACAGTGTTCGACGGGAAGCTTTCGTCCCTCCTGCGTCTGCAGATAGTCCGCGCCGTGCGTATCCTTGGTGAAAAGCACCTCTCCCGTGAAGTCTGCGACCTTGCGCACCGCGTTCTCCCTGACCGCCTGCGCCTCCGCCGTACCGAGCGCGTCCGTCACGAAATCATTCTGTATGTCTATCACCACCAGATATTTTTCCGCCATCCTTTGTGACCCTCCTTATCATATTTCTCTTGATTCTAACACATAACCGCACCGCCGTACAGCCATAGTATCAGAAAAGTATTTACTTTTTGCGCCGCGGTCGGTATAGTATTTTTGTATCATCATTGTGACAGGAGGTCTCCCATGTTTCGTCTCTGGGCCAAGGAATGGAAAGATAACCGCATGCTGCGCGACACCGTCGTCGAGGACGCTTCCGACGACACCCGCACGCACAAGATTTTCCGCGCCCTGGACGAAGTCTGCCGTCAGTTCGACTTAAGCAATCCCATCTGGCTGGACTCCACCGTCGAGGACTTCAAGCGCCACGACAAGACGCGCTTCTCCCAGGACAATTTCATCGACGCGATTGATTTTGACTATCTGGAAATCCATGTGATCGAAGAAGATTAGAAATTTTGCGCATAATTTTATTGACTTTGCGCACTCTATGTAGTAGTATTGTTATATTCCATATGTAGTTTTCAAAACTACATAATGTGGCAACGGCAGAAAGAGGGTGTATTTATGCAGATCACAATTCGGGAACCCGGGAGCGCAATCACACATTTCGTCGCCATGATGATGGCGATCGTCGCGGCGACGCCGCTGATGGTGAAAGCCGCCATGAGCGGCAACCATATCGTCTTTGCGGCAATGGCTGTATTCATGGGCAGCATGGTAGCTCTCTACGGCGCCAGCGCCGTCTATCACAGTGTCAACGTCAAAGCGGGCATTCTGAAGCTGTTCCAGAAGCTGGATCACATGATGATCTTCGTCCTGATCGCCGGCTCCTACACCCCCGTCTGCCTGATTGTTCTGGACAGAGAAATCGGGTATGCGCTTCTCGCCGCGGTCTGGGGTATCGCCATTGTCGGCATGATCAGCAATGTCTGCTGGATCACGTGCCCGAAATGGTTTTCCTCCATCGTCTACATTGCCATGGGCTGGTCCTGCCTGTCGGTGATGGGCCCTCTGTGGCACACGCTGCCCCGCAGCGCATTCCTGTGGCTGCTCGCCGGCGGCATCATCTACACCGTGGGCGGCGTCATCTACGCGCTAAAGCTGCCCCTCTTCAATTCCAGGCACAAGAACTTCGGTTCCCACGAGATCTTCCATCTCTTCGTGATGGGCGGAAGCGTCTGCCACTTTATATTTATGTATCTGTATGTGGCGTGACAGGGACACAGACCGGATTCCTTCAGGCGCCGTCTCTCCAGATGGCAGCGCAGCGCTCATCGATGCGATCCAACATCGGCTGCAGCAGTTTCAGCACAGGTTTCTCAAAGACAAGAATTCGGATCTTGTCAATCAGGATGCCGGTCACGAATATTGCGCATACAGCAAATATCATCTGTGGCAGCAGCATATTGGTATTATAGGTGACCGAATCATCAAACAGTGTCCCAAACAGGAAAGGCTGCAGCGGTCCGTCATGAAACAGATATACGCCAAAAACCGAGGAGGACAGAAATGACAGGATTCTGATATGGCGCACGCGGAACTGTTTAAAAAACAGAAACAGTGAGATACCTGTCAGAACAGGCAGCACTTTATTCACGTCCCAGACAAAATAGAACAGACAATCCATGCCCGTAATGGCATAAAAAATTCTCATACCAAACAGGGAAAATATCTCAAGGGCGAGGCATCCGACGGACAACACCGCTGTCTTTTTGAGGGATACCCTCACATCATATCGGCGAAAATACGCTCCCATAAAATATAATACAATAAAAATCACGATTCTGTTCGTTCCTATAATCCACCTTACACCTGCAAAAGTGGTGAGAAATGGCACGAGAATGAATCCCAGCGTTACCGCTGCCCGATGTTGTTTCTCGGAAAGCCCTTCGATACATCGGTTCAAAAACGGAAAAATCAGATAGATGACCAAATAGGTCGAAAAAAAACAGTACTGATTCAAGGTAAACGGAAAAAACATAGAGAGCAGACTTTTCAGAGAAAACGGCTCTGTACCCGTGATCTGCCGGACAGTGCCGAGCGCCACGGAATAAAACCAAACTTCAAGCCATAATCGAAAAACGGTTTTGAATCTGAACTTTTTTTTGCACAAAAAATAACCGCTGATCAGCATAAAAGCGGCGTTGCCTACAGCGCCGAATATTCTCGCCACGGCTAACACCGTCCAGTCAAAAGTCAATTTCTGCGCGCAGTTTATGTCCACATTTCCATGAAAGGAAAAATGAAAAACAACCACAAAAAACATGGCGAGAATCTTGTACAGGTCAAGCCCATAAATGCGGTTCGTGTCTGTCTGTCTGTCTGTCTGTCTGTCTGTCTGTCTGTCTGTCTGTCTGTCTGTCTGTCTGTCTGTCTGTCTGTC
>CANPXP010000027.1 GCA_947586255.1 uncultured Lachnospiraceae bacterium | reverse complement strand
CAGTATCTCTTCTCCCATGCGGAAAGAGAGGAAAGATTGGCGAAAAACAAACGAAAAAACATTGCAAAAACTTCTGGGGCGTCATATAATAAGGGCAGACAGGACGGCGGAGAGAACGCGGCGCTGAAGGCCTTCAAGAAACTGACGCTGGCGGATCGCTTCATCTTCTATAAGGTGATGCAGGACAGGGAACTGTGCAAGCGGCTTCTGGAAATTATCTTGGATGTGGAGATCGAGCGCATCGAGTACCTGGAAGGTGAGAAGACCATCGAGGTAAAGAAGGACGCCAAGGGCATCCGGCTGGATATCTATGTGAAGGATGAGGAAGCAACCGTTTATAACGTGGAGATGCAGGCGGCGCACGCCGCGGACCTGCCCCAGAGGAGCCGGTACTATCAGAACCTGATCGACGTGAACCTTTTGAGTAGGGGATTGGACTACTGCGGACTGAACAAGAGTTTTGTGATCTTCATCTGCCTGGAGGATATTTTCCATAAGGGCAGGCACCTCTATACCTTTGAGAATCGGTGCAGGGAGGATACGGCGCTTGTGCTCGGCGACGGGGCGGTGAAGATTTTTCTGAACCCTTATTCGGAGATGGACGACGTCACGCCGGAACTTGGAAATTTCCTGAAGTATCTGGCGGAAGGGAAAGCGAAGGACGCGTATACGAGAAAGTTGGTGAAAGCAGTGAAAACAGCGAAGATGGATCCAAGACTGATGGTGGAATACATGTCGTACTACGCAGACCAAGCGGATCATAGGGTGGAACTTGAGGAAAGTTTTGCAGAAGGCATGGAAAAGGGTAGAGAAGAAGGTCTCATCTGTGGAATCGTGCAAACGGTAAAAGAAATGCAAGGTACTGTAGAAATGGCAGCAAGGCAGTTGTCTGTCCAGCGCGGTATGAGCGAAGATGAGGCGATCGCAACAGTGCGGAAATACTGGTAAATCAATTCCGCAAACGGACATCCATATGAAATCAGA
Organism: uncultured Lachnospiraceae bacterium; assembly: GCA_947586255.1. Lineage (GTDB taxonomy): Bacteria > Bacillota > Clostridia > Lachnospirales > Lachnospiraceae > UBA3282. The sequence continues at coordinate 36,162 of CANPXP010000027.1, read as the reverse complement.
ACTCCTGATATAAAGTGTGAAAGTGACGGCTTTATATCAGGAGTTTTATGTTTTTGTCGGTGCTGCGAATCCGTAATGAGGATTTTCGGGCGGAGACTTTGGCAATTATGAAGAATACGGAGGAGAGATGAAACATGTCGCATAAGAGAATTCTGGTTACCGGCGGAGCCGGCTTTATCGGATCCCATCTGTGTGAGAAGCTATTGGAACAGGGCAATGAGGTCATCTGCCTGGACAACCTGTTCACCGGACGTAAGGAGAATATCCGCCGCCTGATGGGGAACCTGGATTTTGAATTTTTTCGTCACGATGTGATTGAGCCGATCTATGTGGAGTGCGATCAGATATATAACCTGGCATGCCCCGCAAGTCCGCCACACTATCAGTTTGATCCGGTGAAGACCGCAAAGACCGGCGTGATGGGGGCGATCAATGTTCTCGATCTGGCCAGGCACTGCAAGGTCAGAGTCTTACAGGCCAGCACCAGCGAGGTCTATGGCGATCCGGAGATCCATCCGCAGCCGGAGAGCTATTGGGGGCATGTGAACCCGGACGGTATCCGTTCCTGCTATGATGAGGGGAAGCGGATGGCGGAAACACTCTTTTTCGATTATCACAGACAGGATGGCGTGGATATCAAAATTGTGCGCATTTTTAATACGTACGGTCCCCGGATGCGGCCGGACGACGGGCGGGTAGTGTCCAACTTCATCGTGCAGGCACTGCGGGGCGAAGACATCACCATCTATGGAGACGGACAGCAGACCAGAAGTTTCTGCTATGTGGACGACCTGGTAGATGGGATGATCCGTATGATGGAGAGCAGGGAGGAATTTACAGGGCCGGTTAATCTGGGGAATCCCGGGGAATTCACTATGCTGGAGTTGGCGGAACTGGTGCTGAAGCTGACGGGATCCAGATCAAAGATTGTACATAAGCCGCTGCCGCAGGATGATCCCCTGCAGCGGAAACCGGTTATCGATCTGGCCAAGAAGGAACTGAATTGGGAGCCGACAATTTCTCTCGAGGATGGGCTTGTGCCCACGATCCGATATTTTGAAGGCGTGTTGGCAGCGGAATCTAAAGAATAGCATGTAGAAAAATGATGAACGAAATATTGATAATCGCAAAATCGGATCAATATACGGGATATGAAAAAGACAAATTGCATTGCGAACCACAAGATATTGTGTTGTGCAATTGTTATACGGGCGGTTTGAAGCACAAAAAATTCATCTGTACTTTATCGCAGTCATCATGCTATAATCAAGTCCACAGAAAGGAGGTTGTGATGTTGGATCACGAATTATTAAATGCTATTTCAGACATGATGCAGTCCATGACGGACACGATGCGGAAGGATTTGAAGGCAGACTTGACACAATCTATAAAGGAGGAGCTGACACCGGATTTGACGCAGTCTGTGCATGACATTGTACAGGACGAACTGATGCCGGATTTGATACAGTCTGTGCATGACATTGTACAGGGCGAACTGATGCCAGATTTGACGCAGTCCATGCGCGACATGATGCAGAATGAGCTGAAGCCTGAGTTGACGCAGTCCATGCGCGACATGATGCAGAATGAGCTGAAGCCTGAGTTGATGCAGTCCATGCGCGACATGATGCAGAATGAGCTGAAGCCTGAGTTGATGCAGTCCATGCGTGACATGATGCAGAATGAGCTGAAGCCTGAGTTGATGCAGTCCATGCGTGACACAGTACAGAATGAATTAAAACCTGACCTGCTGCTGTCCATGTCGATTATGATGGACCACAAGCTGCAGCCTGTCAATGACCGCCTGAAGAGAATCGAGCTGACACAGGAGAATGATATTCTGCCCAGACTGCAGAATATAGAGGCATGTTATCTGTCGACATATAAGAGATATTAGGCAGGCGTTGAGGCGATCGATGCCCTGCAGGATGATGTCGACATCCTGAAAAAGGTGGTCTCTGAGCACAGCGAGAAACTGCAGAGACTCGCGTAAATGTCTGATATTTCTTTCTAAATCTGTTATTGATGTTGTCTTTTGTTTTCGGTATAATAATATCCATGCGGAACAGGTATGATCTATTATATGAGCAGTCATCACGAAAAGATGTGGGTATACGAAGATGCAGACTTTGATGGACGCCAACGGTATGGCGAGGCTTGGCTGCGGCGACTGTGCGGGATGCAGCGAATGCTGCCGGGGCATGGGAGATTCCATCGTGCTCGATCCCTATGATATCTACATGCTGCAGACCGCCACGGGACAGAACTTTTCACAGCTTATGCAGGACAAGATTAGCCTGCATGTGGAAGAGGGGCTGATTCTGCCGTCGCTGAAGATGCAGGAGGACACGGATGCCTGCGGTTTTCTGGACGGAGCGGGCAGGTGTCGGATCCACTTATACAGGCCGGGTCTGTGCAGGCTTTTCCCGCTGGGCAGAAATTATGATGAGAACGGGCTCAGATACTTCCTGCTGGAGGACGCCTGCAAGGTTGGAAACAGAGCCAAAATCAAGGTCAGAAAGTGGCTGGATATCGCAGAACTTCCGGCATACGAGCGTTTTCTGACAGAGTGGCACGATTTACGGCAGGATACGAAAGGGCGTATCATGGAGCAGAAATCGGATGCGTATACGCAGAAGACAAATGTTATTTTTCTGAAGACGTTTTATCAGACACCGTATGATGCAGGGCAGGATTTTTACGGTCAGTTTGAAAGCAGACGGCAGGAATTTCTGCATGGGTAAATGGAAAACAAGGGGGGGGGCATATGAAAAGAGCGGAAAGGTATGAAATGGCAAAACGGGCGCGGATGAAAATATGCGCGGCACTGGTTGTGGTTCTTGCTGCGGCGTGTCTGGTTACGGCGTGCGGCGGCCAGCAGGAGGCGGAACTTGGGGACAGTCTTACCGATATTATGAGCGGTATCTATGAAAAGGCGGATCTGTCGGATGATTTCAGGCAGGGGCTGGCCAATTTTGAGACCATCGCGCTGACTGACGATATGGAGATGTCCATTCTCGGTACGGATGAGATTGAGTATACGGAGGCGATCGTCTCTATGCCGATGATGTCGTCGATCGCATATCAGTGCGTGCTCCTTCGGGTTGATGCGGACAGCGTCGATGCGGTGAAGCAGAAGCTTCAGGAGAGCGCGAATCCGGATAAGTGGGTGTGCGTAAGCGCGGAGACGGTGCTGATCGAGAGCAGGGGCGACGTCATCTTTTATGTCATGGCGGAAAATGATGTCGCCTACGCGCTGAATACGGCATTTCAGAATTATTAAAGCGTGTGCTCATTTTTTTGAAAACGGTTAACAAAGCCGTGGAACTATGGTAAAATAGACTCCATAAAGCATGAAAGGCATGGGCTGGTGTATGAGTCAGGGAAAATATGTTGCATATGTTTCTACCTATACGGTAGGGAAGGAAGAGACTTACGGTATCAAGATCTATGATGTGGATATGAAAAACGGCAGGATGACGGAGAAGAATCAGGTCAAGATTACCAACTCTTCTTATATTACGATCTCTCACAATGGTAAATATCTGTATTCGATCACGGATTTCGGTGTGGAGGCGTACAAGATTCTGCCGGGCGGCGATCTGGAGGTCATCAACGAGGGAACGATCAACGGTATGCGCGGCTGCTATCTCTCCACGGATTATGAGGACAAATTCCTGTTCGTGGGCGGCTATCACGACGGCAAGATTACCGTGCTTCGTCTGCGTGAGGACGGAGGCGTCGGGGAGATCACGGACGAGATCTACCACAAAGGATTGGGGAGTATCGCGGAGCGCAATTTCAGGCCCCATGTCAACTGCGTGAAGATGACGCGCGACAATCATTATCTGTGCGCCGCGGATTTGGGGCTGGATCATGTCAACGTCTACCGGCTGGATCATGTCAACGGCAAGCTGAAGCCTATCGATATGATTCGGAGCGAGCAGGAGTCGGCGCCGCGGCATATGAAATTTTCCAAGGACGGCAAATTTCTGTACATCGTCCACGAGCTGAAGAATTATATCGACGTGTATACATATGTGGAGGAGAACGGCAATCCGGAGTTTGAGAAAATCCAGACGATCTCCACACTGAATGACTATCACGCGGGCGGTTCCGCCGCGAGCGCGCTGAATATTTCGGAAGATTTCAAGTATATGGTGAGTTCCAACGCCGGGGATAACAGCGCCGTCATCTATAAGATCGATCAGAAGACGGGTATGCTGGAAAAGATACTCTGTCTCCCGATCAGCGGAGATTATCCGAAGGACGTCAATCTTTTCCCGGACAACAGGCATCTGGTGTCCCTGAATCAGGAGTCCAACACGATGACGTTTTTCACCGTTGATCTGAAGAAGGGGCTGCTTGTCATGAATGGCAGGGAGATCCCGGTCAACCAGCCGAACTGCATTATTTTCCATAAAATCGAGGACTGAGCAGAATAGAAGAAAATCCTCCTGCATATACATTTATCAGTATAAGCAGGAGGATTTTTCTATGGATTTTTTGCAGAACAGTACATATGACCTGTATAAAGATATACAGCTTCGCACGGGAGGCGAGATTTATCTGGGCGTCGTGGGACCGGTCAGGACGGGCAAGTCAACTTTTATCAAGCGCTTTATGAATCTTCTGGTGCTGCCTTTTATGGAGGACGAGAACGAGAAGGAGCGGGCGCAGGATGAGATGCCGCAGAGTGCCGGCGGCAGGACGATTACGACGACGGAGCCGAAGTTTATCCCGAAGGAGGCGGCGCATATCAAGCTCGGCACGGACATTGACGTGCAGGTCAGGCTGATCGACTGTGTGGGCTACATGGTGGACGGCGCGGCGGGCCACATGGAGGAGGACATGGAGCGCATGGTGAAGACGCCCTGGTCCGCGGAGGAGATTCCTTTTACCAAGGCGGCGGAAATCGGCACGCGTAAGGTCATCCGGGATCACTCCACGATCGGCATTGTCGTGACCTGCGACGGCTCCTTCGGGGAACTGGGGCGGGAAAGCTTCCTGGAGGCGGAGGAGAGAACCGTCACGGAGCTGCAGTCTCTGGGGAAACCTTTTGTTGTGCTTCTCAATTCCGCCAAACCCTATGCGGAGGAGACGGCGGCGCTGGCGGATGAGATCAGCGGAAAGTATCATGTGACGGTAATACCGGTCAACTGTGAGCAGTTAAAGCGCGAGGATATCAACCGCATCATGGAAAATGTCCTCTATGAATTCCCACTTACCATGGTGGAATTCTATATGCCGAAGTGGGTGGAGATGCTTCCCTATGAACACAGGATGAAGAAGGATATCGTCGCACAGATCAAGAAATTGATGGAAAATCTGAGCAATATCAGGGATATCACGACCGCCGGCCTTATGCCGGAGAGCGAATACATCAAGAAGTGCAAGCTGGACGGCGTCGATATGTCCGACGGCAGCGTGCGGGTAGTCCTCGACGTGGACGATACGTATTACTATGAGATGATCAGCGATCTGGTCGGAGAGCAGATCACAAGCGAGTATCAGATGCTTGCGATGCTGAAAGAGATGGCGGGAATGAAGCGCGAGTATGTGAAGGTGCTCCATGCGCTGGAGGCGGTGCGATACAAGGGATACGGCGTAGTGATGCCGGACCGCGAGGAGATCGTGCTGGAGAAGCCGGAGCTAATCAGGCAGGGCAACAAGTTCGGCGTGAAGATCAAGGCGGAGAGCCCCAGCATTCATATGATCCGGGCGAGCATAGAGACGGAGATTTCCCCGATTGTCGGCACGGAGGAGCAGGCCAGAGATCTGATTCAGTATATTTCCGATACGGGAACAAGCGAAGAGGGAATCTGGGAGACGAATATTTTCGGCAAGACGGTGGAGCAGCTCGTCAACGACGGTATTACGGGCAAAATATCCATGATCAACGAGGAGAGCCAGGCAAAGCTGCAGGAGACGATGCAGAAAATCGTCAACGACAGCAACGGCGGCATGGTGTGCATCATCATATAAGCCGGGCGGCCGGCGCGCGGGAGGAGTTCTTAGAGAGCGGCTGCGCGCCGGCGAATATCCCGACTGGGAATTGCGCAAAACATCGTTTCATGATATGATAAGCCGTAGGATAGACAAGCGATAACAGGAGAGGAGACGGACGTAGGATGAAGGCTTTTATGACGGAGTTTAAAAAATTTATCGCGAGAGGAAATGTGATGGACATGGCGGTCGGCATCATTATCGGCGGCGCTTTCACGGCGATTGTGACGTCGCTGGTGAACGATATCCTGATGCCGGTGTTATCCCTGATCGTGGGAGGTTTCGATTTCAATGCGCTGTGCATTGTGCTGGGCGAGGGAGAGAACGCGGCAACCCTGAATTACGGCGCGTTTATTGCGGCGATCATCAATTTCCTGCTGATCTCTTTCGTGATTTTCCTGCTGATCAAGGCGATCAACAAGCTGGCGGCAAGGAAGGAAGAAGCACCCGCGGCGCCGACGACCAAGGAATGTCCGTTCTGTAAGGAACAGATTGCGATTGAGGCGACAAGATGCCCGCACTGTACGTCGGAGCTTTCATAGCAGGCGGCTGACTGACATAGGCGGAGCAAAGGAGCGTACGATACGACAGAAAGAAAGGCGGTATACCAGATGAATCCTGTTTATGAGAAGTTGTTGAAATGTTATGAGTGCTATCGAGACAAAATTGATTTTGAGCCGAAGGTGGCGATCGTTCTCGGTTCGGGACTGGGCAATTTTGCCAGGACGGTGGATGTGAAGGCGGAACTCTCCTACAGTGAGATAGAGGGATTCCCGGTGTCCACTGTGCCAGGACATGCGGGGAAGTTTATTTTCGGATATATCGATGAGATTCCGGTTGTGCTCATGCAGGGGCGGGTCCACTATTATGAGGGATATCCGATCACGGACGTCGTGCTTCCAGCGCGTCTCATGAAGATGATGGGGGCAAAAATCCTCTTTCTGACGAACGCTTCCGGCGGCATCAATCCCTCTTTTCATGCGGGAAGTCTGATGCTGATCACGGATCACATATCCAGCTTCGCGCCGAATCCGTTGATCGGACCCAATATCGATGAACTGGGTACAAGATTTCCGGATATGTCGCATGTGTATGACGAGGATCTGCAGGAGATCATCAGGGCGACGGCGAAGAACAACGGTATCGAGCTGTTTGAGGGCGTCTATGCGCAGTTGACGGGGCCTTCCTTTGAGTCCCCGGCGGAGATTCAGATGCTGCACAAGCTGGGCGTCAGCGCGGTCGGCATGAGCACGGTAGTGGAGGCAATCGCGGCCAATCATATGGGAATGAAGATCTGCGGCGTCTCCTGTGTCAGCAATCTGGCGGCAGGCATGAACAGCGCGCCGCTTACCCATGAAGAGGTTCAGGAGGCGGCGAATGCCGTCGCGCCGAAGTTTGAAAAATTACTGACTGAGTCAGTCATTCGGTTTAAGAATTGCATATAGACGCTGCAGATGAGGAAAATCGGGATGGACAAGCCGGATAACAATACGATACAGATGCTGATTCAGGCGGCCAGGGAAGCGAGAAAAAATTCGTACGCGCCCTACTCGCACTATATGGTCGGCGCGGCGCTGCTTATCGCAGACGGGCAGGTTGTCACGGGCTGCAACATTGAGAACGCGGCCTACACGCCGACAAACTGCGCGGAGCGGACGGCCTTCTTCAAGGCGGTCAGCGAGGGCCAAAGGGAATTTCGGGCGATTGCTGTCGCGGGAAGTCCGGAGGGCGATGAGCTGACGCAGTATGCGTATCCCTGCGGTGTGTGCCGTCAGGTGATGGCGGAGTTCTGCGATCCGGAGAGCTTCGAAATCATTGTGGCGGGGCCGGCCGGTGCGTATCGCGTGATGACGCTGCGGGAACTTCTGCCAGAGAGTTTCGGGCCGGGGAACCTGAGCTGAGGCGGAAATTGTGGGGAGGCCGGCGCCGGAGAGACAGTGTGGCTATGCGGAAGGCGCTGAGGCGGGTCTCGGTCTAAAGATGGAAGATAAGAGAAAGGACGGCTCGAGAGTATGAATATCAGATTTTACAATGCGAGAATACTGACGATGGAGAAGGAGGACGTCTTCCGGGGCGAACTCTGGGTGCAGAATGATCGCATTTTATATGTGGGAGACGGTCGGGATACGGACAGCGTCTATGAGAAGCTGCAGCTTGGCAGTATTGTGTGGGACAGGGAGATTGACTGTGACGGCAATCTTCTGATGCCCGGTTTCAAGGACGCCCACACACACTCCGGCATGACGCTTCTTCGTTCCTATGCGGACGATCTGCCGTTGCAGGACTGGCTGACGAAGCAGGTGTTCCCTGTGGAGGCACGGATGGACGGCGAGATGATCTATCATCTGACGAAGCTGGCGATTCTCGAATATCTCACCAGCGGTATCACGGCGATTTTCGATATGTATCTGACGCCGGATACAATCGCCAAAGCCTGCGTCGATATGGGGATGCGCTGCGTGCAGGTGAGCGGCATGAGCGGGCAGGATGGTTTTGAGGAAGCTCTGAAAAAGACCGAGGAATGTTATCTCAAATACAACCATGACGATCCGCTCTTAAGTTATTTCATAGGCTTTCACGCGGAATATACCTGCTCCCGGAGACTGCTTGAGAGCGTCGCGGAGCTTGCGCACAAATACAGGGCGCCCGTCTACACGCATCTGGCGGAGACGAAGTCCGAGGTGGAGGGCTGCGTGGAGCGCTACGGCATGTCGCCGACGAAGCTCTTTGATTCGCTCGGCATCTTTGATTACGGCGGCGGCGGATACCACTGCGTCTATCTGGACGAGGCGGACATGGATATTTTCTGTAAGCGGAAGCTGAGCGTGGTCACCAATCCGGGCTCCAACACGAAGCTGGCCAGCGGCATAGCGCCGATTTCAGACTATCTCAGACGGGGCATCAATGTGGCCATCGGCACGGACGGACCGGCCAGCAATAACTGTCTGGATATGTTCCGGGAGATGTTTCTGGTGACGGGGCTGGCAAAGCTGCGCGAGCAGGACGCCTCCGCCGTGGATGCCTGGGAGGTTCTGAAGATGGCGACGGTGGGCGGTTCCCGGGCGATGGCGCTTCCCGACACCGATATTCTGGCGGAGGGGAAACTTGCGGATCTCATTATGATAGACCTGCATCAGCCGAACATGCAGCCCTTTAACAATATTCCGAAGAATCTTGTCTACAGCGGAAGCAAGCAGAATGTGAAGCTGACGATGGTGGGCGGCAGGATTCTGTACGAGGACGGCAGATTTAACGACGCGTACGATGTAGAGACAATCTACGGAAAGGCGAACGAGATCATCGACAGTCTCAGGTAAGTATGGACGAGTTCATTATCGCGGGCGCGATCGTGCTTGGAATCGTGCTCCTTATGGGAAGCGAATATTATAATGTCCAAAAGGCGCGCCGCCGGTTTCTGGACAGGCTCTATCTGAGCTATGGCGCGTTTCCGGACAGGACGTATCAGGCGGGCGAACTGGAGCATATCGCCATGTACTGCCGCAGGCATCAGGCGGTGCATCAGATCGACGACATCACGTGGAACGATCTGCACATGGACGATATTTACGGACAGATCAACACCTCCTGCAGCGCTGCTGGGGATGAGTATCTCTATTACAGGCTGCGAACGCCGGTCTATGATGCGGATGAGATGGAGCGCATGGAAGACTGCGTCCGTTTTTTCATGGAGCACGAGAAGGAGCGGCACGACGTGCAGGACATGCTGCTCGGCCTTGGGAGGACCGGGAAATATTCTATTTATGAGTATCTCGATCATCTGGATATTCTGGGCGAGCGAAAGAACGGAAAATATCTCGTCAGCAACCTGCTGCTGGCAGCCGGTGTCTGCGTCATGTTCTGGTCGCTTCCCGCAGGTCTGGCCGTGCTGCTTGTCATGCTGTGCCATAACATTGTCGATTATTATAAGGAATATCAGCAGATCGAACCGTATATCACGAGTTTCCGCTATATCAACAGGCTGCTTGCCGCCGCGAAGCGGATGAGCCGCAAGACGATACCGGCCATCGCGGGGGAACAGGCGCGGCTGGCGGCGTGTTACCGGGATATGAAGGGCTTTGTGCGGGACAGCTATCTGATTGTCTTTACGGAGAAGGGCAACGGCAATCCGCTGGGCGTTCTGGCGGATTACCTGCGCATGGCGTTCTATCTGGACATGATTCAGTTTAACAGGGCGCTGCGGGCGGTGCGGAAGCATGGAGCGCAGATCGACGAGATGGTGACGCTGTTCGGGCAAATCGAGACGGCGATTGTGATCGGTTCCTATCGCAAGGCGCTGGGCGAAGACTGGTGCGTGCCGCAGCTTCACTGTGAGCCGGGCGCGGACAGGCGGCTTTTGATCGATAATCTGTACCATCCGCTGCTGGGAGAACCGGTCAAAAATTCCGTGCGGGCGGACAGGGGCGTGTTGATTACGGGCTCCAACGCGTCGGGCAAATCCACCTTCCTGCGTGCCGTTGCGCTGAACGCGCTTCTGGCGCAGACGATCCACACATGTCCGGCGGACCGCTATGAGGCGCCGGTGTTTCACATCTGCTCCTCCATGTCTCTTCGGGATGATCTGATCGGCGGCCAGAGTTACTATATGGTAGAGATCCGCTCCATCAAGCGGATTCTGGATCTGGTGGCGGAGGCGTCGGCCGGGGGAAGGCCGGTTCTGTGTTTTGTGGACGAGGTGCTGCGCGGGACGAACACGGTGGAGCGCATCGCGGCTTCCACACAGATCATGAAGATGCTTGCGAAGGGCAATGCGCTCTGCTTTGCGGCGACTCACGACGTGGAGCTGACGCGGCTGCTTGCAGGAGAGTACGACAACTATCATTTCGAGGAGCGCATGGAGGAGAACGATATCATGTTCCCGTACAAGCTCCTGAAGGGGCCGGCCGCGACCAGAAACGCCATCGCGCTGCTTCGGGTGCTGGGCTATGACAGCAGAATTGTGTCGGAGGCGGAGAAGATGGCGGAGCGTTTTCTGGCAGGCGGCGGCTGGACGGAATGAAGAGAGAGGAATTGGCATACATGCATGTGACGATTTATACGGACGGCGCGGCGCGGGGCAATCCGGAAGGGCCGGGCGGCTACGGGACGGTATTGCAGTATATCGATGGCAAGGGTGTTCTGCACGAGCGCGAGTATTCCGCGGGATATAAGAAGACCACCAACAACCGCATGGAGCTGATGGCGGCGATCGCCGGTCTGGAGGCGCTGACGAAGCCCTGCGAGGTTCTGCTGATCTCGGATTCCAAATATCTGACGGACGCTTTTAACCGGAACTGGATCGACGGCTGGGTGCGGAAGGGCTGGAAGACCGCCGGCAATAAGCCTGTCAAGAATATTGATCTCTGGCAGCGGCTCCTTGCCGCTATGCAGCCTCACAGGGTGACTTATCAGTGGGTCAAGGGCCACGACGGACATCCGGAGAACGAGCGCTGCGACAGGCTGGCGACGACGGCGGCTGACGGTGAGGACTTACTTGACGATCCTGTACAAGGAGTGGTATCATAGGAGTAGTTTTGGACGATATCTTTTGAGAGAGAAGGAAGCGGGCATATGACAAATCTGATTTTATTTGCAAACGCGTTTTTATCTTATCTGCTGTTGTTTCTGTTTATCATTGCGCTTGTGATTGTCGCGTGCGTCATCGGGGTGAAGTGGCGCAAGAGCAAGGACGCCAAGGCGGCTGCGGAAGCGAAGGAGGAGCCTGCGGAGGGCGGCAACGCCGCATAGCTCACAGGGAATCGAATTGCATGTAACTGAGTCGGGTAAAAAGGTGTTCGCTTGTGGAACACTTTTTTGCGTAGTGAGGACATAGCGGGGAGACATGGGAAAATATAGCGTGATATTCTGGGATCTGGACCAGACGCTCTTGAATTTTGATCTGTCGCAGCGGTGTGCAATTTCAAAGGTTTTCCGGCATTTCGGACTTGCGGTCGACGAGAGGATGCTTGCGCGCTATGACGCCATCAACAGGGAATACTGGAGCAGGCTGGAGCTGGGCGAGGCCGACAGGGAGGAAGTGCTGCTCGGAAGGTTCCGCACTTTTTTTGAGGAGTTCGGCATCGAGCGGATCGACCCGGAAGAGATCAACAGCCGTTACCAGGAGGAACTTGGCAGTATCTATTTTTATATGGACGGAGCAAAGGAGACGGTTCTGGAGCTTGGCAGGCGCGGGTACCGGCAGTACATTCTCACAAACGGCTCGGCGGTCGCACAGGCCGGCAAGATGAAGCTGTCGGGGCTGTCGGAGATGACGGACGGGGTGTTTGTGTCTGAGACGATCGGCTTTCCGAAACCCATGAAGGCATTTTACGACGCGTGCTTTCGGGCGCTCCCGGGTGTCGGGCGGACGTCCTGTATTATGGTGGGCGATTCGCTCACCAGCGATATGCGCGGGGCGAACAATGCAGGGATCGCCGCGTGCTGGTTCAACCCGGAGGGCCGGTCCAACGATACGGAAGTGCGCATTGATTATGAGATCCGGCGGCTTGCGCAGCTGCCGGCGATACTGGAAGAGGAGTATGTGTGATGGCAAAAAGCGCGAATCAGAAGCTGAAGCTGCTCTATCTGTTAAAGATTCTCACGGAGCAGTCGGATGAGGAGCACTGCCTGAGCGCGCAGGCGCTGATCGAGGCGCTGGCGGCGTACGATATCAGGGCGGAGCGCAAGAGCATCTATGACGATATCGCACAGCTTATCGATTTTGGGTATGATATCGTGCTCGTCAAGGCGAAGACGGGCGGCGGCTACTATCTGGCGGGGCGGGATTTCGAGCTGGCGGAGTTAAAGCTTCTCGTGGAAACCGTGCAGGCGTCCAGATTCCTGACCTTAAAAAAATCCAGGGAGCTGATCGCCAAGATCGAGAAGCTGGCCTCCCGGTCCGAGGCCAGGCAGCTGCAGCGGCAGGTGTACGTGGCCAATCGGATCAAGACGGCCAACGAGAGTATCTACTATATTGTGGACGACATTCACCGCGCGATACAGGCCAACGAGCAGATTTCCTTTCAGTATATGGAGTGGAATCTGGACAAAGAGCTTGTGCCCCGTAAGGACGGCAAGACCTATCAGGTCAGTCCCTGGGCGCTGACCTGCAAGGACGAGAATTATTATCTGATCGCCCATGAGGAGGAGAGCGACGCCATCAAGCATTTCCGGGTGGATAAGATGGGCCACATCCGCGTGATGACGGGCGTGGCGCGAAGGGGCGTCGAGCTCTTTGAGCGGTTTGACATCGCGGCTTATGCCAACAAGACCTTCGGCATGTTCGGCGGCAGGGAGGAGGTCGTCACGCTGGAATTTGAAAATCGCTATATCGGCGTGGTGATCGATCGCTTCGGCAAAGAGATTTCTGTCCGCCGTAAGGATGCGGAGCACTTTGCCGTGCGGGTGCAGGTGGCTCTGAGCGGCCAGTTCTTCGGCTGGCTGACGGGTCTTGGCGCGGGCGCGCGGGTCACTGCGCCGGAGGAGGTCGTCGCGGAGTACCGGACATATCTGGACGCCGTGCGGGCACAGTATATGCCGTAAAAGAGAAAACAGCAATGATGACAGGATGGAGGAAGTTATGAACATACAATTTGCGGAACGGATGAAGGATTATGAGGCGGGCATTTTTCAGGTGCTGAACGAGAAAAAGGAGGCGGCGGAGAAGCAGGGCAAAAAGATATACAATCTGTCTGTGGGGACGCCCGATTTTCCGCCCGCGGAACACATCATGAAGGCGGTGACGGAGGCCGCCGCAAAGCCCGAGAACTATAAGTACGCGCTGGCGGATATTCCGGAGCTGATCGGGGCGGTGCAGAGGCGCTATGAGAAGCGCTACGGCGTCAGTCTCGCGGCGGACGAGATCATGTCCGTGTACGGCTCTCAGGAGGGAATCGCCCATATCTGCATGACGCTGTGCGATCCCGGCGATGTCGTGCTGGTGCCCAATCCCGGTTATCCGATCTTCGGGATCGGGCCGTCTCTGGCGGGGGCGGAAGTCGTTACCTACGATCTGACGGCGGAGAACCACTATCTGCCCGATCTGGACGGCATGGACGATCAACTGCTTACGCGTGCCAAGTGCATGATTGTGTCCTATCCGCTCAATCCCGTCTGCAAGGCCGCGCCGGATAAGTTCTATGAGCGGCTGATTCCGTGGGCAGCGGCGCACAATATTGTTGTCATCCACGACAACGCTTACTCGGATATCATCTACGACGGCAGAATCGGCAAGTCCATTCTGCGGATTCCCGGGGCGAAGCAGACCGCGGTGGAATTCTATTCGCTGTCCAAGTCGTTCAACTATACTGGGGCGCGCATGAGCTTTCTCGTGGGGAACCGTGACATTGTGGCCAATTTCAAAAGATTTCGTTCCCAGATCGACTACGGCGCTTATCTGCCCGTGCAGTATGGCGCGGTGGCTGCGCTGGACGGGCCGGACGACGCGGTGCGGGCGCAGTGCAAAGAGTATGAGCGCAGGCGGGATGCGCTCTGCGGCGGTCTCCGCGAGATCGGCTGGCCGATAGAGGACAGCGAGGGAACCATGTTCGCCTGGGCGAAGATCCCCGACGGCTATACGGATGACGTGACGTTTGTCATGGAGCTGGTGGAGAAGACCGGCGTGCTGTGTACTCCGGGAAGCAGTTTCGGCACGCTTGGCGCAGGGCATGTGCGCTTCGCGCTGACGATGCCTGTAGAGCGTATCAGAGAGGCTGTGGCAGCGATCGGACAGTCAGGCATGATTCACCGGGGACAGTGACCCATACGCCGGAAACGGCGCGTCTGGAGAGCTGAATATCTGCAGGGAAATTTGGGATATGTCACAAAAAGGCATATCCTTTTTTGTTACTTTTTCATGAGAGCAGATCATTGACAGGCCATATATATTGTCATATACTAGGACTAAACCACAAAATATAGTGTTTTTATGTCAACCCACACTATATTTTTGGTATGTAGAATATCACGGAGGGGGAAGGAATGAGCAGTAAGTTCGAGTCGGATACGGAAACGGCTGAGAATTACGGGTCGGAGTATAAGCCGGACAGAACCGTGAAGGTGATCAAAAAAGACGGCAGCCTGGAAAACTTTAATGTCCAGAAGGTAATCGACGCTGTAGGCAAGAGCGCGTACCGGGCGCTGACGAAATTCACGGAGGAGGAAAAGCGGCATATCTGTCAGACGGTTGTTGACAAGGTCAACGAGATGGGGGAGGAGAAGATCCCGATCCAGATCATGCACAATATTGTGGAGAGTGCGCTGGAGGAGGTCAAGCCCATCGTAGCCAAGAGCTATCGGGATTACCGCAATTACAAGCAGGATTTCGTCCGTATGATGGACGACGTCTACAAAAAAAGCCAGTCGATCATGTACGTGGGCGACAAGGAGAACGCTAATACGGACAGCGCCCTTGTATCCACGAAGAGAAGCCTGATCTTCAATCAGTTCAACAAGGAGCTGTATCAGAAATTCTTCATGACGACCGAGGAGATTCAGGCATGCCGCGACGGCTATCTGTATGTGCATGATATGTCCGCACGGCGCGACACCATGAACTGCTGCCTGTTCAACGTGGCGGAAGTGCTGAGCGGCGGCTTTGAGATGGGCAATATCTGGTACAATGAGCCGAAGTCGCTCGACGTGGCGTTCGATGTCATAGGAGATATCGTTCTTAGCGCGGCGAGCCAGCAGTACGGCGGCTTCACGGTGCCGGAGGTGGACAAGATTCTGGAGCCCTATGCGGAGAAATCTTATAAGAGAAATATCGAGAAGTATAAGAAGCTTGGCATCGATCAGGATACGGCCGAGGCCGAGGCGCTGGCGGATGTGAGACGCGAGTTCGAGCAGGGCTTCCAGGGCTGGGAATACAAATTCAATACTGTGGCGAGCAGCCGCGGCGACTATCCCTTTATCACCGTGACGGCGGGCATCGGCACGGGAAAATTCGCAAAGATGGCGACCATCACCATGCTGAATGTGCGCCGCAAGGGGCAGGGCAAGGAGGACCGCAAGAAACCTGTGCTGTTCCCGAAGATCGTCTTTCTGTATGACGAAAATCTGCACGGCCCCGGCGGAGAGTTGGAGGACGTGTTTGAGGCGGGCGTGCAGTGTTCCGCCAAGACCATGTATCCGGACTGGCTCAGCCTTACAGGCAAGGGGTATATCGCGAGCATGTACAAGCAGTACGGCAAGGTGATTTCCCCGATGGGCTGCAGGGCCTTCCTCTCGCCCTGGTACGAGAGGGGTGGAATGCATCCGGCGGACGACGAGGATGTACCGGTATTTGTGGGAAGATTCAATATCGGCGTCGTATCCCTGCACCTGCCGATGATTCTGGCGAAAGCCCGCCAGGAGAGCCGGGATTTCTATGAAGTGCTGGACTATTACCTGAATCTGATCAGGCAGCTCCACATCAGGACATACGCCTATCTGGGAGAGATGCGCGCCTCCACGAACCCGCTGGCATACTGCGAGGGCGGTTTCCTGGGCGGTCATCTGCAGCTGCACGACAAGATCAAGCCGATCTTAAAGACCGCGACGGCCAGCTTTGGCATCACGGCGTTCAACGAGCTGCAGGAGCTCTACAACGGCAAATCTCTGGTGGAGGACGGCGCGTTCGCCCTGGAGGTGCTGGAGCATATCAACAATAAGATCAATGAATTTAAGGAGGAGGACGGCAACCTCTACGCCATCTACGGGACGCCCGCGGAGAATCTGTGCGGCTTGCAGGTGAAGCAGTTCCGCGCGAAGTATGGCATCGTCGAGGGCGTGTCCGACAGAGAGTATGTCTCCAACAGCTTCCACTGCCATGTGAGCGAGGACATCACGCCCATCGAAAAGCAGGATCTGGAGTACCGCTTCTGGGAGCTGGCTAACGGCGGCAAGATTCAGTATGTGAAATATCCGATCGACTACAACACGGACGCGATCAAGACATTGATCCGCCGTGCGATGGATATGGGTTTCTACGAGGGTGTCAACCTGTCCTTGGCCTACTGTGACGACTGCGGCCATCAGGAACTGGAGATGGACGTCTGCCCCGTCTGCGGCAGCCGCAATCTGACGAAAATAGATCGCATGAACGGATATCTGGCGTACTCCCGCGTGCACGGGGACACCAGACTGAGCGACGCCAAGATGGCCGAAATCGCCGAGCGGAAAAGCATGTGAAAACAGCGGGGAGAGAGACAGTTTTATGAGATACCACAATATAACCAAGGACGACATGCTGAACGGGGACGGTCTTCGCGTGGTGCTTTGGGTTGCGGGCTGCGCGCACTGCTGCAGGGAATGCCACAACCCGATCACATGGGATCCCGACGGGGGACTGCCCTTTGACGCGGCGGCCAGACAGGAGATTTTTGACCAGCTGGATAAATCCTATATCAGCGGCATTACCTTTTCTGGCGGAGATCCGCTGCACGCGGCGAACCGCCTCGAGGTGAGGAATCTGATGAAGGAGATCAAGACCAGATATCCGGACAAGACGATCTGGCTGTACACGGGCGACAGCTGGGAGGATATACTGCATTATCCTGTGATGCAGTATGTGGATGTGCTGGTGGACGGAGAATTTAAGATAGACCTGAGGGACACGAAGCTCCTCTGGAAAGGAAGCAGCAATCAGCGAGTGATCGACGTACAGGCGAGCTTAAAACAGACGGATCCGTCGAATCCCGTGCTGCACTGCGGGGATTATGCGTGAGCGAGTGACGGTTGTGTGAAGGACCGATAGGAAACGACATTGCGGGAGGGCGCGGGATGCGCAGTGAGACGATTAAAATCAAGTATTTTACTGACAAGATAGACAAGCTGGCTTACATAGACGGCAAATCGGACTGGATCGATCTGCGGGCCGCGGAGGATGTCGCGCTGAAAGCGGGAGAGTTTAAGCTGATTCCGCTTGGTGTGGGTATGAAGCTCCCCGAGGGTTATGAGGCGCACGTTGTGCCGAGGAGTTCCACCTTCAAGAATTTCGGAATCATCCAGACCAATCATCAGGGCGTCATCGACTCTTCCTACTGCGGCGACAATGACCAGTGGTTCATGCCGGCGTACGCGCTTAGGGATACCGAGATCCATGTGAACGACCGGATCTGTCAGTTCCGCATTGTGGAAAATCAGCCGAAAATCGTCTTCGACGAGGTTTCTCATTTAGAGGGTGAGGACAGAGGCGGCCATGGCAGTACCGGAAAACAGTAGATCAAAAGCGGAATATGACAGCGTATAAGAGAACTCCTTTCAAGGCATACTAAGAAAAAAGTGATGACCTTGGAAGGAGTTTTTTGGATAGTGCAGAGCAGAGAAGAGAGACTGAGCGGCAAGATGACGCCGTCCCTGCAGCAGACGATGTCTTACATGAATGAGCGCATGAAGCCGGACGCAAGTTTTGATATTGTCTACCGCGTCATAGAGGTGGGCGGCAGACAGGCGTGCATCTATTTTATCGACGGCTTCTGCAAGGACGAGCTGATGATGAAGATCCTGCAGTATTTTATCGGCCTGAAGCCTGCGGACATGCCGGAGAATGTACACGAGATGGCGAAAAAGGCGACGCCTTATGTGGAGGTGGACTTAAAGGACTCCTGGGATGAGATCCTCTACAACCTCCTGTCGGGTGTGTTCGCCCTCTTCATCGACGGCTATGACAGATGCATTCTGATCGATTCCAGAACCTATCCGGCGAGGGGCGTGGAGGAGCCGGACAAGGACAAGACGCTGCGTGGCTCGAAGGACGGCTTTGTGGAGACAATCGTATTCAATACGGCGTTGATCAGGCGGCGGATTCGGAGCACGGAGCTTCGCATGGAGATGATGAACGCGGGCAAAAGCTCGCGCACTGATATTGTGCTGTGCTATATGGACAATCGTGTGGATCACGCGTTTCTGGACAGAGTAAAACAGAGAATCCAAAATATCCGCGTGGACGCGCTGACGATGAATCAGGAGAGTCTGGCGGAGTGCCTGTATCAGTGCAGATGGTACAATCCCTTCCCGAAGTTCAAATTTACGGAGCGGCCGGATGTGGCTGCCGCGCAGGTGCTGGAGGGGGATATTGTCATCCTGGTGGACAATTCTCCCTCCGCCATGATCGTGCCGACGTCCATTTTTGACATTGTGGAGGAGGCGGACGACTACTATTTTCCGCCGATTACGGGGACATACCTGCGGCTGGCCAGATTCCTGATCTCGATTCTGACTTATATCATGACGCCGACCTTCCTGCTGCTGATGGAGCATCCGCAGTGGGTGCCGGAGGCTTTTCAGTTCATCATGCTGCGGGAGAAAGAGAATATTCCGCTGATCGCTCAGTTCCTGATACTGGAGCTGGCGATCGACGGCCTGAAGCTGGCTGCGGTCAACACGCCGAATATGCTGAGCACGCCTTTAAGCGTGATGGCGGCTCTGGTGCTGGGAGAGTTCTCGGTGAACAGCGGCTGGTTCAATGCGGAAGTTATGCTGTACATGGCCTTCGTCGCTCTCGCCAACTATACCCAGCAGAATTATGAGCTCGGATATGCGTTAAAATTCATGCGGATCATCAATCTGATTCTGACCGCGATGTTCGGGCTGTACGGGTATATTGCCGCCGTGATTCTTTTCCTGTGGGCGATCATCGGCAATAAGACACTGTCGGACAAGAGCTATATCTATCCGCTTCTTCCTTTTAACTTGCGGCAGCTGGCCAAGAGGCTGTTCCGTCTGCGCCTGCCGGAGTCGAAAGAGTAAACAGGGCTTGTACTTTCCGCGCCGTGATAGTACAATATAGAATATATCATTATTACAATAGGAGAAATATTTGCATGTTCAGAGACGATTTTGTCTGGGGCGTTGCCAGCAGCGCCTATCAGATAGAGGGTAAGGATCCGGATGACGGCGCGGGGCGGATGATCTGGGATGCCTTCGCCGAGGAGGGACATATCGCTGACGGCAAGAACGCCGACGTCACCTGCGACCATATGCACAGATATCGCGACGATTATAAACTGATGAGGCTTCTCGGCATTAAGGCATACCGCTTCTCGGTCAACTGGAGCAGAATCCTGCCGGAGGGAACCGGCAGGGTGAACGAGAAGGCAATCAGAATGTATCGCGACATGATCGCCGCGATGAAGGAGAACGGCATCACGCCTTACCTGACCATGTATCACTGGGAACTGCCCCAGGCGCTGCAGGATCGGGGCGGGTGGCTCAACGAGGATTCCATTCAGTGGTTTGCGGAGTATGCGAGGGTGATCGCTGAGAACTTTACCGACATCTGCGAGTACATTGTGACGCTGAATGAGCCGCAGTGCTTCGTGGGTTTGGGGAATCTTACCGGCGTCCATGCGCCCGGGAAGAAGCTGCCTCTTACTGAGACGTTTCAGATCGCGCACAATGCGATGCGGGCGCACGGACAGGCTGTCATCACACTGCGCAGGTACGCCATGCGCCCGATTAAGATCGGCTACGCGCCCACCTGTAGCATGGCATACCCGGCGAGCGATAAACCGGAGGATATCGAGGCCGCCAGGAAAGTGCTGTTCTCGTTCTATGGTCCGTTGGACAACTGGACCTGGAACGTGGCGTGGTTCAATGATCCGGTTTTTCTGGGGAAATATCCCGAGAGCGGTCTGGAAAAATTCAGGGAATATCTGCCTAGAATCACCGAGGAGGACATGAAGCTGATCTCGCAGCCCATCGATTTCATGGGGCAGAATATCTATAACGGCTATATCATCAGAGCGGGAGCGGACGGGGAACCGGAGTTCGTGGAGGCGCCCGCCGGAGCGCCCAAGACGGCGGCCAACTGGCCCGTGACGCCGGAATGTCTGTACTGGGGCGTAAAGTTTATCTATGAGAGATACAAAACGCCGATCTACATAACCGAGAACGGTATGTCCTGTCATGATCTGATCTCCGCGGACGGGCGGGTGCACGATCCGAACAGGATCACCTTTCTCGACCGTTATCTGTCGGCGCTGCAGTGCGCGAGCGACGACGGCGCGGATGTGAGGGGATATTTCCTGTGGACGTTCCTGGACAATTTCGAGTGGGAGAAGGGATTCAGCGAACGGTTCGGCATTGTGCATGTGGATTTTGCCACTCAGAAGCGCATTGCCAAGGATTCCGCTTTCTGGTATCAGAAAGTGATGGAGACAAACGGTGCCAATCTCTCCGTCAACGGAACGCCGCGGCCGATTCTGTTTCTGGAGCCGGTCTTCAAGGAGCGCGTCTGGGGCGGCAGCCGACTCAGAAGAGACTGGCATTATGATATCCCGGGAGAAGGGCGTATCGGCGAGTGCTGGGGGATCAGCGCGCACCCGGAGGGCGACTGTATCGTGAGAGAAGGCATCTGGAAAGGCAAGACGCTCTCCGCGCTGTGGAGAGAAAAGCCGGAGCTGTTCGGCAATATCGACGCGGACAGATTCCCTCTGCTCGTCAAAATCCTCGACGCGGAGGCGGACGTGAGCATTCAGGTGCATCCGGACGATGCCTATGCGACGGCGCACGAGAACAATTCTCTCGGCAAGAGCGAGTGTTGGTATGTGCTGGACTGCGATGAGAATGCGAGACTGATCTTCGGCCACAATGCCCAGACAAGAGAGGAACTCGCGGAGATGATACGCGGCGGCAGATGGAAGGATCTGGTCAGGGTGATGCCCGTGCACAAGGGAGATTTTATTCAGATCGATCCCGGCACCGTACACACGTCTCTCGGCAATATTCTGATTCTGGAGACGCAGCAGAGCAGCGACATCACATACCGCCTCTACGATTACGACAGGCTGGTTGACGGCAAGCCGAGGCAGCTGCACATCGACAAGGGGATCGATGTCATCACCGTGCCGGCGAAGCCGGTGGAGGAGAGCGTGCGCGGAACGGAAGGACTTCCTGAGAATCAGATGAACCTGCTGATCTCCGACGCTTTCTATCAGGTGTGGAAGCTGGATATCACGCGCCCGACGACCATACGGCAGGAATATCCGTTCCTGATCATGAGCGTCGTGGAGGGTGACGGCCTCATCAACGGACAGATGATCGGCAAGGGGGATCACTTTATACTGCCCAGCGGTTTCGGGGACGTCATGCTGCAGGGAAATATGAGCCTGATCGCGTCCGCCGTGCCGGAGAAATGAGAGGGGAATATGAAGAGTATCAGTTTTGATATTGCGGCTGTCATTCTCTTGGTAATTCTTTTAGGATCCTATTTCCTGCGGAAGATGACCAAGGGCATTTCCAACAGTATCGTCATAGGCATAACGGTGATTTATATCATCGCGGCTTGTTTTGACATTGCGGCCGTCACGCTCGACAACAGGCACAGTACGGATCTGTCGGCGCTGTACACGGCGCATGCGGGGTATCTGTTTACGCATTTTCTGGGCGCACCTCTGCATTTGGCCTATGTGATCAGTCTGACGGACACATGGCATCTCTTGAAAAAGAAAAAGTGGATGCAGGTCTTGCTGATTCTGCCGTTCCCCGTGATGATCGGCCTCTTTGTGATGAACGCCGGCAACTATCTGATCTTCTCTGTGGAGAACGGTTATACGCGCGGTCCGTGGTTTGGGTTCCTGTACATGGCGACGCTCTACTATGTGGCCTTTGATATCGCTTATCTGGTCAAGTACCGCAAGCTGTTTACCTTCGTCAAGATGCTGTCCATCAGCACGGTCATTCCGCTGAGTGTGGCGGCGATGGTGGTGCAGATGCTTCATCCGAAGCTGATAATCGAAATGTTCTGCGGAGCGGTCGGCCTGATGATCGTCAGCACCGGCATACAGAGGGCGGAAGACTACATAGACACTTTTACGCAGTGTATGAAAATGAGCGCTTACGTCTATGACATGAAGCGGACGCTCTCCATCGGAAAGCATGTCAGAACCATTATGATCAATCTCGGCAATTTTCAGTCTGTGCAGGCGATGGTCGGTTTCGACGCCGGCATGGAGGTCTTGAGGAAAGTCGCCGACAAATTGCAGGATATCGATAAGAAGATGCGTGGCCATGCCGATTTATATTATCTGGATAACGGGCGTTTCAGGATTGTCTTCACGGAGAGCCATTTCCAGAAGGTTGAGGGAATCGCGGAGGCCATGAACGCCGCGCTCAAGGAACCGATCGACATGAACGGACAGTCGGTCAATCTGATGCCCTTCGTCGTCCTGGCTTACTATCCCGATGAGTTTAAGACATTCCGCGCGCTGATGGCGTTTGGCGCGGATTTCCACCAGCGGAATCCCTACACCGGCAAAGTGCTTCTGGCGAGCGATATTTTTGACAAGACACAGCTCAATATCCGCAATAACATCGACAGAATCATTGACCGGGCGCTCGCGAACAACAGCTTCGAGGTCTATTATCAGCCGATCTACGCCGTCTCCGAGGGGCGCTTCATCTCGGCGGAGGCGCTGCTCCGCTTAAACGATCCAGAATACGGATTTATCTCGCCGGAAGCGCTGATCGTAGCGGCGGAACAGAATGGCGCCATTCACAAGATCGGAGAGTATGTCTTCGAGAAGGTCTGCCAGTTTATAGCGAGCGAGGAGTTCCGGAATCTGCAGCTCGACTATATCGAGGTCAATCTGTCCATGGCGCAGATCATGCACAGTGATCTTCCCGAAAAATATCTGGCAATTATGGATAAATATCATGTGACTTCGGAGCAGATCAATCTGGAGATTACGGAGACTGCTGCGGCTTACGAGCAGGAGGTCATGATGCAGAATCTCGACAGGCTCACGCAGGCCGGCATCAATTTCTCGCTGGACGATTACGGGACAGGCTACTCCAACATGTCGCGCATGATTCATCTGCCGCTGAAGATCATCAAGCTGGATAAGTCCTTTGTGAGCGAGGAAAACACGAAAAAGGTATGGATATTCCTGAAAAATACCGTAAAAATGCTTAAGGATATGGATATGGAAATCGTCGTAGAGGGTGTGGAGACGCAGGAAATGCTGGACGCCTTCTCGGATCTTCAGTGCGATTTCATTCAAGGATATTTCTTCTCGAAGCCGATTCCGCAGAAAGAGTTTGTGGCGTTTATCAGCCGTGCAAACAAGGCATAATGAAAGGGAGATAACAAGGATGAACTATTCTACCTATGACATGAGCGTTGCGGGGAGTGTGGGATCGCCCACGCTCACAACCTATCTGATCGATACGCCGGAGGGGCTGCTCATCGGAGAGCGGCCGCTCATTCTCATCTGTCCGGGAGGCGGCTACAGCCATGTTTCCGTGAGAGAGGGAGAATTCCTGGCGCTGCAGTTTCTGGCGGCCGGTTTTCACGCGGCCGTTCTGCGCTATTCTGTGTCGCCTGCCGTCTATCCGGCGCAGCTTCTGGAGCTGGAGCGGGCGATGAGGCTGCTCCGCAGTCATGCGAAAGAGTGGCATATCAGGGAGGACAGGATTCTGGTGCAGGGTTCCTCGGCGGGAGGACATCTGGCGGCGTCTCTGGGCTGCTTCTGGAGAGAAGAGGCGCTGTGGAGTGCGGCAGGCGCACAGAGCGCGGAGCAGGTTCGGCCCGACGGTCTGATCCTGAGTTATCCCGTTATCACATCGGGCGAGTTCGCGCACAGAGATTCTTTCGTCAAGCTTCTCGGAGACCGGTATGATGAGCTGCTTGACAGAATGTCCCTGGAAAGACAGGTGACGGCGGATACGCCGATAACTTTTCTGTGGCATACCTACGAGGACCAGGCGGTGCCCGTGGAGAATTCCCTGCTCTTTATGGAAGCGCTCAGGAAAGCCGGCGTCCCCTTTGAGGGGCACATTTATCCCAGGGGCTGCCATGGCCTGGGACTGGGGACGAAGCTGACCTGCTCCGAGAACGGCAAGGAGCTGCAGCCGGAGGTGAGCACGTGGGTAAAGCATGCGGTGATGTTCGTGGAGCATATGGATTGACAGGCGACTACCATGAGACATAAGATACATTTATCCACAACCCAGACAATCATGTGCAGCTTTCTTCTCGCCATACTGGTAGGAAGCGTACTGCTGGCCCTGCCTGTCAGCGCGGCAAACGGGAGGGCGGTTCCCTATATCGACGCGCTCTTTACGGCGACCACGTCGGTGTGCGTGACAGGTCTGGTGACGGTGCCGACCGTCTCCGCATGGAGCGTTTTCGGGCAGGCGGTCATCCTGATCCTGATTCAGATCGGCGGTCTGGGCGTCATCACGATCCTCACGGGACTGCTCATCGGCCTGCACCGCAGAATCGGCATCGGCGACAGAATGCTGATTCAGGATTCCTTTAATCTGAATACCCTGTCGGGTATCGTAAAATTTATCCGCAAAGTACTGGTCGGCACGTTTGTGGTGGAGGGCGTCGGCGCGCTTTTCTATATGACGGTGTTCGTGCCGGAATACGGCGCGCGGGGTATATGGATCTCCGTGTTCAACGCGGTGTCCGCCTTCTGCAACGCCGGGATGGATATCCTGTCCGAGGACAGTCTGTGCGGATATGCCATGAACCCCGTCGTCAATCTGGTCACGTGCCTCCTGATCGTGTTCGGCGGCATCGGCTACATCGTCTGGTGGGACGTGGTGAGAGTGTGGCTGGACAGAAAGAGGCTGCACGGCAGATGCCTGCGCAGTCTGACGCTTCACAGCAAGATCGCGCTTTCGGTCACGGCATTTCTGATTCTGTCGGGCGCGGCGGCTTTTCTGCTCTTTGAGTATGACAATCCGCTGACTATGCAGGCGTACACACTGCCGGAAAAGCTGATGGCGTCCGTATTTCAGTCGGTGACGACCAGAACGGCGGGATTCGCGACAATTCCCCAGCAGAATCTGACCAACGCCTCCGCCATCGTCTCTCTGCTGCTCATGTTTATCGGCGGCTCTCCGGTGGGAACCGCGGGCGGCGTCAAGACCGTGACGATTGCGGTGCTGCTCGTCTTTGCCTTCGCGGCTATCCGTAACAGAGAGGATGCGGAACTTTTTCACAGGACAATTCCAAAACATGCGGTCAGCAAGGCCGTGGCGGTGGTGTGCATGTCCTTTCTCATCATGTTCACCGCGACGGTGCTGCTGTCGGCCTGCACCGACGCGAGCGCGCTGGATATCGCCTATGAGACGGTCAGCGCCACGGCCACCGTGGGACTTACGAGGAACCTGACGCCGACGTTGAATTCCCTGGGCAAGCTGATTATCATCGTGACGATGTATCTGGGCAGGGTGGGGCCGATCTCTCTGGTGATCGCCTTTCACACGAGAAAAGAGAACAGCAATATTATCAAGGAGCCGACGGAAGAGATCAGCGTCGGCTGATACAGGGACAGAAAAGGAAGAAGGAGCGCGGGAAGATGAGCGTAAACAAATCTTATGCGGTGTTCGGGCTTGGCAGATACGGGCGGGCCGTGGCTAAGGAACTTGTGGCAAATGGGGCGGAAGTGCTCGCTGTGGACAACAATGAAGACCTCGTCAACGACGCGATCGCGGACATCCCATACTGTAAGTGTGCGGATGTGACGGACGCGGAGGTGATCAGACGGCTCGGCATCGCCAATGTGGACGTCGTGATCATCGCGATGGCGACGAACCTGGAGGCCAGTGTCATGGCGACCATGCTGTGCAAGGAAATCGGCGTCAAATATGTGATCGCGAAGTGCGCCAGCGAGATGAACTGCCGGATCCTAAGCAAGGTGGGAGCGGACAGAGTCGTATTTCCCGAGAGCGAGTCGGGAATCCGCCTGGCGAAAAACCTTCTCAGTTCCGGTTTTGTGGATATCGTGGAACTGTCCAAGGACGTGTCTATGATCGAACTGGAGATCAGGCCGGAGTGGATCGGCAAAAATCTGATCGAGCTGGATCTCAGAAAAAAGTATGGGATCAACGTGGTGGCAGCCATTCAGAACGGCGGCGTCACCGTCAATATCGACCCCGCACAGCCTCTCGCCAAAGACGCGCGGCTGATCGTGATCGCGAATCCGGCGAAGCTAGGGAAGCTGAGATAAATGAAGAAGGGGATATGTTATGTAGTGGGCGCGGGTGAAAACTGCGGAATCGATTTTCAGCCCGCAAAAGAAGATTTTGTGATAGCGGCCGACGCCGGACTGAGCTATCTGGAACAGGCGGGGATCCGTGCCGACCTTGTGATCGGAGATTTTGACTCCTTAAGCGCAAGGCCGCAGCACCACAATGTCGTCGCACTGCGCACCGAAAAAGACGACACGGATATGCTCGCGGCTGTTCGCGAGGGAATCCGGGAGGGCTATTTGGATTTTTATCTCTACTGCGGAACCGGTGGACGCATGGATCACACGCTCGCCAATCTGCAGGTGTTGGCATTTCTTGCGGAAAGCGGCAGACAGGGCTTCCTGATGGACCGCGACAGCGTTATGACAGTCATTACTGACCGGAAAATCGCTTTTGACAGAATCGCATCCGGCTATGTGTCTGTTTTCTCTTATTCCGAAAAAGCGGAGGGCGTCTGTCTGCAGGGGCTAAAATACGAGCTGGATCACGCCGTCCTGACCAACACATTTCCACTCGGCGTCAGCAATGAATTTGTTGGCAGAGAGAGCAGCATATCTGTTGACAGCGGTACGCTGCTGATTGTCTTTCCAAGAGGAGAAATAGGGTCTATACGGAACGCCGGACGCTAATTACATTGAGGGAGATAACATGTTTAAAATGAACGAAACTGATAAACAGAAATATATTTCATTAGTCTTTTTGGGTGTAAGTATCTTGTTTTATTTGTTCTTTGCCTTTTACAATGGGGTTGAGATTGCAGAGGATTCTTCAGGCTATATTTCCATGGCTCTGTACAGAGAACCGCTATATTGTACTTTTTTGGCTGCGTTACGGTTTTTATGTGGATTTTTTAAAGGAAACAATGAACTATATTTGACTGTTGCAATATATATACAAAGTTTGTTGGCGGCGTTTGCGGCATGGTCTCTGGCAGAATATCTGCAAAAGGAGTTCCATTTATGCAGATGGCATGAAGTTGTCATCTTGCTGATTCCAATGATTACCGCATTGTTGTGTTATTTTTCTGTTAAAGTAGATATGTATTCTATAAGCATATTGACAGAAAGCATTGCGATGCCAATGTTTCTCATATTCGTGAGATATTTGCTGGATTATTTATATCATAACGGTTCAAAAGCGCTCATGAGTTCTGTGCTGCTTTCTTTTCTTTTGATTTCCACAAGGAAACAAATGGTTATTACTCTGATTTTTCTGGTTATTGCAGTATGCTGTGTGAACCTGAAAGCAGGCAAAATGAAAAAGGCAGTGGCAGTTTCTTTCATGTGCATAATCGGTATTTGTGGTTTTTGTAAAATATTTGATTACGGATATAATTATATTGCTCATGGCGCGGCGGTGTCACATTCCGGGGACAATCGATTTCAGGCGACGGTGGCCGTTTATGTGGCAGAAAGAGAGTATGGCGAGGGCATTGTGGAAGATGAAGCGAGAGAACTGTTTTATCAGATATATGATGCATGTGAGGCCAAAGGTTATTTGAAACATAGCGCTTCAAAGGGTTTGCTGAACAAGGTACAGCATTTCCATGACAATTATGATTACATTCAACTCTCTACAATGTGGCCGATGGTACAGGAATATGTTGCAGCTCACTATCAAGGGAATGATATTGATCTTGCCAAAAAAGTAGATGAAATAGTAAGACAAATCTTTGCCGGATTAATGCCGAAAGTGTGGTCAAGTATGTTGTTGTGCTCTTTTTACACCTTCCTTTCGGGGATTGTTGTGACAGCAGTGGGCATTCCGGAAGAAATCCCTTTCATGCTTTGCGCGCCGTTGGCATATTTGGCATATTTTTTCTTGACTTTACTTCACATAAAGAAAGAAGGTATGACCAAACTGGCCGCTCTTGCAATTTTTATCATATTGTTTATCGTCGTAAATGTCACTATGATATCGCTGGTTATTTTCTGCTCTCCGCGATATACATTGTATAATACGCCGCTTTTGTACATTGGTTTATGGATTCTAATGGTAAAAAATATCAAGTATCTGAAACCTGGATCTAAATGAAACTTATGAAAAATCAGGAATGCGGTCCTGCTTGGAGTTGATACAGATTAGTTAATTCCCGGAACTTTTACCAAAGCCCGCGTGTCAGCTTATATAACAGGCACAACAAAACAGTAATCACCAGCAGCGCATATTGAAAAAAGCGTTCCGCTTTGCCGGATCTGATTTCTGTCGGGATATGATATTTTCGCACCCAGACGCAGAATAGTTCAATATTTTTCAAGGACACATTCAATCGAAGGCATCCGCAGATCTTTTTTCCGAAATTGTCGTAAATTGCCATGGAGCCTTCCGTATTTACGGTGACTTTTTGGATTTCATAAGCTGGATAGCTTTTCTTGCCGATGTTGATCGTCTGACCGTCAATCGATATCGCTTTTCCCACATAAAAAGGCTGCAGATCTGCCGAGGCAATCAAATCGTTAAATACGATACTGCGGGTTGCTCCATCAACATCGTCGCTAAGAATATTTATCACATTTTGAATTTTGGAATATCTCGCGGACTCTGCCCTGGCAAGATCAAAAGATATCCGTCTGCTCATACGGCCCCTTTAGCTGTGGTTTGTGAAAACGGCAAGTCTCTCTTTCGTAAAAAATATAACATATTACTTGCCGGGAAACAAGAATGAATTTGAATATGGAAATTTGGCTGGCTTGCAGATGTCGGGAATATATCATTGACATTGTCATACAATATACTATAATTGAATTACAAACTATTCAAAGAAGGTGATGGACATGGCAACCACATTGGTACAGGTCAGAATTGATGATGAATTAAAAAATCAGGCGACTGCTGTGTATGACGCATTGGGAATTGATTTATCTACGGCAGTGCGGATGTTTTTGAAAAGATCGGTTATGGTTAACGGCGTTCCTTTTGATATGATTTTACCAAAGAGTGATTATAAGGCTGAAAGAGCAGCCAGAGCCCTTCAGAAGTTAAGCAGCGCTGCCATGGGAAATGGAACTTCAGAAATGACTTTGGAAGAGATAAATGCTGAAATAGAGGCGGTAAGAAAAGCAAAATAGGAGACGGCACAATGCAGTATTATGCGGTAATAGACACAAATGTATTGGTTTCCGCTATGCTAAAGGTTCAGTCTGTTCCGGGACAGATTGCCAACGAAGCTCTTTTAGGCGATCTGATTCCTTTGTTATGCGATGAAATAGTTGCAGAGTATCGGGAAGTGTTAGCACGCACGAAATTTCAGTTTGACCAGATCATGGTGAAAACTTTTATTGACGGCATAATCAGCAGAGGTATCTTTGTAGATGCGGTTTCAGTAGAAGAAATAATCCCCGACCTTAAAGATGTTATTTTCTATGAGGTGGTTATGGAGGGGCGAAAAGAGTATGATAATGCGTATCTTGTGACAGGGAATATCAAGCATTTTCCCGTAAAATCTTATGTTGTTACGCCTAAGAAATGGTTGATATTATGCATAAGGGTGAGCAAAACATGCAATGAGAGGAAAATATGTAATGAGCGAAAGAATAGAAGGGTTTCCACCTATAGTTTTTGAAGATTCGGAAGTATTATTGTTGGGAACCCTTCCCGGAGAAAAATCGTTGCAAAAACAATATTATTATGCAGATGCCGGGAACTATTTTTGGGATTTTTTCTGTGAATATATAGGACGTGATAAGAAGCCTCAAAGTAATGAAGAAGCTGTTGATATTCTGAAAGAACTCAAAGTTGCTTTGTGGGATATTTATAAGTCAGGTATAAGAAGTAAAACAGAAAAGAAAGCAAGCAGTAAAACAGAAAAGAAAACAAGCAGGGATTCTGATATAAAGGATCCGGAATGGAATGATATTTCAGACTTTTTACAACAACATCCGAATATAAAGCGAGTCGGTGTTATGGGGCAAAAAGCACAAAAGGAGTTTAAAAAGAAATACCCGAAAATAAAAGTAGAGAACCTACCTTCCACAAGTGGCGCAAATGGAAAATCTTGGGGTGGAAGACCAATAGATCAAAGCAGGAATGGCTGGACAAGGTTTAAGGAATTTATTGAACAGAATATATGAGTCGGGATATGAAAACGAAAAAATCAGATTTCAAACGAGATAACTTTGTTTTAATAATAGAATTGCTGAGATATCGTATCGATTAATATTTATAATATATTTTTCTGATGACAAAACAGCAAATCTTTGGAATGCTTGTTAGAGATAGTGAGAAATGTTATAATTAATTATCTAACTTTATATCGAGTAAAGAATTTGAAAACGAAGAATTCAGCATCATACAGCAACCGCAATTTACAATGATTTGATGTGCCACAAGGATAAAAATGTGAAAAGGAGTTTGGCGATGGCAGCGATTCTTGATCTTCATGATATACGGCAAAAAGTTTCTGATCTCGCGTCGCAGTATGGGGCGGAGCGGATTTCCCTTTTTGGTTCTTATGCAAGGGGAGAAGCTACTGCAGACAGTGATATAGATCTGCGTATTGACCGCGGACATATTAAAGGTTGGGCACTCGGCGGATTGCTTATGGATTTGGAAGCCGCTTTGGATAAGAAAGTTGATCTGCTCACTACAGGCAGTTTGGACATTACTTTTTTAGATGCCATTAAAAACGAGGAGGTTTTGCTGTATGAACGGAAATTGGGATAAAAGTATCTTATATAAAATTTTTCTCCCTGCTTGAAGCATAGCAGAACGCCGCCACTACCGCAATAGTGACGGCGCATCTCTTTTAGAAGTTCTTTTCGTTCAGCTTATCCTGTACGATGCGCAGCGCCTCCCTGAACCGCTGGAAGTGCACGACCTCGCGCATCCGCAGGAATTTGATCGGCTCGCATATGTCGGGCTCATGGATCAGGCGCAGGATGTTGTCGCAGGTGGTTCGGCTTTCTGCCCGGCCGCCATATCCTCCATCAGATTGGTGATGATATCGTCCTTACTCTGGAACTCGCAGGCGTTGAAGGGCTCGTCGCCTGGGGCCATACGCCGACGGTGTGGTCCACGTAGTAGTTGCTGAAGCCTGTGGCCTCGATCTCCTCCATGGACAGATCCTATTGTAAAATGACAGATGGTGCTCGGCTTTTTCGTTGTAAAGTTAGAATAATAGCGATATAATTAAAGCATTAAAATTGTAGAAAAATTGCAAAGGAGACAAGTTATGAATTTCATATTACAATTTATTGCTCAATATGCCACTGAAGGCATCGTTATTTTAGGAATGATAATTGCGGTTTTGCTATTTGCAAACGGTTTGGCTTTGTCGAACAAAAAGAACAGAATTACAGAGGCTCTGGAACAAAAAAACAAAAAATATACATATAGCAATAATTTAAAGGATATTGAGGAGACTGAAGATGAAAAGGCAACTATTACGCCTGATACGATCAGAAGATATGAAAATGAATTTAATAAAAAATGTTCTCTGCATAGTGTGTTGATACAGATAATCCCTATTTTTCCGTTGCTTGGTATCCTGGGAACGGTTGCTGGTTTGATGTTGGAACTGCAATCCAATGATATAGCTGGTATGATGGCTTCTCTTGATGTTGCTTTGGAGACCACTTTATTGGGATTGATTTTTGCAATTGGCCTTAAGCTTATTGAAGCGATTTTCCCATCTAGGATTATTTACGATGTAGAAGTTATGCTGAATAATTATGACAAAAAACGAGATCTGGCGGAAATGCCGCATAATGTACAAAATAAGGAGTGTTAACAGATGCGAAGGAACGGGAGCAGATTTCGGAACGATATCCTAATTGATCTTACATCTATGTTGGATGTTATTTTTATCATATTACTTGTTCTGGTATGCGGCCAGACTACTATCAGCGATGATTTGAATGAGGCGCGGACCCAAGCAGAATACGCTAAGGCGCAGGCAGAAGCGGAAAAACAGTTATACGAAGAACAACAGGAGGCATTTAACAATGTATGGGCGGTTTCGGTTGTTGTTCCCTATGATGAAGATGAGATCACCAAGAGGCAGATTCGTATTTTGAAACAAGGAGAGGAAATTCAGTCCATTGATTTAATAGGCAATGATATTGCGGAATCTGTGAATAACTTTAAGGCGCTTCTTGTCGGTTATATTGAACAGAATCAGGATAAACCGATAATTCTTTCTGTCAATGAGAATGATGATCATATTCTGTATCGGGATGAGGTTATGGTCAATGGCATATTGGACGAATTGGTACAGACATATGACAATGTTTATATTGTGAAAGGAAATACAGACGGGGAAACGAAATGATACCTTGGATTTTGATGATTATAGGTGTAGTGGCGGTTCTGGCAGGTGGTTTCGGCTTATTGTCCTTGTATATTTATCTGCCCATCAAAGAAAAATTCGAGATTGTATATGATAGGGATAAGGAATTTATTCAAGCCAGATTGGATTCTGAAACGCAATCCGTAGTTGCTTATCATAAGAAACAGTTGCAAACTTTATTTTTAATTTCATTCTTGCTTGGCTGGATGATGCTTTTATCAGGATTTTATCTCGGTTATGCCGCACAGGGTGAGGAATTTTGGCTTTATCAGAAACTCTATCCGCAGGCGTCTGCAAATCAGGTATGGGATGAGTTAAATGATGAAGGACAGTTTGTCGCGGAATCCGGAAAAGCGTACACTTATTATATTGTCATTTCAGGTAAAGAAATCTCACTATGTGGAGAACCATGCGCCGATTATAATGACCTAAAAGAAAAATTGGCACAGATCAGAAAAGAAAATACAGTCATGGTAATTGACAGTTTTGCAGTGTCTTCTACATATCATTCTGTAGAAAACATACTAAACGAACTGGGATTATCATATGAGGAAACACGATGAAAAAGAAATATCCGGCAATGTTTATGATGATTTGCTCACTGATATTTTTGACGGGCTGGGGCAAGAAAGAAGTTAAATTGTTAAACGATACAAAACTCATTGATCTGGATACAGCTATCGAAAAATGCATTCCAGGAGCAAATTCAGCGGAAAAGTCGGAAACATCAAGTTCTACATCCACTGTTGCTGATGAGAAAGTGATGTCTGGATCAGCGTCGAATGATGAAAATGAAACTCAGGAAAGGATAATTGTCATTACAGTAAGAGATCAGACGATTACTTATGATACGGAGGAATATGCTGACTTGAATAGACTCAAGGCAAAAATCATACAGGACAACGGTGAACATGTGTCGTTTCGGTTAGTGGATGATTTCGCAGAATCGCATGTATACAAAGAGGTATTGTCAATCCTAAGCGATTTAGAAGCAGAGATCGGGTTGAATTATACGAAAGAATAGGAAAACTATGTTATGAACAAAAGGAAAATATTGACCGTAATATCAGCGTTTTATATCGCTTTTCTTCTGTGTGGAGCAGGCTGGTTCAACCGTACTAAAGTAGTGATTGATACGGAAAAGAATCGGGTATATCAGTATTGTACAGTCGATACACTTATTTCTGCATTTACACAGGACGATAAAGAAGCCAGGAAAACATATAAGGATAATATGGTTCTCTTGGCGGGCAAAGTGTCGAGTATCGGTAAAAACGGCAAAGATCTTGTATTGACAGGTATTACGTCTTCGGATATGACTGTGAAGTGTTCCTATGATAAAGAACTGCGAACGGTGGCATCTGATTACGGCATAGGAGATAGTGTCGCATTATATGGGAAAATCACAGTGGATGCCATTGATAAGGATATTCATCTGAAAGCGGAAAAAATAATGGATATGCCGCCAGTTATAACATCCAATGAGATGTTTTATTTGCTGGATGGATCATCGTTTGATAAGAGAAATGCCAATAAAATCACTTTGCACAATGGTGACGTAGAATATTACATTCCCGCTTCTTGGGCCAGTGAAGATATCCAATCCAATATCACAGATGAAAAACTGGGTACAATGGAGGGGTATCAATATAGACTCAATAGACTGGAGGTGAATGATTCAGATCCGGAATCTTTATTTATATGCTATTTTGATAATCAAAAGCAGTTGGCCGATTACTTAAATGATTCGGAAGAAACAGAGCTGATTGAGAAAGCGATTGTTGATAATATTTTAGGTGATGTGGGTTCGTTCCCGTCCAAAGAAGTAGATACCTATTATGGCAGCGAATATGACTATTATTTGGGGTCTTATAAGAAAAAATCGGATACTGTTGGCATTAAATCTGGCAGCGGATACCATGTTGAGTTTATTTTTCAGGCTGATGGCAAGGAGGGTATTGTCGTGATGCTGTATGTTTACAAAGAAACCAAGCATTTATCGGATATAATGTTTGTTTCGCGATTTCTGGAGATAAAATAAAAATTTTGATAAACTATAATTCATATGAAAAGATTCAATGGAAAGGGGCGTATGAATGTTGACAATTATATTTGCTGTTGCTTTGCTTTGGGTTGCGTGGAAAATGCTGATATTGGAACTTAAGGCGGCATGGGGAATTATAAGAATTTTGTGCACAGTGTTTCTGCTTCCGCTGCTTCTATTTGGAATGGTGTGTGCGGGATTATTGTATATTGCAGCTCCAATACTTATCATTATTGGGATTATTGTATTGATTCGCAGTGCTGCTGGGGCATAATATTTTCGGAGTGATTATAAAGCTAAAGAAGCAGCGAGGGCTCTTCAGGAGTTAAGCAGCGCTACCATGGAAAACGGAACTTCAGAAATGACTTTGGAAGAGATAAATGCTGAAATAGAGGCGGTAAGAAAAGCAAAATAGGAGACAGCACAATGCAGTATTATGCGGTTCAAGCATTTTTCCTATAAAAGTCTAAACTTTGATTGTGAATGAACATGGAAAAAGGTATACTATGTTTATAGCATATTTATAGTAAATTGGAAGTAGTGAAAGGATGTGATCGTATGGTAATGACAAATATAGAAATAAAAGTGCCGGAAACGATTCGGCAGTATGTGTTAGATGAAACAACGGAGGAAGTCAGGAATGCGCTCCTGCTTTATCCGAGTATAGCTAACGATACCATATCACATGGAAAAGCGGCGGAGCTTCTCGGATTGAGTAAGATGGAGTTGATACAGATTTATGGAGCACTGGGGATTCCGTATCTGGACATGTCAGATCAGGAATTTGAGGAAGAAGTTGGAACCGTAAAAAGGCTGGTAAATAAAATATGATTGTAGTTTCGGACACCACACCTATTCTGTCCTT
>CANPXP010000026.1 GCA_947586255.1 uncultured Lachnospiraceae bacterium | reverse complement strand
ATTGACCTCGATGACACAGTACTCAAAGCTGGTGGGGTGCAGGGCAAACTGGACGTTGCAGCCGCCCGTGATGCCCAGCTCGTTGATGATATTGAGGGCGGAGCTCCTGAGCATCTGATACTCCTTGTCGCTCAGCGTCTGGGAGGGCGCCACCACGATGCTGTCGCCGGTGTGCACGCCCACAGGATCGATGTTCTCCATGTTGCAGACGGTGATACAGTTGCCCGCGCTGTCGCGCATCACCTCGTACTCAATCTCCTTCCAGCCCGCGATGCAGCGCTCCACGAGCACCTGCCCCACGCGGGAGAGGCGCAGGCCGTTGGCCAGAATCTCCTCCAGCTGCGCCTGGTTGTGGGCGATACCGCCGCCGGAGCCGCCCAGCGTATAGGCGGGGCGCAGCACCACGGGGTAGCCGATCTGCGCCGCAAAGGCAACGCCGTCCTCGATATTCTCCACCACGAGAGAGGGCGCGCAGGGCTCGCCGATCTTCTCCATCGTCTCCTTGAACTCCAGACGGTCCTCGGCCTTCTTGATGGTGGACGCCGTCGTGCCGAGCAGGGTGACGCCGTGCTCTCTCAGGAAACCAGACTCGTCCAGCTCCATGCCGAGATTCAGCCCGGCCTGTCCGCCCATGTTGGGGAGCAGGCTGTCCGGTTTTTCCTTCAGAATGATCTCTTCTATCACCTTCGCGGTCAGCGGTTCGATGTAGACCTTGTCCGCGATATCGCCGTCGGTCATGATTGTCGCGGGGTTGGAATTAACCAGAACAACCTCCACGCCCTCCTCCTTCAGGGAGCGGCAGGCCTGGGTTCCCGCATAGTCAAATTCCGCCGCCTGCCCGATCACGATCGGGCCGGAGCCGATCACAAGCACTTTTTTCACGTTGGGATTCTTAGGCATGGCGCACCTCCTTCATCATGTCGATAAACCGGTCGAACAGCTCTCCGGAGTCCTGGGGGCCCGGGCAGGCCTCGGGATGGAACTGCACGGTGAAGATGTTCTTGCCGGTGTAGGCGAGGCCCTCGTTGGTGCCGTCGTTGACATTGACGAAGGCGGGCACTGCCACCTTCGGATCGAGCTTGTCCGTGTCCACCACGTAACCGTGGTTCTGGGAGGAGATGTACACCCGCCCCGTCCTGAGATCCTTCACGGGATGGTTGCCGCCCCTGTGTCCGTACTTCATCTTATGGGTATCCGCGCCCGTCGCCAGCGCCATGAGCTGATGGCCGAGACAGATCGCGAAGATCGGAATGTCCGTGTCGTACAGCTTCCTCACCTCGGCGATCACCTCCGTACACTCCTTCGGGTCGCCGGGGCCGTTGCTCAGCATGATGCCGTCCGGCCTGCCGTCTATGATCTCCGCGGCCTTCGTGCCGGCGGGATAGACGGTCACGTCGCAGCCTCTGGCCGCCAGTGACCTGGCGATATTGGCCTTGGCGCCGAGATCCAGAAGCGCCACCTGAAGCCCCGCGCCGTTCAGCCTGCGGACCATGCTGGGCTTCCGCTCGCGGACGCCCGCCTCATAGTCCTCCCTGCAAAAACGCGAGCTGCCGGAGAGCGGCCCGTTGTCCGCGAGGTTCTTCGTTCCGGCCAGCGTATATTTCTCTCTGCAGGTGACGCGCTCCACCACTCTGCCGGTGGTGTACGCCTTAAGCTTCGGCAAAATCTCTTCTATCTGATAGTGTTCGTCGGCAGTGATCATGCCGTTCATCGTTCCCTTTTCTCGGAGAAGCTTCGTGAGCGCCCTCGTGTCGATTCCGGCGATGCCCGGCACGTCGTTTTCCGCGAGGAACTCCTGAATCGTCACATCGCAGCGGAAATTACTGGGCATTCTGGAAAGCTCTCTGACAATGAGGCCGTCGGGCCATATCCTCGACGACTCCAGATCCTCCCTGCACACGCCGTAGTTGCCGATCAGCGGGTAGGTCATGCACACGGCCTGCCCCGCGTAGGACGGATCGGTCAGCACCTCCGGATATCCCGTCATGGAGGTGTTAAATACGATCTCGCTGACAATCTCTCTGTCGGCGCCGATGTGAGTCCCCTCAAAAACCGTGCCGTCTTCCAAAATTAAGAACGCTTTCATCCTGTCACCTGTTCTTTCCAGTATTCTTTCGCATAATCGCCTTATTATAGCACAAGAGCCGCTGCCGTTCAATTCCCAAAATGTCTCCGCCCGCGTGCAGCGAGGCGAAACACGCTTTGCGAATTTCACTCGCGCAAAAAGACCTCCTGCGAAGTGCTTCCCCGCACGAGGTCTCTCTCGTTTCTTCTTATCGGAAATAGGATACGCCGGACTCGAAAATCTTCAGATCCTGCTCTCCGTATATGTTGACCGCGACGCCCTCGCCCCGTCTCTCGGAGTGGGCCATCTTGCCGAACACCCTGCCGTCCGGAGACGTGATTCCCTCGATGGCCGCGTAGGAGCCGTTGATGTTCCACTCCTCGTCCATGGTGATATTGCCCTCCGGGTCGGCGTACTGTGTCGCCACCTGCCCGTTCGCAAAGAGCCGGTCGATCCACTCCTTCGGCGCGACGAACCGCCCTTCGCCGTGGGAGGCCGGATTCACGTAGGTGCCGCCGAGCTTCGCGCCCCGAAGCCACGGGGACTTGTCGGAGACTACCTTGATGTAGGCCATCTTGGATATGTGGCGGTTGACGGTGTTGAAGGTCAGCGTCGGGGAATCCTCCTTCTGCCCCGTGATCTCGCCGTAGGGCACGAGTCCCAGCTTGATCAGCGCCTGGAAACCGTTGCAGATGCCCAGCGCCAGACCGTCCCTCTCATGCAGGAGCCGGTTCACGGCCTCCCGGATCTTCTCATTCTGAAAGGCGGTAGCAAAGAACTTGGCGGAGCCGTCCGGCTCGTCGCCCGCCGAGAAACCGCCGGGGAACATGATGATCTGCGCCTGCCCGATGGCCTTCTCGAAGACGTCCACGCTCTCCCGAATGTCCTGCGCCGTCAGGTTCCGGAACACCCTGGTCACCACGTCCGCGCCCGCTCTCGCAAAGGCGGCGGCACTGTCGTACTCGCAGTTCGTGCCGGGGAACACCGGAATAAAGACGGTCGGCCTCGCGACTTTATGTTTGCACAGATACACTTCCTTTGCCTCGTACAGACCGGTGTCCACCCTGCTCCTGTCCGCGGATGCGGTGTAGGGGAATACCTTGTCCAGCCTGCCCGTCCATGCCTCCAGCGCCTCGTCCATGCCGATCTTCACATCTCCGTACACGAAGGCCGGCTCCGCTGTCACCTCGCCGATGACCGTATAGGTCAATCCGCTGTCCTGCAGGGCGTCCGCAGCCTCCGGCGGCATCTCCGCCAGAATCTCGCCCAGCCCGTTGTCGAAGAGGCTTTGCTCCGGCACGCCGGCGTCGATCCGCACGCCCAGCCTGTTGCCGAAGGCCATCTTGCCGGCCGCAGCCGCCACGCCCTTTGCGTCCAGCGCGTAGGCGGACAGGATCTTTCCCTGTGACATCAATGTCAGAATATAGTCATATACTTTCATGACGTTCTCGTAGACGGGCAGGTCGTACTCGTCCCTGTCGATATGGAAGCGAACCAGCCTGCTGCCCGCCCGCTTGAGCTCCGGGCTGACAATATCGCCCTGTCTCGCAATGTCCACCGCGAAGGACACCAGCGTAGGCGGAACGTCGATATCGTTGAACGTGCCGGACATGGAATCCTTGCCGCCGATGGAGGGCAGGCCGTAGCCCAGCTGTGCGCTGTAGGCGCCGAGAAGCGCCGCAAAAGGCTGACTCCAGCGGTGCGGCTCCTCCGTCATCCGCCGGAAATACTCCTGGAAGGTGAAGCGGATTTTCCTGTAATCGCCGCCGTTAGCCACAATCTTCGCCATCGACTCCGTCACCGCGTAGACCGCGCCGTGATAGGGACTCCACGAGGAGAGGTAGGGATCGAAGCCGTAACTCATCATCGTCACGGTGTCCGTCCTGCCCTCCAGCACCGGCAGCTTCGCCACCATCGCCTGGGTCTCCGTGAGCTGGTATTTCCCGCCGTAAGGCATATATACGCTGCCCGCGCCGATGGAGGCGTCGAACATCTCCACCAGACCTTTCTGCGAGCACACATTCAGATCATTGAAAAGGGCAAGCCACGCGCGCTTCACATCGCCCGCCTGGAGTGCCTGCGCCACCTGGGGCGTCGCGATTTTCTTCAGATAATTGTCCTTCTCGTCGGGCATATCCACCGCGACGGCCGTCTCCTGATGCGCCCCGTTGGTGTCAAGGAAAGCCCGCGCAATGTTGACAATCTCCCTGCCGCGCCACTTGAGCACCAGTCTGGGCTCCTCCGTCACCGTCGCGACCTCCACGGCCTCCAGATTCTCCTCCGCGGCATAGCCGAGGAACGCCTGCACATCCCGCGGGGCCACCACCACGGCCATGCGCTCCTGGGACTCGGAGATCGCCAGCTCCGTGCCGTCCAGTCCCGCATACTTCTTCGGCACCTTGTCGAGGTCTACCGTGAGGCCGTCCGCCAGCTCACCGATGGCCACGGACACGCCGCCCGCGCCGAAATCGTTGCACTTCTTGATGAGACGGCTCACCTCAGCCCTGCGGAACAATCTCTGGATCTTGCGCTCCGTGGGCGCGTTGCCCTTCTGCACCTCCGCGCCGCAGGTTTCGATGGAACTCTCCGTGTGCACCTTGGAGGAACCCGTCGCGCCGCCGCAGCCGTCGCGTCCCGTCCTGCCGCCCAGCAGGATGATGGCGTCGCCCGGGTCGGAGGCCGCGCGGATCACGTTCTTTCTCGGCGCCGCCCCCATGACCGCGCCGATCTCCATTCTTTTCGCCACATAGTCGGGGTGATAAATCTCCTTGACCAATCCGGTCGCCAATCCGATCTGGTTGCCGTAGGAGGAATAGCCGCCGGCCGCGCCGCGCACCAGCTTCTTCTGCGGCAGCTTGCCCCGCAGCGTCTCCGCAACTGGGACGGTGGGATCCGCCGCGCCCGTGACGCGCATCGCCTGATACACATAGCCGCGCCCGGAGAGCGGATCGCGGATCGCGCCTCCCAGACAGGTGGCCGCGCCGCCGAAGGGCTCAATCTCCGTGGGGTGGTTGTGCGTCTCGTTCTTGAAGAATACAAGCCACTCCTCGGTCTCTTTTCTGTCGCCGTAATCCATCTCGACGGGAACGATCACCGAGCAGGCGTTGATCTCGTCGGACTCCTCCATATCCTGAAGCTTGCCGTCCTTCTTCAGTTTGCGCATCGCCATCAGCGCCAGATCCATCAGACAGACGAACTTATCCGGTCTGTCCGCGTAGATCTCGTTCCTGACGGCGAGATAGTTCTCATAAGTCTCCTCGATCGGTTTCCGATAGAAGCCGTCCCCGAACGAAACCTCCTTGAGCTCCGTGGAGAACGTCGTGTGACGGCAGTGATCCGACCAGTAGGTGTCGAGCACGCGGATCTCCGTCATCGTCGGATCCCTGTGCTCCTCTTCCCGATAGTACTTCTGAATATGAAGAAAATCCCGGAACGTCATCGCCAGTCCGAGGGAGTCATACAGCTTCCGAAGCTCCGCCTCCGGCATATCCGCAAAGCCCGTAAAGACGGCCACGTCCGCGGGCTCATCATATTTTGTGACAAGTGTGTCGGGTTTGACCATGCCGGTCTCTCTGGAGTCCACGGGGTTGATGCAGTACGCCTTGATTTTCGCGAAGTCGTCATCCGTGATATCGCCCGTAAGCAGATAGGTGACGGCCGTCCTGATGATCGGCTCCTCGTCCTCCCTGAGGAACTTCACGCACTGCACCGCGGAATCCGCCCTCTGGTCGAACTGCCCCGGCAGAAACTCCACGCTGAACACTCTGCCGTCCGCGGGAACTTCGATCGACTCTTCGTAGAGGATATCCACCGGCGGCTCGCTGAAAACGGTGCGGCACGCCTTCTCGAAAACCTCCTGCGACAAATTCTCCACATCGTAGCGGATGAAAACCCGCACCTGCCGCACGCCGCCGACGCCCAGGTAGTTTGCGATCTCCTCCTTAAGCTCCTTCGCCCTGACCGCAAAGGGTTCCTTCTTCTCCACATAAATGCGCTTCACGTCTCCCATGCTGCTCTTCTCCTTTTCGTGGTATGGTTTTCGCCCGGCTTCCGCCCTCTACACATCGATGAACAGTCCTTCCATAATGTATTTCAGCTGCTCGTCCACCATCTTCTCCGTGATGCCGAAGGTTCTGGCGTTGACCTTCATCCCCTCCAGCACATACATGATATTGGCCGCCGCCCCTCTCGGGTCCTCGCAGTAGAATTCCCCGCTGGCAATGCCTGTTTCGATCAGTTTCTCCAGCACTCTGACACCCGCGTCAAACTGGCGGCGCAGCATATTGTTCCTGTCGGTCGATCCGTTTGCAAAAAAATATTCATAGACCGCAACGGTCAAGCTGTTCTTCTCCTGCAGCAGTTCTTTCTTCTGTTCCTTGAGAAAAAGCGTCAGGATATCCGAAGCCGTGTCCTCCCCGGAGATATGACCGGCAAAGACATCGTCCGTCTCCTGCGCCTCCATCGACAGGATCTCCCTGAAAATCTGCTCCGTGCTGTCGTAGTACAAATACAGCCCGCCGCGGCTGATCCCGCACGCCTCCACGATGTCCTTCATCGTCACGCTCTTAAAGCCCTTCTTTGCAAAAACCTCGCGCGCGGTATCCAAAATATATTGTTTTTTCTGTACTGATTTCTCACCCATGCCGTTGTCGTTTCCTTCTTGTCTGTTTTCTGTCCTGACCGCCCCGCCGCTGCGCCTACTGCATCGGCCGGTCCCAGAATTCTATGTTCTCTTTCATCCTGCGGATCACATTCAGAAAGATTCTGTTCGTCACCGCCTCCGTCCACAGACGCCCCTTCGTCATGCCGCCCAGGACGTATTTGGACAGGATCCCTTTCAGGACGTCCATCTCCTTGATATCCGCCCGCGATATGGCTCGCAGCTCGTCCTGCAGCGTCCTGATCCTGTGGCGGGAATAGATGTAGGGATAGTTTCTGTCCAACAGCTCCGTCCGCTGCACTTCTTTAATAAAACTCATCAGGGTGCTGTCGTACACAGGGAACGTAATGGAGTGTTCTCTGATGCCGTTGTCCCCGAACATCTCGGCCACGCCGCTTCCCGCCGCCGCCTTCTCCTCCAGCCAGGGAAGATAGCGGATCAGCTTCTCCACATCCGGCTTGTACGTGCTCACAATCTGCCGCCTGTATTCAATATCCTCGTTCTCCATCGGTTAGTCACTCCCCGCCTGTGAAGCCGCGCCCGCACGGCTTAATGCATTCGTGCATATTCTATCATATTTTCATGGGAAGTGCTGTACAAAATAAGAGAATACTTCTTGTGCATTTTGTCAGAATCCACGGCAGGCCTGCCGGAAATCGCCGCAAAACGGGCGCGCCGCGCTTTCTTTTCTTGTATTTCCCGCCCATCCGTAGTACACTAGAAAGTAACGACAAGGGAGGGCATCCATATGGCTGTAAAAGAATATCCTGCGGGAAAAATCCTGGCGCAGAGCGGTCAGGCGATCAGCGCGTTACACATAATCGCCAACGGCAGCGTGCACGCTTCTTATCCGGGCGGCGAATTTTATCTGAAAAAGGGCGACGTCATAGGCGTCTGCGAACTGTTCGCAGGCTCCTACCTGATCACCTACCGGGCGGACGAGACGGTCTCTCTCGCCTCCTACGCCTATTCCGAGGCGCAGCTTCCCAAGATTCTCGGAAATGCCGATATGGCCGGGCGCATCGTCGCGTCCATGTTCCGGCAGCTGCAGGAGATCCTTGACCAATATGAGCTGGCCACCTTCGACTGCGACAATTTCTACCACTATCTGATGAACAGCTACGAGGAATACCGCTCTCTCTGCGGCAAGCGCGGGATCTCCGCCAGAGCCCTGCCCGGTCTGGAGACTTTGACCTCCCTCGTGCTGGAGGAAGATATCGACAGCTGCATCGGCGGCTACTACACGCAGCTGCGCGCCTTCGTCGCGTCGAAGCCCACCCGGGAACTGAGCGCCGATTTCCTGCGCGGTCTTCTGATCAAAACAAGCCGGGACGTGTCCGCGATCCTGTCCGTATGCCGCGTCCTATACGACTATAAATCCGAGATCACCAATCTTCTGATGAGCGAAAACCGGCTGGACTTCTTCGATCTCTACGCCAGCCTGCTCTACAAGATCGGTCCCCACGCCGACGAGTCTACCAGCGTGATCGCGGCCATCTCCAAGATGATGATCCAATTGGAGAGCCAGCCTTCCATCGACAAAGAGATGTACAGAGAGCGCGTGGCGGAGTACAAGGAACGCCTCGCCGACCTGGACAAATTCACGGAAGAGGCCGCCGCGAACGCCGACAAGCCGCAGGACGTCCAGGAAATCCACGATTCCCTGAACACGATTCTGGCTTACGCACAGATCGAGGAGGAAGAGGCCGGCGAATTCCGCGCCGCCGTGAACAGCTACTGCAAGCTGAGC
Source organism: uncultured Lachnospiraceae bacterium (assembly GCA_947586255.1). Classification (GTDB taxonomy): domain Bacteria; phylum Bacillota; class Clostridia; order Lachnospirales; family Lachnospiraceae; genus UBA3282. The sequence continues at coordinate 29,964 of CANPXP010000026.1, read as the reverse complement.
GACAAAAACGGCTCGGACGACTCCTCGAGAAAGCTGCGTCTGCACATCACCAAGCTGTTCTATCAGATCTATGAAAAGGCTTTCCTGCGCAGTCTGAAAGACCACGAAGCGCCGAAGGTCGTGCGGATGTTCCTCAATTTCGGCTACATGGACGAACAGCTGGCCGGCATGGAAAACGCCGCCTACCTGTACTCCATCGTGGACAGGATACCCTCCGATCCGTCGAGGGGCGTCTACACAATCTACGAGTGGCTGCGCGCCATCTACGACGGCAAAAAGTCGCCGAGCCGCAACGAGTTCGACACGGACTATCAGGCTTACGTACATGAATTAAAAATATCCGGCAAGATCAAGGCCTCCGAGGAGACCGCGATGCTCAAGGACACCAAAAAGCAGGTGCTCTTCGAGCTGCACAACATGTTCCAGTCGGGCAACAAGATCACCTTCGGGCGGATCAGCAGTTTCTGCCCGCTCTTCTCGGAGCACAATATTCTGAAGGATCTGGAAAAATCTCTCGTCTCCGCCGACAAGGTAGAGGAAACATTCCGGCAGATCCGCGCCGTGGACTTCAGCGCGTACTACCGCGATATGATCTACACCAACCCGAAGCTCGGCATCGGCAAGGAGGAAATCAGCGTGGAGATTCTGCCCGATCTGATCCTGATGCCGAACGTGGGCGTCAGAGGCGTCATGTGGCAGGAGATCGAGGGCCGCAAGCGCACCACACCGGCGCGCATGATGATCTCCGTCTTCCAGATGGAGGATCTGACCAATATTCTGGTCCGTCTCACGGGCGATTTCCGCTGGGAGATGTGCAAGCGCGTGCAGGGCGCAAGATGGAACGATATCTCCGAGCCGTCCCTGACAAGCCGCTACTTCGATTACATCCAGTTCTACAAGAAGAACCGCGATCTCTCCGCGGACGCCAAGGACAAGATCAAACTCAATATGCAGAAGGCCAAGAACAGCTTCAAGGAAATGTTTATCCGGGACTACACGTCGTGGGTGCTCTATGAGGGCGCGGGTTCGCCCCGCCTGAACAAGATCGCCCGCTCGATCCTGTTTGACTTCTGCCCGTTCTCCAGGGAGATCCGCGGCAAGCTGAAGGCCAATCCTCTCTACAAGGATACAATGGAGCGCTACGACATCAAGCTGGCGCAGCATATCCACCACTACGACAACCTGTTCCAGAAGCTGCGCAATATCGGCGCGGAAATTCCGCCGGAGATTCAGGCCCAGCGGGATTACCTGGATATGTGATGCGCGGCGCTGTACGATTAAACATAGATAATTCATTTGAAATCAAAATATTTTTAATTCGGCAATGCATTTTAAGTAAAATGAACGTTTTTTAGTATAGTTTCGCTAATATAGTTTTATTCTTATGCAATATAATTGTAGACGGTGTCGAAAAAAGAGATTATAGTAGAGTTAGGCTTGATCACGGAAGTCAAGCCGAGTTATAGCAATTCCGGAAGAATTCCCCTTTTACACAAGCGGAAACCTCGAAGGCGAGCCTTCGAGGTTTTTGCTTGTTATTTTTCATGGCAGACTTCCGGCGCAGGCGTCCCGCGCCGGAGTGAAGTCACTTCAGCACCAGCACAGAGTAGGCCGGCATCGTGACCGACGCGCCCTCCACGCGCACCTGCTCTTCCCCGGTGAGGAGCGCGCCGCGCACCTGCGTCGAGTCGTCCACCGCATGTCCGTTCAGCTCCACACCGCTCAGATCTACGCTCTGCGTCTCGGCTCCCGTGGCAAACACGAGGAGCAGCTGCGCATCACCGTAAGTCTTTTTCAGCACGCACACGCCGTCGTTCGAGACGTCCGCGAGATATTCCGTCGTTCCTCTGGCGATCTCCGGATTCTGGTTCCGTATCTTAATGGCCTTCTTATAATAGCGGTAGATTGAGGCCGGATCCTCTTCCTGCTCGGCCAGGCTGCCGTACTTCATCTCGAAATCCTCCATATCCACCGGCCCGTCGCACATGCCCTCCGCGCTCGCATCCGTGCTCCAGTACATCGGCGCGCGCTTGTTCTCATCTTTGCCCGACCCTTTCATGCCCAGCTCTTCACCGTAATAGATGAAGGCCGAACCGCTCATCAGCAGGTTCATGGCGCCCGCCATCTTCACGCGGCTCTCCCCGCTCTCGCCCGTGTAGTAACCCGCGCTGCGAGCCATGTCGTGATTGGTGTAAAAAGGCGCATCGATATAGTTCTCGTTGTACTGCCCGAAAGTTTCCTCCAGAGACGCGACGGCTTCCCCGTAACGGGACGCCGGCGAGCCGTTCATCACCTTCGCGATCACACCCTCCGCTCCCGCGAAGTGAAAATCGAAGAGGCTGTCGATGCCGCTTTCGTAGAATTCCGCGTAGGCGTTGATGTTCAGCCACGCCTCCCCCACCAGATAGGCGTCCTCCTTCTGGGATTTGACCGTCTCGGTCAGCCATGTCAGGAAGGCGATGCTGTCCGGCGCGCTGTCGCTGTAATACTCCTTGACCGCGTCCAGCCGAAAACCGCCCACGCCCATGTCCAGCCAGTACTGCGTGATCTTCGCGATCTCCTCCCGAAGCGCCTCGCAGCCCAGATTCAGATCCGGCATTCCCTCCCAGAAACGCGCCTCATAGTACCAGTCTGTTCCCGCCACGGGGCTGTAACCGGTCTGCTGTTCTCTCGTGAAATTGTAATAGCCAAAATACGGGCAGTCCGCCGCGCTCGGCTCGGCGTCCCCCAGCCCGCGCAGATAGTCACAGGCCTCACGAAACCACGGGTGCTCGGAGGAGGTGTGATTCAGCACGAGATCCATGATGACTTTGACACCCCGCTCATTGCAGGCCGCAAGAAGGTCCCGGAAATCTTCCGTCGTGCCGTAGGCAGGGTCGATCTCATAGTAATCCGTCACGTCGTACTTGTGGTAGGTAGGCGAGGGATGGACCGGCATCAGCCAGATCCCGCTGCATCCCAGATCCGTGTCCGTCGTATCGTCCCCGTCGTTGATATAATCCAGCTTCGACAGAAGGCCCTGCAGATCCCCGACGCCGTCCCCGTCGCTGTCGCAGAAGGAATAGACGAACACTTCATAGTATGTGCGGTAATTGTCGTCGATCATCTGCAGCGGAATCGTGTCCGTCACGTCCGGCGTTTCTGTAACGTCCTGTTCCGTCTCTCGCGTACTGACATCTGTGTCAGACGCGGTCTGTGACTGCTCCGCCGCGGCCTCCGTGCCCGCCGCAGCGCCGCCCTCAGACGCCGTCTGTCCACCGCCGCAGGCTGTCATGACCAACATGGTCAATGCAAGTGCCACGGCAGCGCGGCGCTTTATTCTGTCATCTCGTATCATCTCTGTTTCTCCTCATTTCTCAATATTCTGTATGATATGCGGCAGACCGCGCCTGGCACGGCTTTGCGCTTACCTTCCGATACAACAAGTGCAGACCCTGCCGCGGGTCTGCACTCATTTTACTTCTTATATTCTAACCGCCGCACCCGGCCGCACAGTCATTATCCCTTGACCGCGCCGCCCGTCACGCCTTCTACATAGTACTTCTGCAGGCAGATGAAAAGGATCGTGATCGGCACTGCCACGAGCATACCGCCCGCGCAGAATCTTGTGAAATAACCCTGATAGTCGTTGGTCCACACCCATCTCTGCATCGCCACCGCCACGTTGTAGCTGTCAGAGTAACCGAACGCCACGTAGGAGGCGAAGATGTAATCGCACCAGGGCGCCATGAAAGCAACCAGCGCCGCATAGATGATGATGGGCTTCGACATCGGCAGGATCATGGTCAGGAACACTCTCGCTCTGGAGGCGCCGTCGATTCTGGCCGCCTCGTCCAGCGCTTTCGGGATCGTGTCAAAATATCCCTTCGTGACGTAGTAGCCCATACCGGAGCTCGCCACCGAGATCAGAATCAATCCCGGAATCGCTCCCTGCTGCGTCAGGCCGAACTGCTTTAACAGGAAGTACAGGCAGATCATCGTCAGGAAACCCGGGAACATCCCCAGAATCAGCCAGAAGCGCATCAGAAAGGTTCTGCCCGCGAAACGCATACGGGACAGCGCGTAGCTGACGCACAGCACCACAATTGTCTGGAGCACTGCCACGAACGCCGCGATAATCAGCGTGTTCAGATACCAGCGCACGAACTGGCTGTCCTGGCTGAACAGCACCTTGTAGGAGTCCAGCGAGAACTGCTTCGGCAGCAGATACTCTACCATACCGCCGCCGCCCTCATTGTAGGAGCGCAGGCTCTGCAGGAACAGACACACGAAAGGGAACAGCCAGATGATGCTGATAATGATAAGTACGATATAGGTAATCGTGTTACCCAATGTTCTTTTTGCTTTAATACCCATTATTGGAATCCCTCCTCATCTCTTACTGACGGCAGCATGCCGTATACAATGAGTGAAATCACCGCTGTGACAACGAATACCATGATACCGAGTACCGCCGCCATGCGATAGTTCGTGTCGTTGATCGTCATCTTGTACAGCCATGTGACGAGCAGATCCGTGTAGCCCGCGTTGTTGGAAAGCTTCATGGACTGCGGTCCGCCCTGCGTCAGCAGGAAGATGACGTTGAAGTTGTTCAGGTTTCCGGTAAACTGTGTGAGCAGGAACGGTCCCGTCACAAACAGCATATAGGGAAGCGTGATGCTCTTAAACATCTGGAACCCGGTCGCGCCGTCGATCCTCGCGCTCTCGTACAGATCCTCCGGTATGTTCATCAAAAGGCCCGTGGTGATCAGCATCGTGTAGGGAATACCAATCCACAGGTTAATCACGATAATCATGATCTTCGCCAGCAGCGGATTCGACCAGAACGGAATCGCACTGCTGATGACGCCCCACTTCATCAGATAGGAATTCACCAGACCGTCGTTGGCGAACATCTTGTATACATACAGCAGAGAGACAAACTGAGGAACCGCGATCGTCATGACCAGAATGGTTCTCCAGAGTTTCTTGAACTTGATGCCTTTTTTATTTATCATAATCGCGACGCCCATACCGCAGAAGTAGGTGAGGAAGGTCGCAAAAAATGCCCAGATCAACGTCCAGCCCAGCACTGTCAGGAACGTGGAACCGAGTCCCGCCGTGCCGAAGGAGAACAGGTTCTTGAAGTTTTCCAGTCCGACCCAGGTGAAAAGATTCGTGGGCGGCTGATGGTTCGCGTCATAGTCCGTGAACGCGATAAAGATCATGAAGACGATCGGCAGCACGGTGAACACGAAAATGCCGAGCACCGGCAGCGCCAGAAGCGTCTTATCAAAATGAGAATCCAGCAGCGAGTACAGATCGCCCTTCACGGTGCCCAGCTGTTTGCCGGCCGAAAGAAGCTTCTCCTCGTTGCGGTTTTCCCGAAGATTCATTCTCCACACTACAAGAAATGCAAAGATCAGTATGATCGTCAGCAGACTGTAGAGCAGAATGAGAAAACTGTTGTCGTTGTAACTGAACGTACCGTCGTTGTTCATCACGCGGGCGACGGTGCCGAGCGTGGTAAAATCCTTCAGATAATGCCAGCCGAAGCTCACCATGTACCAGATAAACAGGACTTCTACCGCCAGATAGGCGAAGCCTCTTAAGAACTGCCTGCGCATGAGCGGGCCGAAACCCATAATCAGATAAGAAACCTTGGTCTTCCAATCCCCCTGCGCAAACGTCAGCCCGATTTCCTTAAATTCATTTCCAACCCCGCTGAAAAATTTTCCGACCGCGCCTTTGCCGGAATTTGCGCTATTTCCCATATTGAAATTCCTCCTGCATTCATCATTCTTACTTTGCCCGACAACGAGCTGAAACACGCTTTGCAAGTTTCACTCGTAAATGACAATATTCGGCAGAGAGATGACCTCTCTGCCGAGCATTGCTATTTGTACTCTATGAGTTTACTGTGCATAGGAGATGCAAGTATCCTGGAAGTTCTGCAGGACATTGGTCAGCTCCTCGTCGGAAGAGGATGCGCTGATCGTGCCGGAAATCACATCGTCGCCGAGAGATGTCGCAAGCGTCCAGTAATCGCCGGGGTAGTTGCCCTGCGGGATCGTGTACTGCAGCTGCTCTGCCAGTGCGGAGAGCGCTACGTCAGCCTGGATCGTCGAATCCTGCTGTGCCTCTACGTTGGAAGGACCCCAGCCGACTGCGTTGTAACGTGCAAGCTGCGTATCCTTGTTGGTCAGGTACTGTGCCAGTGCGTGGCAGACTGCCAGCTTGCCGGGCTCTACCTGAGGCTTGATGCCGAGCAGCTTGTAGCCGCCGAATCCGCTGAGCTGGTAGGTGTTGCCGTCGGAGCCCTCGAAGGAAGGCAGCTTCGCGCATGCGTAGTTGTCGCCGAAAGCGGTCTGTGCGGAACCGGAATCCCATGTACCGTCAACGATCGCGCCGATGTTCGTGCCGTTGTCTACGGAAGAACCGTTCTGGAACGCCGGGGAGGACGCCAGCTCGATGATCTCCTTCAGGGCAACCACACCCGCGTCGGACGCGTAGTCCACGTTGCACTGTGTGAAGTTGCCGGCGTCGTCCGTGTCATAGGTCAGCGTGCAGCCTGTCGCAAAGAAGAATGCGGGCTGATACCAGCCGGAATTGATCTCCATGTAGAAGTTCTTGCCTGCCGCCTCGCAGTCGGAAACGATCTTCTCCAGAGAAGTGGGATCCGTCACAACGCTCTTGTCATAATATAAGAAGTAGCCGTTGTCGGAAGTCATCGGGTAAGCGTAGGTCACGTCGCCGACAACCGCCGCGTTCGCGGAACCCTCGTCATTGTTGCTCGTAACAAATGTCAGATTGTCATTCACGATCGGAGACAGCGCGCCTGCGGATACGAGACGTGTGATCTGGTCCTGCGCGAAACCGAAGATGTCCGCGCCGCCCTCCACGTCCGTGAGCATGTTGCTGGCCGCGTCGCCCTCGCCCACCGGCTCAACGGTGAAGGTGTAGCCTGCCATATCGGGATTCGCGTCAAAGAACTCCTGGGCCTTCTGCGTCGTAAAGTCTACCGTATTCTCGGCAACCCAGATCGTGATCGTGCCGGAGCCGTAATCAACCGGCTCTGCGGCCGCGTCTCCGCCTGCCGTGTCACCTGCCGTGTCACCTGCCGTGTCGCCTGCCGCGCTGTCCGCTGCCAGAGCGGAATCCGCCGCCGGAGCCGTATCTGCAGCGCTGTCGCCGGAACCGCCGCCGCAGCCAACAAGACAGCCGGCCACCATTGCTGCCGTCAGTAATGTCGCCAATACTTTCTTCTTCATAATTTTTCCTCTCTCTTTCTGATCCGCATGCCGCACGGGCACGGATCGATGTTCAGGTTTTCGCCTTCTATATAAAACGCGCTGCCGCGCCTTATATCAAAATGATATATCGATCAGAGTTTTTATATTCTATGGTAATAGAATATAACGAAAGGACCGGTCCTTTCGTTCGCCAAATTTTTCGTTTTTTTTCGTACCTGATTTTAATTTAGCACCCGGGAGGTGCTTTGTCAATACGGAAATCGTTTTTCTTGCCTGTCTTTTCTGTTTTTAACGGATTTCCTGTTTCAATTTTGTATACCTTTCACAAAGTTGCGAAAATTTTCGAAATTCTTGTTCTATGCCCTTGCATTCCGCCCGCAATTCTTCTATGCTAGACAGAGAGAGTTGTTTTTCTGCGGACATGTTACAACAATATAAATAGAAAAATTCGACACGGAGTACGAATATGGCTACGATCAAAGACATCGCCGACCGGCTCGGCATATCCGTCAGCACGGTTTCCAAGGGCTTAAACGGCGCCAGCGACATCAGCGAGACGCTGCGCCAGGAGGTGCTGGACACCGCCGTGGAGCTCGGTTACACCACCAAGCAGATGCGCGGCCGTTCCCTGCGCAAGCTCTGTATTTTTGTGGAAAATATGGAGTACGACACGCCGGAACAGTTCGGCTACGACATCATTCTCGGCTTTAAGCAGCTCGCCTTCCGCGAGAACTGCGCCGTCACCGTCGTTCCCCTCACACCGGATTTCCAGGCGGAGGAAAAGTACGACACCTATATGCTGAAGAACGGTTACGCCGGCGCTTTTCTGCTGGGACTGGCCCTGCAGGATCCCTGGATCGCGCAGTTCAACGACTCCACGATCCCAGCGGTTCTCCTCGACAACTATATCCGCAAGAATCCCGCTGTCAGCTATGTGGGCACGGACAGCTTCGAGGGCATCGACGATGCCATCGGCCATCTGATCAGCCTCGGCCACACGCGGATCGGCCTGATCAACGGCTCGCGCAACTCCATGATCTCCGACAGGCGGTGGCAGGCCTTTATCGACAGCATGACCGCCCACGGTCTTCCTTTCAGCGAGGACACCATGCCCTACGCCTACTTCGTGCCTGAGGCCGCCAAGCCCCATGTGGACAAGCTGCTCTCCTTAGGGATGACCGCCATCGTGTGCGGCAACGACCTGATCGCCTCCGGCGTGATCGCCGAGTGCAATGCCCGCGGCGTGCGCGTTCCAGAGGACTTAAGCGTCATCGGCTTCGACGACATCCCGATCTCCGCAAGGCTCACCCCGCCGCTCACCACCATCCGGCAGGATCGGCTGGAACTGGGCAAGTGCGGTTTTTACGCGCTCCACTCCCTGATCAACCATGTCTCCATCAGCACGACGCTGCTCAGACCGCAGCTCATCGTGCGCGGCTCTACGGGGCCCTGCCGGAGCTGAAAAGCAGGCAGGGAAAACGCCGCCAGCCATAAATAAATCTGTCACCCTGCCGCGGGTCTGTAATCCCGAATGACGGAGAGCGCCGGAAGCGCATTGCCGTCATAGTCGAACAGCGCCTGATTGGCCCACTCGTTTCCGCAGGGGCCTTTTTCTTCTATGTAGGGCAGCGCGGCCTCCGTCGCCCAGCCCAGGCCCGGCACCGGAATCCACGCGGGCTCCCAGTAGAAGAATCCGCGGCACTTATGCGCCGGCACGCTGTCGATCACATCGAACAGGGCGCGCATATAATCGCTCTGTCCCTCTCTCGTCATCGCAAAAGGCACCTTCGCCACCAGTTCCTCTCTCGTCGCATAGCCCTTGCGCTCGTCGGCGGACAGTTTCTCATAGGCCGCGTAATCCTCCATCGTAAATCCCATGGACGTCTCCGCAATGATCAGCTCCTTGCCGTAGCGCGTCGCCAGATCGCACATATTGTCCCGCAGATCCTCCATGGTGCCGTGCCAGAACGGATAGTAGGACAGCCCGATGATCTGAAAATCATCCTCTCCCCGCTCCAGATAGCGGTCGAACCAATCCCGGTACAGGGCGTTGTTGCCGCCGTTGTCGAGATGCAGCATGACCGGCATGGACGCATCCGCCTCCCGCACGCCGCGGATCCCCGCGCTGACGAAGCGGGCCAGATTGTCATAGTTCCCATAGTCCGGCAGCTGTCCGAGAGGCCAGAGCATGCCGTTGCTCAGCTCGTTGCCCACCTGAATCAGATCGGGATACGCGCCCGCCCGCTTCAGCGCGGTCAGCGTATCCCGCGTATAAGTATAGACCGCCTCCGTCAGCGCGTCCGCATCCATGCCGCGCCACGCCTTCGGCACGCGCTGCTTGCCCGGATCCGCCCAGAAATCACTGTAGTGCAGATCTAACAGGACGTCCATACCGTGCGCTTTGGCGCGCCCGGTGAGCGCGATGACACTCTGCAGATCGTTCGTGCCCGCCCCGTATGGCTCGCCGTTCTCGCTGTAGGGATCGTTCCACAGTCTGAGCCGCAGCGCGTTGGCGCCGTAGCTTTGCAGGATATCCAGCGCGTCCCCCTCGACGCCGCCGTCATAGAACCTGCCGCCCAGACGCTCCACCTCCGGAAGGGTGGAGACGTCCATACCCTTGTAAAATTTCATCGTTGTGCCCTTTCTGCTCAGTCAAAATCGAACTTCGTAAATCTCTTCATCGCGTCCTTATAGCGGAAGCGCACCAGCTCGTTTTTCTCGAGCACATCCTCCTCCGTCCCCACATACTGGCAGCGTATGCAGTGGTACTCCTTTTTATCCTTGTCGTAAAACATATCGATGTCCAGATCCCTCATAAAGCAGGAAGGGCATCTGTAATTTAATTTGCCTTTGCCAGATTGAGCCATGTCGCAAATACCTCCTTATCTTTTAACCTGGTGGTGTAACCCAGCGTGAACATCGGTGAGAACGCGTAGCCCTCCTTGATATAGCCGACCGCGTCCTTCTTCTCGCAGCTTAAGGACACCCTCGTCTCGATCTCGGGAACCACCGCGACGGCCTCCGTCGCGCCCGTCAGCTGCGCCTCCCGGCACTTGTAAGCGTAGTCGATCCGCTCCGTCTTCGCGCCGTCGGTGACTGTGAGTACCACGTTGGTCATGTCCTCGGAATACTCCGTCGTGCCGTAGCAGGCTACCATATACTCGTTGAGCTCCACCTCGGCGTTCGGATCGCTCATCTCGAGCACCGTCCTCTCGATCTTGATCCTGGAGCTTCCCTCCTCGAAGTACATCTTCGTCTGCAGCTTGACCGTCAGGTCGTAGAACTCGATATCCACGGGATCCAGCGTGAGGATCCTCGTCCGGCCTTCCTCGGAGAAGTGCGCCTTCGTCCGGCACAGGCACAGATCGACCTCCTCGCCATTGTGGGTCAGCTTCGCGCTTCTGACCGTTCCCTCGCCCGCATAGTGGGTAAAATAGCCGGCCCGGTACTTCTCCTGAATCAGGAAAGGATAGGAAGCGTCGGTCACATGCTTGGTGCCGATACCCACAGGCCACTCCAGCTTCGCCGCGTAAGGGCGCAGATCCACGATAGCGCCGCCCTGATCCATGTTCGCGCAGACTCTCATGTAAGGGTCGCAGTACCAGAAAAGCTGCTTATCCGAGCCGTACAGAATATCTCTCCACAGCGCGCACTCGGGCTCCGTCAGTCTCCTGTGAGCGCGGAAATAATCCGCGAACTCGGCCATCGTCATGTCGTCCAGCTTGCCTTCCTTTTTCAGCTGTCCGTAGTAGGCCATACCGTCCTCGTAGGACTTCAGCAGCAGCTCGTAGGGCGCCTCCCAGCGGCCCATCTTGTTCATCCAGCCGGGCCCGACGAACATCATGTTGTAGGCGTAGCCGTTGTTGTATTTCGCCAGATCGCGGTACTGGTCGATCAGGTTGTACAGATACGGGAACTCCCATGTCTTGGAGTCGTAGATCATACCGCGCAGCACGTTCTGCGGATGGGTACCGAAGTTGGAGCCGTTGCCGTCATAACATGCCAGCAGGTCGCGGGACAGATGCGGGATCGCCACGATGCCGCTGTCCTCAGCCTCATTTGCCGCCGGCGCATGCACGTTCTGCTTGCTCGGGATCCAGGGCGCCCACGGGCCGCCGTCCATGAAGGTGTACCAGGAGTTGTTGCAGGTGTGATAGGCCTTCGGGCCCTCCTCCCAACAGGTCGCCACGGCGCATTTCACCATGGGATATTTCTCTTTAATATAATTGACCAGATCGGCGTCCATATAGTAGGAACCGGTCGACTCCGGGTAGAAGCCGAATCTGTCGCGGAACTTGCCGAACACGTCGTCCACGATGGATTTCTTGTCCTCCATCGAGAACATCCAGATACAGAAATCCTTCGTCTTATATTTCTCGCGGAACTCCTCGCAGGGCAGTCCCAGCAGGGACAGCGCAATCTCGTCCCCGTACTTCTCGTGGTCGGCCTTCGCAAGCTCCACCGCCTCGTCGTTAAAAAGCGACGCATAGGTCATCTGAATCGTCGTCTTCAGCCCGTTCTTGTGCGCGATCGCCTGCTGCGTCTTAAAAATGTCCAGGGATTCCGTCAGGAGCTCCTTCCTGCCGATATCCTCCTCCTTGCCGTGTCCGGTCACCTTCTCCGCATACTCGGGCACCATCTCCGGGCGATGGATGATGTTGACAATAAACTTATCCATGTCTGCGCTCTCCTCCGTTTTCTTTTTCTGCGTTTTCCGTCCTCTGCCGCGCCGGGATCCTCAGAACCGCTCCGCATATCTGTCTGCGGCTCTGCCATTCCCCGTTGCGCAATCGGTTGCTCAAATCTCTATCATAAGAATAGCAAAGGCTGTACCTGATTGTCAATTTGGAATATTGCATAGTTTGGAAAAAGGGAAATTAGAGATTATGCACAAAGCATCCGTATATACGCGGGTTGCGGCGCCGGAATAAGCTATGGTATAATCCTGTCAAAGGGCAGAGTTTTACGAATATTTATGAATAAAAAAGGAGACACCCCATGAAAATCACAGTCATAGACGGCCAGGGCGGCCGGATCGGCAGAACGGTCATCGAACAGATCAAAAAGAAGCGCCCCTCGCTGGAGCTGTACGCCATCGGCACCAACAGCATCGCCACCTCCGCCATGCTCAAGGCAGGCGCAGACAACGGCGCGACAGGCGAGAACGCCGTGATCGTCAACGCCGCCAATTCCGACGTCATCATCGGCCCCATCGGCATCGTGTTCGCCAACGCGCTGCTGGGAGAGATCACTCCCGCTATCGCCACGGCCGTGGGCGCAAGCGACGCCTTCAAGATCCTGATTCCCGTCAACCGCTGCAATCACTGGGTGGCCGGCTGCGCGGAGGCCCCCATGAGCGAGTATATCCGCATCGCCGTGGAGAAGCTGGAGGCTGTGCTGGCGGACGCCGAAGCTTAAGAAGCCGCCGCCCGCGCGGCATACCTCTCCTCTAATCCATCGGGATGCGGACGCATTTCTCCCGGATTCCAAAAGCCTCAAAGTACCGGTTCTCCATCGGAATCCACTCTTCGGTGAAGCGCCGGTATTTCTCCGCTCCGTCCCTCTCGAGCAGCCGTTCGCGCTGCACATCCTCCGAAACCTCAGCGAAAAGGCGCACATGGTAAATGTCTCCGAAATACGGATGGCAGCTGTAGGCTCCTTCTATGATGTTCAGCCGCCTCCGCGGAACCCGGCGCGGCGCGCCGAGTCCCATGACGCCGCAGTCGAAGGGCCGGTAAACCAGCCCGCCTTCGTCCGGCAGGCGTGCCAGAACCTCTTCCCGGAATCTCTCGTAATCCACGTTGCCGCCCGGTTCAGCATACCGCTTCGGCGTGCGCTGTCCGGGCCGCAGGAAGAAATCGTCCATATGGAAAAGATTGCAGTCATAGCGCTCCGCCAGAAGGCCTCCCAGCGTGCTTTTTCCCGCGCCGCACATGCCGTCGACCGCTACATTGACCTGTTTGGTCACTTCATGTTCATCCAGCGCGCGGTCGATGAGCTCACAGACTCTCCGCAACACGTTTTCTCTCATAAGCGTTCAGCACTCCCGCCTTCCTCAGGGCGACCATAATCGCGGGGATCAGAATCAGCTGCAGGATAATTCCCGGAATCGCGTTCAGCAGCGCGCCGGACAGAAAGAGCGTCATCGAGAACGTATTGCCCATCATGCCGTAGAGAACTATGCTCGCGAGGCCCCACGCCACTCTGCCCGCGATCATCGCGCCGAGCAGGCTCACATACAGATAGGGCGTTTTCTTCGGGAGTCTGTCGTGCAGAAGCCCCGTCACCAGTCCGTACACCGCCAGCTCCACCGCCATCGCCGCAGCCGTCGGCATGAAGGGCGGCATACCGAACATAGCGCTCCGAAGAAGCGGCGTCACGGCGCCCACTGCCAGACCGTACTGCCAGCCGCAGATAAAGCCGCACAGCATCACCGGGATGTGCATCGGCAGCAGCATGCTCCCGATCTGTTTGATCTGCCCCGTCAGAAAGGGCAGCACGATTCCCAGCGCCAGAAAGAACGCCGAGAGTACCATTTTACGCGTCTGATTTTTCATGATTTTCACACTCCTGTTTCTGATGATTTTGATAGACAATAAAAATAAAAAGAAGGCCGCCGACGGCGCTTCTCTCCGTCCGGTTACCTTCCTAGTAACATTGCCTTATTTTTTAATTACTGTAAAAAAATATCTTTTCGCTATGACATCAAAGGAAAAGGCGCATCCTGTTCCCGCCATATCCCGGAGCGCTTGGCGCCCGCCGACCGGCTTCAGCCGATCCTTACTCTCTCCAGTTTAACGCACAAGCCGCGCCCTGTCAAGACCGGCTGCCATCAACGCGCTCCGGATTCCGGTATCGCACGGCCCTCCGCGCGACCCGCCGACTCCCGCATACACACCTCGTAGCCTAAGAGGGTCCGTCTCTCCACCGCCTCGCTGTTCAGTATGCGCAGGAGCAGCTCGCACGCCTTTTTGCCCAGCGTTTCCACATCGAAGCGTATGGAGGCGACCAGCGTCGGCCTGTTCTCCAGAACGGCGCTGTCATAGAACGACGCCACCCTGATCTGCCCGGGCGTATTGACCCGATCGGTCCGCAGGGCGTTCAGCACGCACTCGCACAGGAAATCATCCATGCACACGATGCACTCCGTTCCCTCCCGCACGAGTCGCTCCACCGCCCGCTCAGCCTCCTCCGCGTTCCCGACGTTCAGCGTCACATCCGCCCGCAGTCCGGCATCCTCGCCGCCCTGCGCCTCCAGCGCGTCCCGGAAACCGAGAAGTCTGCTGTTTGTGACGACGAACCTCTCGTCCCCGCCGATCAGCGCGATTCTGTGCACGCCGCGTTCCAACAGCCTGCCCGTCAGTTCCCGGCACGCGCTCCTGTGATCGTTGTCCACCTGCACGGCCTCGCTGTCGTCCGTGCTGCCGATCGCCACGAAGGGGAGCTCCTTCCCGCCAAGATAGCGCATCGGCGCATCCTCCACCAGCGTCCTCGTGAGAATGACGCCGTCCACCTTGTGGTTGGTCACAGCCCGCTCCAGCTGCGAGATATCATCCTCCGTCACCATGGTGAGCAGAACATCATACCCGGCCTGTGACGCGGCGCGACTGATCCCGAGCATACATTTCTGGAAAAAGGACAATTCCGCGATGTTGTAATCTCCCGGCAGAACCATGCCTATGTTGAACGTCTTATTCTGGGCCAGTCCCTGGGCGATGACGTTCGGACTGTAATGGTGCGCCTCCACATATTCCAGAACGCGCCTGCGCGTCTCTTCCCCGATCCTGCCCTTGCCGGACATGGCCCTCGACACGGTGGTCTTGGAGACCTGCAGCGCCTGTGCAATATCGCCTATTGTCAGATTCTTTTCTTCCATAAAGCTTCTCCGTTCGAAATATTCACGCGGCGCCTCTTCCGGCGCATCTCTTCTTTACCCGGGCGGGCGTTCTGTGATATGCTGATGATGAAGAGCACAGCTTAGACAGACTGCTCCGATTTTCATCGGCCTGTAGCCTGCCTCACCCGCGGCAACGCAACCGATTGCTCACTCTCAGATTACCAGACGGCAGACATATTTTCAACAGCAAAATACCCGCGTTCCGGCATGTCCGGCGCGCGGCGGCAGGGAAAGGAGATCAGACTATGAAGACAGACAGACTTCTGTTCGGGGCGGCATACTACGACGAATATCTGCCCTGCGACAGAATCGAACAGGATATGGAGATGATGGAACGAGCGCACATGAACGTAATCCGCATCGCAGAATCCACCTGGAGCACCTGGGAACCGCAGGAGGGCGTCTTTGATTTTACCCACCTGCACAGAATGCTGCGCGCCTCCGCCGCCCACAATATCTCGGTGATCGTGGGCACGCCCACCTACGCGATTCCCCCGTGGCTCGCCGCCAAATGCCCGGAGGTGCTCGCCGAGACCCACGCCGGGCAGGAGCGGTACGGCAGGCGCCAGAACATGGACATCACCCACCCCGTCTATCTGCGCCACGCCGAGATCATGATCCGCAGGCTGATGGAGGAGGTTTCGCCCTATGCCCATGTCATCGGCTTCCAGCTGGACAACGAGACGAAATCCTATGACACTTGCAGCCCCTATGCGCAGAAAAAGTTCGTGGCTTACCTGAAGGAAAAATTTGACGGCGATCTGGACGCCCTGAACCATGCTTTCGGCCTGAACTACTGGAGCAACCGCATAGGCGCCTGGGAGGATTTTCCGGACGTGCGGGGCACGATCAACGGCTCCCTCGGCGCGGAATACCGAAAATTCCAGCGCAGGCTCGTCTCGGACTTCCTCGTCTGGCAGTGCGCCATCGTCAGAGAGTACGCCCGCCCGGACCAGTTCATCACCCAGAACTTCGACTATGACTGGCGCGGCTACTCCTACGGCCTGCAGCCGGAGGTCGATCAGTGGGAAGCCGCCGGGCCGCTCACCGTGGCGGGCTTCGACATCTACCACCCCTCCGCGCAGGATCTCACCGGCAGGGAGATCGCCTTCGGCGGCGCCATCGCCCGCTCCGTCAAAAAGGATAACTACCTGATCCTGGAGACCGAGGCGCAGGGCAACCACGGCTGGCTCCCCTATCCCGGGCAGCTCCGCCTGCAGGCCTTCAGCCATCTCGCCTCCGGCGCAAACTCCGTCATGTACTGGCACTGGCACTCCATCCACAACGCCATCGAATCCTACTGGAAGGGCATCTTAAGCCACAATCTCAGAGAGAACGCCACTTACAGGGAGGTGTGCTCCATCGGCAGCGATTTCGCCAGGTACGGCGACAGACTGAAGAATCTGCGCAAAAAAGCGGAGGTGGCCATCGTGCTGTCCAACGAGGCGTTGACCGGCCTGCAGTGGTTTCCCACCGGCCGCACGCTGCAGTACAACGACGTCTTCCGCTGGCTCTACGACGCCTTCTACGAACTGAACATCGAGTGCGATATTCTGTCCGCCCGCGATGTTGATCTTTTCAGTCAATACAAAATGCTTGTGACCCCGGCGCTCTACAGCGCATCCGACACGCTTGTCGGAAGTCTGCGGGATTATGTATCGGCGGGCGGATACCTGCTCTCCACCTTCCGCACGGCCTTTGCGGACCCGAACCTGAAAATCTACGCGGACGATCAGCCCCACGGACTGACAGATGTGTTCGGCATGACCTACGATCAATTTACCGAACCGGTCAATGTCGGGTTGAAAGATTGCGCTTTTCCGCTGTCCGAATCCCTCTCCACTGCAGACTGTGTCCGCGACTGGATGGAATTGCTGCTCCCGGACACGGCGCGCTCTCTCGCCTCCTACGCGCACCCGCACTGGGGCGACTGCGCCGCCGTCACAGAGAACCGTTACGGCAGCGGACGCGCCGCCTACATAGGCTGCTATTTCGAGCGGAGTCTGCTGAGAGATCTGCTGGCCTTTCTGGCACAGGAAGCCGGGCTGACGCTTCCCGCAGAAAAATACCCCGTCATCTGCAAACGGGGTATCAACGACTATGACAAAGAAATCCTTTACTATTTCAACTATGCGGACGATCCCGCCGAGATCGTCTGGCGCGGCGGCGACGCCCGGCTGCTTATGCAGGAGCGCACCGCTAGGGACGGCGACCGCATCCGGATTCCCGGCTGGGATCTGATAATCGCGGAGCGGCTGTAGACACAGCCGCCCGCTTTTCTTCTCAATCGGAAATTCTGTTCAGTGTAAAATCATCCACGGTTCCCCAGCTTCTGGCGTTGCACTTCATGCGCACGCCGATGACGAGAGAGCCGTCCGTCACTTCGATGTCCGGAATCGTCGGGTTCTGCCAGTTCGCCCAGCCCGCCACCATGAAGGGTTCCGTCACTTCCTCCCCGTTCACAACCGCATACAGCTCCATCTCACAGTCGTCGGACACATCGCCTCCCTGGGCGTACACAGAGAGCTGATACGTGCCGGGCTCCAGATCCGTCAGCTCCTGCTCGATGGAGAAGTCCATGTCGGAATCCTCCGACCAGAAGTGGTAGGCCATGGTCCCCGTGTAGGCGTCGTCCGCTTTTTCCTGAAAATCGGTGGGGTTGTCGTCCCCCGCATAGGCGACCTTCCACATGGAGGTGTCCGCCTCCTCGAAGCTCGGATTCTTCACATGATTCATCATTCTGACCTCGACGTGCGCCGTGATCTCAGTGCCGTCCTCCAGCTTGCCCGCGACGTCGTAATTGCCGCCGGTCTGCGTGTCGACCGCCGCGATCTGCGCCTCGTCCCAGCTGACCGGCACCTTGGTGTTGGCCGAGCGGTCGTTATAGATGACATCCACCTCCTCCGGCAGCGTCAGCGTGCCGCCCACATCGCAGGAAGCGTACACCTCCGGCACGGCGTCGATCGCCAGAGGCGCCGTCGCGCCATACTTTAAATACTTAAACACATTCAGAGACGGCAGCGGGTGTCCGTCGAAGTCAAACATCGCCTGATTGTCCCAGGAACAGCCGCCGTAGTACAGACCCGCGTCGTCCGGATCGTAGTCCGCCGCGTAGCTGCTGGCCCAGCCGCTGCCGTACTTCTCCCAGATCGGGGAATTGTCCGCCGTCGGCTCACCGACCGGAATCCAGACGCCCTCCCAGTAGAAAATTCCCATCACGCCGGCCTCGTTCGCCGCCGCACAGATATCGCGGATCATGGTCGCCTGACTCTGCACGGTGGCTGCGTAGCCCTCCACCAGATCATCCGTTCCCGCCAGACTGTTGGCCGTGCCGTCCCCGTCCTCGGAGGTATAGCAGTAGGAGGTCTCCGCAATCACAACTTTCTTGCCGTACTTCTCCTGCAGGTTCTTCGCGACCGCCTGCATGTTCTCGTTCGTGCCGTCCCAGAACGGGTAGTAGGACAGGCCGAAAATATCGTAGTCCACGCCGAAATTCAGGAGGTTCAGAGCGATGTTGTCGATCTTGTCCGCCTCCTCAATGTTTGTGTAGTGCAGGACGATCTGAATATCCCTGCCGTACTCCTCGGAGATCTCGCGCACCGCGCGGCTGCCGGACACCAACAGGTTCATCACCGTGGGCGCCAGCGTCTCGCCCGCCATGCCGTTGTTGATCTCGTTGCCGACCTGCACCATGCCCACGTCCACGCCGGCGTCCAGAAGCTGCCTCAGGCTGTCCTTCGTGAAATCGTAGAGCGCGTCGTACTTCTCCTGCGCGCTCATGCCCTCCCAGGCCTTCGGCGCGTGCTGCCTCTTCGGATCCGCCCAGAAATCGGAATAGTGGAAGTCGATGCACACCTTCATGCCATACTTCGTGGCACGTTTGCCGAGTTCTATGGCCGTCGCCAGGTCATTGTTGCCGCCGCCGTAGCCGTTGCCGTTCTCGTCGTAAGGATCGTTCCACACGCGCAGGCGTATGTAATTGACGCCCGACTGCGCCAGCGTCATGAAGACGTCCTGCTCCTCACCGGCCTCATTGTAATAGACGACGCCGCTGTTCTCCTCGGCCAGCACCGAGGACGCGTCCATGCCGCGAATGAAATCGTCGGCGATGTCCGGAATCGGCTCCACATAGATTTCAGACTCCTCCGCCGCCGTCGGCAGCGGAAAAGTCATGACTTCTTCGTCAGCCTGCGCTTCTCCCGCAGTCTGCTCGGTCTGCTCTCCGGCAGGCGCCTGCTGCCCGCCGCCCGCGCCACAGCCGGCCGTGACGGACGCACACAGCCCGATGAGAGCGCCAAGCGCCAGTATTTTCCGATAGTTTCTGCTCATAAAACCTTCCTCCCGTCCCAATATCCCCACAAGTTACAACATCGGCGCGGCGGATACTCCCATGCCCGCCGATCATTGCGCAACCGTTTGCGTATTTAAATAGTAGCAAAAAAAGCACGCCGTGTCAAACGCGTCCGCACCGGCGTCCGCACAGTGTCCGCACCGGGCAAAAAACTCTTGCTAAGCCATTGCACCTATGCTATAATAAATTCCGGCGGTTTGAGACGACCGCGGAAATAGGGGCATAGTCCAAAGGTAGAACAGTGGTCTCCAAAACCATCGATGTGGGTTCGATTCCTACTGCCCCTGGCCGTGAAGTAAATTGAGCAACGATCATGACATGATCGTTGCTCAATTAACTTCTCAGGAATCGCAAGCGATTCCTGCAAGAAGCGGAGGGCAATAAATATCTATTCTTTACAGAGGGAACCTTACCATGAATCATAAGAAAAATAAGAAAAAACCAACGTTTTTCACCACCGCGCTTGCGCTCGCCCTCGGACTTATGACCGGCTGCGGAGACGAAATGCCCGCGCTCACCACGGACGATTACATACTGGATGCGGAAACCAGCCGGACAAGCCGCGGCATCGCCATCGGCTCAACGCCCGGCGACTTTTTCGACGCATACGCCGACTGTGACTGTTTCGTGTCCGTGGACGGCGGCGACTATCAGCCGCTCTCCGGCGGTGAACTGCCTGCCGGCTCCGTGGTCCGGACACTCGTTCCCACCTTTTTCGTGGACGGCGAGCCCATCGAGCCCGTCTCCTTCTGTCATGAAAACGCTATCGAGGAGTCCTCGCTGATCGACTACATCACTTCCGAAGAATATCTGGGCGCCCACACGGCGGAGTACCGCTATCTCACCTTTACCTGGGAAAACGGCGCCGTCTCGGACATTCAGTCGGCGTACATGAACTACAATGAGGAGGGCGCGAACTGACTGTTGTACAGGTTCGCGTAGAAGCCTCCCTGCGCAAGCAGCGTTTCATGATTTCCCTGTTCTATCACATTTCCGTCCTTCATCACCAGAATCACATCGGCCTCCTGGATCGTGGACAGCCTGTGCGCCACGATAAAGCTGGTCCTGCCCCGCATCATCGTGGCAAAAGCCTTCTGAATCCTGCTCTCCGTCCTCGTATCGATAGAGGATGTCGCCTCGTCCAGGATCAGCATCGGCGGCAGGCACAGCATCACCCGCGCGATACACAGCAGCTGCTTCTGTCCCTGCGAGAGATTCCCGCCGTCCTCCCCGACCACAGTGTCATAGCCCTTCGGCATTCTCTTGATAAAGCTGTGAGCATGGGCCCGCTTCGCGGCCTCGACGATCTCCTCCTCGGAGGCGTCCGGCCTGCCCATCGCGATGTTTTCCCGAATCGTTCCGGCCTTCAGCCATGTCTCCTGCAGCACCATGCCGTAATTGGCGCGCAGACTGCTCCTCGTCACATCCCGGATATCCGCCCCGTCCACACAGATCCGCCCGGACTGCACGTCATAGAACCGCATGAGCAGGTTGATCACCGTCGTCTTGCCGCACCCCGTGGGGCCGACAATGGCGACACGCTGCCCCGCCCGCACCGACAGGTTGAAGTCCGTGATCAGTTTTCTGTCCGGCGCATAGGAAAAGCAGACATGCTCCAGATCCACTCTGCCGTCCACATCCGCGAGCGCCCGCGCGTCCTCCCGCTCCGGGACCTGCGGCTCCTCCTCGATCAGCGTAAAGATTCTCGCCGCGCAGGCAATCGCGTTCTGCAGCTCCGTCACCACGCCGGAAATCTCGTTAAAAGGCTTCGTATACTGATTCGCGTAGGTGAGAAAACAGGAGAGCTGCCCCACGCTGATGCCTCCTCTTATGGCGTAGACCGCCCCCGTCACCGCCACGCCCGCATAGACCAGATTGTTGACAAAGCGGGTCGCCGGATTGGTGATGGAGGAATAAAAGATCGCCTTCAGCGAACAGCCGGCCAGCCGCTCATTGATGTCGTCGAACCGCTCCATCGCCTCATCTTCATGGCAGAACGCCTGCACCACCTTCTGACCGCCGATCATCTCCTCGATCAGCGCCGTCTGCTCTCCCCGCACCTGCGACTGCGCCCGAAACATCAGGTAAGTCTTCTTCGCGATAAAGGACGCCACCAGGAAGGACAGCGGTGTAATGAGCACCACGACACAGGTGATCCAGACATTCACGCTCAGCATAAACCCAAGCGTCCCCAGAATGGTGATGACCCCTGTAAAAAACTGTGTGAATCCCATCAGCAGACCGTCCGAAAACTGATCCACATCGGCGATCACGCGGCTCACCACCTCGCCGTAGGAGTGTTCGTCGATATATTTGAGCGGCAGAATCTCAATCCTGCCAAACGCCTCGTTCCTGACGTCCTGCACAATGCGGTACGCCATCTTGTTGTTGCACGCGTTCATAATCCACTGCGCCGCCGCCGTGACCGCTATGGCGGCGCCCATCACCTTAAGGATGCGGAATACGCCCGGAAAATCCACCTTTCCCCGATCTATGATCAAATCTATGACCCGTCCGGTCAATATTGGCAGGTACAGCGTCAGCGCTACGGTGAGCGCCGCCATCAGAATCGACATCGCCAGATAAATCCAATATTTTCTGATATATCGAAGCACTTTCAGCACGGTCGCCTTTTGACCGTCCCGGTTATCCTTCTTCATCCCGCGGCGCCTCCTTCCGTCTTCGGATACTGTGAATAGTAAATCTCCTGATAGACACTGCACCGTGCCAGCAGCTCCTCATGGGTGCCGATGTCCGCCGCCTGCCCGTCGTCCAGAACGATGATCCTGTCCGCATAGCGGATGGAGGCCGTCCTCTGCGATACGATGAACACCGTCATATCGCCGGACATATTGTGAATCGCCTGTCTGAGAGAGGCGTCCGTCGCATAGTCCAGCGCCGACGCGCTGTCATCCAGGATCAGGATCTCTGGTTTTCCCACAAGCGCCCGCGCGATTGTCAGCCTCTGCCTCTGCCCGCCGGACAGATTCTTGCCCGCCTGCGTAATCCCAAAATCCAGCCTGCCTGGCTTTTGCTCCACAAACTCCCTCGCCTGAGCCGTCTCAAGTGCCTGCCACAGCTCCTCGTCCGTCGCGTCGTTTTTTCCCCAGCACAGGTTCTCCCGGATCGTCCCCTGAAAAAGGACAGCCTTCTGCGGAACGACCCGCACCTTTTCCCGCAATTCCTCCCTCGCATACTCCCGCACATCCCTGCCGTCGATCTCAAGGCGGCCCGCCGTGGCGTCATAGAAGCGCGGAATCAGATTGACCAATGAAGTCTTTCCGGAGCCCGTGCCGCCGATGATCCCCACAGTCTCTCCTCTTTTTACCGCAAAGTCAATGTCCGTGAGCGCTTCTGCCCCCGCGCCCGCATAAGTCAGACCCACGTGATCGAAGACCACGGCATACGGCCGCGCCGCATCCCCGCCCTGTCTCACCTGCGCGGCGTCCGGCGTATCCTGCGCCCACACCATGCTCGGAGAGATCTCAAACACAGTCTGAATGCGGTTTGCGCAGGCCAGCGCCTTCGTGATCGTGATAATCAGGTTAGCCAGCTTCACCAACTCTATGAGAATCTGCGACATATAATTGACCAGGGCCACCACTTCTCCCTGCGTGATCGAGCCCTCGTCCACGCGCACCGCGCCCGTGTAGAGCAATATCATCGTCGCCGCGTTGACGATAACGTATGTGACCGGATTAGTCAACGCCGACAGTTTCCCGACGAAAAGCTGCATGTGCGCAAGCGCGTCGTTCTTCCGCTCAAACGCCTCGATCTCTTCCTCTTCCTTATTGAAGGCGCGTATCACCCGCGCTCCCGTCAGGTTTTCACGGGTGGCCCGCAGCACGCTGTCCAGCCCGTTCTGCACCTTCCGGTATAAAGGCATCGTGAGCATCATAATGCCGAACACCACGACAGACAGCAGCGGAATCGTCACCACAAAAATCAGCGCCGCCTTCACATCGATCGTAAACGCCATGACCATCGCCCCGAACACGATAAAGGGCGACCGCAGAAAGAGCCGCAGCACCATGTTGACGCCGTTCTGCACCTGATTGGCGTCGGACGTCATGCGGGTGATCATCGTGGAAGTCCCCAGCGTGTCGATCTCCGTGTAGGAGAGTTCCTGCAGATGCCCAAACAGCGCGTGCTTCATCTCCGTGGAAAAACCCACCGCCGCCTTCGCCGCGAAATACTGCGCCGTGACGGAGCAGACAAGCCCGATGACCCCCAGCGCCACGAGCAGGCCGCCCATGCGGAGAGAAAGCCCGATGTCGCCTCCGCCGATTCCCCTGTCGATAATCCGCGCCATGACCAGCGGTACAAAGAGTTCAAAGCACGCCTCCAGCATCTTAAACAGCGGCGCCAGAACCGTCTCCTTCTTATAATGCCTTAAATAAATCAGCAATTTTCCCATTCTCGTGCCACCTCTTATCCCGTCGCCTCTTCCAACCCGATGCACCCTGCGAAAATCGCGGCACATCGAAACAGCAGCCGGGAAAATTCCCCAACTGCTGTCTGAAGTCTTCTGTACTATACTGCCCATACACCGGCCTGCCGGCCGGGCAAACGCACACAGCTACCCGCCTGTGCAGATTTATCTGTACTCGGCCGTAATCGAAACAATCTCCGTGCTGATATTCTGCACCTGCTTCGACGGCGTGTAGTTCATCTCCGGATACAGCAGTTCATGCAGCTCGTCCACATTTTCCTGCAGATCGTCCGGAACCACACAGCTACCCTTGCTGCCGACATTCACGCCGATCCTGCCGTCCTCAAACGGGAATCCGTCGCTGGCGACCACATTATAGCCTGCCACGCTCCCCAGGACGCTCAGAATCTCGTTGACTCCCAGAGATGTCTCCACCTCCGGCAAAATTGCATTGACCATCTCGGTTAATTCGCTCACCGACGCGCCCTTCGCCTTCTCCATCATGGCTGTCAGCACATCCCTCTGCCGCTCCGCCCGCCGGAAATCATCTCCCTTGGTGTACCGTATCCTGCAGTATGCCGTAGCCTGCATACCGTTCAGGAGCTGTTTTCCGCTGTGCTCCACCGGTATATAGTCTACCCCCATCTCATCCGCCATAGTCATCTGGTAATTGTTCAGATGGTTGATCTCCGTCTCCGTGATGTCCATCTCAATCCCGCCGAGCGCGTCCACCGAGTCGATCAGCCCGCCGAAGCCGACCGTCACATAATCGGTGATATCCAGATCCAGATTCGTGTTCAGCATATTGATCGCCTGCTCCGGACCGCCCTGCGCGTAGGCCGCGTTGCACTTGTTGTAGGTGTCGTTCCCCAGATTCAGGAAGGTATCGCGGAATACGGAAACCAGCTTAATCTCCTGCGTGTCCATGTTGATACTGGCAATGATAATCGAATCGCTCCGCGTTCCCCTGCCCAGCTCGCCGTCTCTGGCGTCCACGCCGAAAAGAGCAATGTTGCGATATCCCTTCGCCGCTTCGCTCTCCTCCGCCTGCATACTCTCCGCAACCTCTTCGTTGATCGTGATTTTCTCCTCGTCGATCGTCTTGCGCTCCACCTCACGGGTCGCCGTGACGACCACATACAGGATACCGAGCGCCAGAATGAGAATGCCGATCTCTGCAATCAGAAGCGGGATATTCTTGATCTTTCTTTGCTTTTTGCCGTTCTTACCGGCTGTTTCAACCGCGTCAGCGGCTTCTGTATCTTTGGACGGAGCGCCTGCGTCCGGCTTCTGCGAATCGGCCGCCTCCTGCGCTTCTATCGTCTGCTTGTCCATAAAGTAACTCCTTTTTTGCATCGTTCAAAAAATGCATCAAAGTAAATCTGCCCGGCAAATTTATTATGATTGTACCACAAGGAGTATTTTTTGAACATAGAAAG
This sequence comes from uncultured Lachnospiraceae bacterium, assembly GCA_947586255.1. GTDB lineage: Bacteria > Bacillota > Clostridia > Lachnospirales > Lachnospiraceae > UBA3282. Next base: position 4,613 of record CANPXP010000026.1, on the reverse strand, counting down.
CGCTTATCTTTTAACACATTGTTAAAAATTGTCATATTTTCTTTACAAATTATTGCCCGCCGTCACACATCATAACTTTCACATACTCCTCGCGCTTGTCCCGCATGAGCAAAAAGCCCTGCTCCAGATCCCTCGGCGCATAGCGGTGCGTGATCAGCTCCTCCGGCCTGATTCTCCGGCTCTGCAGACACCCCAGGGCATAACTCCAGTCATCCGTCCGCTCCTCCTCCGTATCCTCCGGGAACGCCGAGTTCCATGTGCCCGTCACCACAAGCTGGTTCCGAAGGATCTTCCAATAAGTCTCCCTGTCCAGCGCCATGTCCGAATACGGATTCCCCACCAGACAGATCCTCCCGGCAGGCGCCGCTGTCTCCACAGCCCAGCGCAGCGTCTCGTTCCTGCCCACACATTCAAAAAACACCTCCGCGCCGACGCCGCCCGTCCGCTCCATGACAAACTTCCGCACATCCTGTGTCCCGGCGTCGCAGTAATCCGCCTCCTTCACCCCGAGTTCCAGGACTCTCCGCTTCTGGAACGCCTTGTTGCCCACTGCCAGGATCCGCCGCACTCCCATTGTCTTGAGAACCATGACCGTCAGAAGCCCGATCGTCCCAAGCCCGCAGACCACCGCCCTGTCGCCTGTGCACGGCGAGATCCTCCGCACCGCGTGCACCGCCACCGCCGTCGGCTCCAACATAGCTGCCTGCTCATAGGTGACCTCCCCCGGCAGTGCCAGCAGATTCCTCTGCGGCACCGCCGCGTACTCTGCAAAGCCGCCGTCCCGGCGCGAGCCGAGATAACTGTAATTCCTGCACATTTCGTATCTGTGCTGCCGGCATGCCCCGCACTCCCGGCACGGCAGCAGCGGATAGACGCCGACACGCTTCCCCAGCCAGGCGGGATCGATGTACTTTCCCACCTCCGCCACCTCTCCCGCAAACTCATGTCCCGGAATCAACGGCATCCTGTGCGCTCCCGTGCTGTAAATACGCGGAATGTCCGACCCGCATATCCCCGCGGCCCGGACACGCACCAGCACCTCTCCCTCCTCCGGCTGTGGCCTGTCAGCCTCCTCGTATGAAATTTTTCCGATATCATGCAGCACCCATGCCTTCATCAGCCGTTCCTTCCGCTCCTCTTCTCCTGTCGGCAAAAGCCTGACCTTCCGGCCATGGCGGTCACATACCCTCCCGCGGGCAGCCACCTTCCCGGATAATCCTCCCAAACCGCTCCAGATCCGCCCTCGTCGTGATCTTGAAATTCTTTTCGTCCCCCTCCGTCATGACGATATCCATACCCGCTAGAATTGCCGGCTCCGTGGAGCCGTTGATCTCCCCGATCCGGTCCGGCAGCAGCCGTCTATTCGCCTCATAATATTTCCCGAACTGAAACGCCTCCGGCGCCTGCCCCGCATAGATTTCACTGCGGTTTAAAAGCCCGCTCACCCGCTCTCCGTCCCGGCTGGCATACACCGTGTCCTTCATCGGCAGCACCGGCAGCGCCCCTTCATGCTCCCCGGCAGCCGCCAGACACGCGCTGATCTGCTCCGCCCCGAGAAGCGGGCGGGCCGCGTCATGGATCAGGACGAAATCGCCCTCCGCGGCATAGCCCTTCATGGCCTCCAGCCCGTTCCAGACAGAGCGCTGCCTGCTGTCCCCCGGCACGGCAAAGCCCTTCCACTTGCGCATAACGTCCTCCTGTGACGTCCGTGCAATCCGCTCCAGCCACTCCAGCACAAACCCCTGCCATGCCGGATCCGCCACGATCTGCACCGCGCCGATCTCCCTGTGCGCAAACAGCGTCTTCATACAATACGCAATGACCGGCATGCCGCATACCCCGATATATTGCTTCGGCGTATCCAGGCCAAGCCTCGTGCCCGTACCGCCGGAAAGAATCAATGCCGTATTCATGGACCGCCTCCGTTACCCCATAAAAAACTCCCGATATAAAGTCAATTTCCTACTTTATATCAGGAGTTCTGAAAATCTGTATGCGTTTGTTCACGATAGAGAAAAGCCAAGTCGCCACCTTACTCTGTCCAATACCGGTTGATCTTGTCCCTGGCCTCTTCACTGCTCAGGGAATACAGCTCTATCAGATCAGCTTCTGTATCCTCCTTGGAAATGCCGTGCCTTTGATTGGAGCGGATAAGGATTTGAACTGATTCCTGCCGGCCTTGTTCTATTCCTTGCTCTATTCCTTGTTCTATCCCTTGTTTGATTCCTTGTTTGATTCCCTTTTTTACACCCTCTTTCAGTCCTTCCGCCTTGGCTACCCGCCGCGTCTCCTGCACATCATATCCCTGAAATCTCGAAAATAACTCGCCCACCTTACGCTCCTTCACCTGATCCGCAAACCGCCGCGCCTCTTCTCCCGGCACATTCAGTCTGCCTAACAGGATTTCCACTGCCTGGCCTATAATTCCCAGCAGATACTCCGGTGTCTGCGCCGTCACCCTCTCCAGATATTCCTGCGGCACTTCCTTCTGCAGAACAGCGAAGTCCGCCGCCTTCTGCAGGCGGTTCAGCATCATCACGATGGAGAGTTCGTCCTCCTTCTCCATCAGCATTCGGTTGCTGTAGCGGTTCAGCTGTACCATGAGGCAGCGATAATCGGGGATGTAATCACCCAGCATATCGCTTAAGTACACCCGCTCATGGAGCCTTGTCGCCGCTGTCCACTGCTCCGTTCCCTCGTAATACACGATGGGCAGAACCGGCGGATAGCGGAATCCCTTCGTCTTGCTGACGCCTTCCTGCTTTCTCTCCTGCCTTTTCTCGTAGTCTTCCCAGATAAAGACTACATATCTGAGTATCTGCATGACTACATTATAATCCACATCCGACTTATGTTCAATAAGTGAAATAAGATAAAACGGTATTTCACCATTGTCTTTATCCTTCAGTCGAATGCGTTTCACCACGTCCGATTCCCGCTCTTCCGTGAACATGTGGACGAAGCGTTCCGTCTCGTCCTCGATGTCTTCCGGCTGTACGTCCTTTAGGAGCGGGATATCCACGTAGCCCCGCAGGAACTGCGCGCATAAGATTGGATCCTCGAAAATGATCTTCGCGGAGCTGTCGCGAATCTGTGTGTTCTGCTGCTCCTGTGCACTTTTCGTTTCATTTGTCTTCTGTGACATCTGCACCTCTCTTTCCGCATGGGAAAGGAGAAATACCAACTGTCCGGAATGCCGACTTACACTGTCTCTTCCTGAAAAGACCGCCTGCTGCCGCAACACTTACGCCCATCCCACGCTCTGCTATACTGTTGTCTGTTTCTTTCGTTGGGATACCTGCTCATAGTTGAAGTGAAGATGAAAAACATCTCCTGAGCCCGATTCCTGTGACGAAACGGCTAGATATGTATGAAAGATCATATCCACCGTATTTCCGGCAGCAAGACCACTGCCGATAGCAACACTATAACAGATACATGCAGGGATTGCAAGCGCTTTATGGTACAAAAATCATTTTATTCCTGATATAAAGTATGAAATTGTCAAGGTTCTTCTCCACACAGGCCCGCTAAAATTTCAGTGCGCGGATATTTTTAAGCGTCTCCCCGTAGGGCCTGTCCTGGCCGAACAGAAGCGTCGTCCCCAGCACGAAGCCCTTTACGCCCTTGGGCGCATACTCTAAGATCCGCTGCGCGCTGCACGCCCCGTCCCAGTAAATGTCAAAATCCATATCTTCTTTTATGGACAGAAGCCGGGTGATCTTCTTTCCCACATAGGGCAGATACATCTGTCCTGCATTGCCGGGGTTCACCGACATCACCAGCACTTTCTTCACGATCCGCAGCATCTCCATGATCGTCTCCACGCTGGTGCCCGGATTGATCGCAATCCCCGGTATCATGCCCGCGTTGATGATCTTCTGCAGCGTCGTGGAGGGATGGTATTCCGCCTCCGGGTGGATGTAAATCGTGTCCCCCTTGCGCAGATTTTCCAGGAAAATCGCTATTGTGTTGTTGGGATGCTCCACCATCAGATGTACGTCCACAGGCTTGTCCGTGGCGCCCGCTATGTAGCACATGTCGTTTAAGGACATGGCGTAGTTGGGTACGTAGCGGCCATCCATGATATCAATATGAAAAGAATCAATGCCGCCTTCCTCCAGCTGCCTTACTTCCTGCTCTAAGCTGCCGTAATTGGCGCACATCATGGATGCGGTTAGTTCAAAGTTCATAGTTTCCTCCCGTCTGTCCGTTACCTCATATTTACCTTCCCGCAGATTGAGCAGAAAACAGCCCGATCCGCATCGCATTGTCTGCATAAGAAAACTCCCAATATAAAGCCAATTTCCTACTTTATATCAGGAGTCTCAAAAATCTGTATGCGTTTGTTCACAATCAACAGAGGAAAAATTCCCTCCTTACTCTGTCCAATACCGGTTAATCTTATCCTTCGCCTCTTCACTGCTCAGAGAATACAGTTCTATCAGATCGGCCTCCGTGTCCTCCTTGGAAATGCCGTGTCTTTGGTTGGAGCGGATAAGGATTTGAACTGATTCCTGCCGGCCTTGTTCTATCCCTTGTTTGATTCCCTTTTTTACACCCTCTTTCAGTCCTTCCGCCTTGGCTACCCGCCGCGTCTCCTGCACATCATA
>CANPXP010000025.1 GCA_947586255.1 uncultured Lachnospiraceae bacterium | reverse complement strand
ATCAAGTGACGAGAGGGTGGATAAATTATTATGCCCTCGGCTCCATGAAAACAGCAATGGCAGAAATCGACGCACATTTGAGAACAAGACTTAGAGTCATCATCTGGAAACAGTGGAAAGTACCGAAGAAGCGGCAATGGGGATTGCAGAAACTTGGGATAGGGAAAGACCTTGCAAGAGTAACGGCCTACTGTGGAGACCGTTATCAATGGGTAGTAACCAAAACCTGTGTAGTCAGAGCAATCTCTAAGGAAGCGCTTGCGAAAGCGGGACTTGTAAGCTGTCTTGATTATTACAACGAGCGTCATGTTTTGAAGTTATGTTGAACCGCCGTATGCCGAACGGCACGTACGGTGGTGTGAGAGGGCGGAGAAAATCCGCCCTACTCGATTGCTTTATTTTAGAATTTTCTACCGTATTTTTCGCGCTGGACAGATAAATATTTATTTGGGTTTTGTGGAAAAAGACAGGCTGATAAAATATTTTTGTTTCCGTGAAGTTTATTTTTTTCTGTATTAGAGCGGATTTAATTTAAAGAGGCAGGACGATGAAAGAATGATAAGTGCTTATGTTAGGATAGGGTTTTTATACTGGAAGTACAATGACAATGGCTTTTATAAAAGGTAAAATAATAAAGTAAGGAGCATGATTGTTATGAATAAGCGATATCCCGTGATTGATTATAGAGAGAACTGGCCAGAATATAAAACATATTATGTAGGCGAAGGGAATGACGGTAAAAGATGCACGGACGTTTTTAGAACTAAGCACTCCCTAAAGTATTTATCATTGGTTTGATGGATGGAACTTGCCGACGCTGGACAATCTGTATGCCTTGAGTGAGTTTTCCTGTCTTCCGGTAGATGCGTCCATAAAGGGTTATGCTGCAGATGCAACGGCATAACTGCGGTTTTATACCATACTATATTTGCCGTAAAAAGGAGGGCAATATCATGGTGAACAATAAGTATCAGCTTGCGGGGAAAGTAAATGTCCCGGCAGAAAAAAGGGATGAGATGAATAGGTATGTTCTTGAAGTTATGGATAAATGCGGCATAAGAAAGACGGAGAAGATGACAATTGCAGGGGTAGAAGTGACTGTAGTCAGTCCTGCACGGCCAAATGCGGATGGCGTCGTTGTGTTTGATTATTCGATTTTCGAAAAGGAACGAAGGGAAATTTCCACCTATGATTTGAATACCTGTGAACTCTGCGCGGAGGATCGCGGGTATGATGAGTTTGCGCTTGTCATAAATATGATCATGGTTTTGCAGGAGGTGTATACGGATGGCGGATGTTATCTTGTCTACTCTGATGAGCTGTGTAATATAAAAGGATATCTGTTTTTACTTCAGGGGGTGCTGGAAAAAAGAATAACAATTCCTGGACGGTTCAGAATGTGGGATATCTATCTTTTTTTCAGAAATTCGGAAGAATACCCTAATGTTACATTTGAGGATTTGCTCGATGATTATTCGGAAAGTTATGGCAAATTGAATATAGAACAGTTACTTGCTGTTTTTGAGGTAGAAAGTCAAAAACTGATCTTTCCGGATAAAAAAGCGATATCCTCCAGAGCGGAGATAGATTCGGCAAGTTCACTCAGCCGAACAGAGTACGCATACAGAATTTTTTGCGGCATGAATGAAGATGAAAAAAGCACAATGGAAGGTTTTCTCGCGGAACTTCTGAACTCGGATTTTTCTGAAAGACAAGAACGATCGACGCTCCAGGATGAAAAGGGTATCATTGCAGAACTTTCCCTGTATGTGCTGCCCGCACGTCTCATACTTGCGTATGCACAGGCCGTTGAAAAAGATTTCTGGGAAGTATGGAATTCGCTTGGGGGTAAGGGATATTCTGATATCGTACAGAAAGATAATTCGCAAGATGATGATCCTAATTTCCGCGAGTTCATTTTTTACAAGGTTATACAGAGAAAAAATGAAGATGAATTTCTGGAGTTCTGGGATGGTTATAATCTGACTTTGTCTCAGGATATGAAGGAATGTATTCAGAGCTGGAAAGAGCAGTTTGATGATATCAGCGTACCCTCTGATATGTCGGCAGAATCTTTTTTGTCAAAAATGTTAATCCGATTGAAGGATATTTATTTCCGATATGTGGATAAAGCGTTTGTGACAGAGTTCATAGAGCAGGGAGATGACTTGAATCATCAGAAGGCGCTTATTCTTCTTGGGCGGCTTCTGGATGATGGACAGGAGTATTTTCCGGAGTTGACAGATGAGCAGGCGGATGAGTGGATCATTCAAGGAAAAAGGGACAAGTTTGATTGTGTGGCGATTAGTGCGCTTGTGTCTTTGCTGACAAATAAGAGACAGAGGAATAAAATATTCGGATTTTAGGAGGTAATCTATGGGGACCTTTGCAAGTTATACAGGGGAAATGAATATACCTGAAGAAAAAAGGGATTGTTTTGGACAGCAAATGATGAAGCTTCTCAATTATGGCGGGATGATGCAGCTGGAGCAGGTGTCGCTGTTTGGCCGCGAACTGATTCTTTTAAGTCCGGTGGAATTATCTAAGGAGGGCGAGGTACATTTCTGGTATAATTATTTTGAGGAGGACAAATGGGAAGGCGCCGGATTTTATGTGAATAACTCAAATTTTTATTCTAATAAAATAGGCAGTTGTGAATTTAGTGATGTTATTATTGCCGCGTATATGCTGTATGAAATGTATGTTGAGGCCCCGGGGTTTGCAGAGTGCAACGGAAAGATGATGAATCCGCGGTTTTATGGAGGATGGCTTAACCATATCCTTGGCATGGAATTTTCTATGGAGAAGCGTTATCATCTCTGGGAAAACGCAGAATATATCGCATTTTCCAGAATGGATTATGATGATCCGTTTACCATATCGGAATTGAGAGACCTGATTGCAGGTGAATTTGAGATTGCCGGCGGAACAGAATTGACGGATCTTTTATACATCCTATATGGAACAGAGACTTTAGAAACAGGTCACATAGTGCCGGGCTCCTATCCGGATGATGTATATCAGTGTAAAAAAGCATTGGAAAGTTTTCAGGAAATCAATGGGGAGCATTTTGAGGAATCTCTTTTACACTTCCTACAAATGAACAGGAGCAAGAGAGAAAAAAATACGGATGCAAATTTGGGCCTGCTTGCAGAATTGTCGCTGTTTCTTCCGGCACGGGTGTTTATTTATCTTGCGGCAGAAATGGATCAAAAACCGTTTTGGGAATTGTGGAAGGAATGGAAAGATAAAGTATATCATGATGAACGAATGAAACAGTATGCTTCTAAAAAACTCCAGAAAAAGCGGGAAAAGTGGCGAAAAAGAATCATTCCGAAGATAAGGACATCTGCATTCCTTCGCCAGGATAACTGGTTTACATTTTATGATACACCGAAGGAATTAATAAGTAAAGGTAATTACTATCTGTCAGATGACGATCGAATTTTCTGGTGGGACGGTACGGATGAAGTCATGATCTCAGATGATATGGACGCATGGCTTACGGAACTTTCCGACAGACATCGCGGGCTGATGGATTTGCCGGATGCGGGCTGTGGAAATAAATTTAAAGCTTCTGGTTTCATAGAGGATTTTATAATTCTTCTGGATGAAATATGTGATTACTATAAGCGCATTTTCCCTTTTAAGACAATGTTTTATGATTTCATACAACATTCAGAAAAGAAAGAATATAGAGCGGCGCTTGCTTTGTTGAGAATACTCTATGAAGAGAATAAGGAAGAAGGGAAAGTGATCAAATATGCAAAAGGGGAATGGGATTTTGTCAGCAAAAATGTCACGCAGAATATAGCGCGTCTGCGGCTGAAAAGATATCTGAGTGTTATGGCAAATGTTAAAATAAGAGAAAAGTATTTTAATTTTTAAAGTTCACTGTCTTGCATAAAATTTTCAGGGGAAGTTGTATTGACTTTCTGCCCTGTGCCTGCTAAGATAATAACGCAAGCAAAGTTTACCGCTGACCGATATGTGGTATATAAATGAGTGGATTGAAAGTATGGTCCTTCGCCGTAAGGCGAAGGACTTTTCTGTAATGAGGACAGACAAATAAAAGGAAGCATTATTATAAGCTTGAATAGTGGCAGGAGCCGATTTAATGGATATTTTATTTAAAGATGATGACTTCATATTTTCATACAGGGTTGGCGGCATACTGATTCGCAACGAAAAAATTTTATTGCAACGCCCGAAAAATGACGATTATGCTATTATCGGCGGACATGTGGCAGCAATGGAAACAAGCATGGAAACTCTTAAGCGGGAATTTGAAGAAGAGCTTCACGCTAAGATAGAGGTGGATAACCTGCTGGCAATCGGAGAGATTTATTTTCCGTGGGGCAAAAGGCTATGCCATCAGATATGTTTATATTATAATGTGCATTTGGCGGAGGATAGTATTCCGTTAGACGGCGTTTTTCGTGGATATGATGAGCTGGATCATGAAAGGATTGATTTGGATTTCTGCTGGGTTCCATTAGAGGTATTAAGGAAAGACACGAAGGTATATCCGTTAGAGTTGATACCATATATTCTTGGGTCACGGCAAGAAATTGTACATTTTGTTTCAAAGCAAGTCAAAATATTGGATAGAAGGCCAGAGTAAATGTGTAAAGAGATAATAAGTTTTATAAATTCATTGGGAAAATAAAAAGGAGTGAGCGATATGACAGCATATTTCCCACAGATTGACGTATATCGGACGGGGCAGAACATTAAAAAAATCATGCAGTTACAGCAGCTGACGGTGAAAGATATTCAGGAATATCTTGGGCTTTCTGTGCCGCAAAGTATTTATCATTGGTTCGAAGGTAAGAGCCTTCCAACTATGGATAACCTGTATGCGTTGAGCGAGTTGTTCCGCCTGCCGATGGATGCGCTGGTGTGCGGAAACAGAAGAGAGCAGTTTCGCTTTTATAGGTGCCCTGCATTCAGACGTTATGCGGTTTATTATGAAAAATTTATGGCTATGTGTGCATAAGAATATTATACCATAGATTCAGTGATCGGCAGAGGATTCTCCCTTAAAATAATTATATCAGAGGGAGAGAATTTTTTGATGGCAGAACAGATACATTTTATGATCGATTTTGAGAATACAAGAAGCCGTGGTCTGCAGGGTGCGGATTATCTTTTGCCGAAGGATGCGGTGACCATTTTTTATAGTCAGGCCTGTATGAAGATTGAGCGCAGATGGTTTTGTCAGATACAGGAAACGGGATGTGAATTTTATATATGCAAGCTGCAGAAAGAAGGAAAAAATGCGCTGGATTTTTATATCGCGTCACGCATTGGAGAATTGTACGGCAGCGGTTATACAGGAAAGACAGCGATTGTGAGCAACGATACCGGATTTAGGGCAGTCAGAGATTACTGGAAGAATTGCGCGGCTGTATCGCGCGATATTATTCTGCGTCCGGATATAGAACAGTGTATTGCCGCATCCGGGGAAAACAGTTACAGGCAGCGGCAGATTTGCAAGGGAAAGCAGGAAATATCGCTGGAGGATGAATATCGGCAGTATATCGAGCATCAAAAACTGCGCAGAAAACTGGAAGATAGCCTTGGTAATACGGAATATGCTGACCTGATCGAACAGGTTATGAGCATGGTGGAATCTCCCAAGTCCCGCAAGATTCTCTATTTGGATTCGGTAAAACGGTTTGGCAGAGAGAAAGGATTGAAAATTTATCATCAGGTCAGGCAGATTTTGTAAGAAAGTGGGGGGGGGAGTGGATTGGGGACAAAATTTTGATAGATAGTTATCATGTTGGCGTCAAAAGCATTATTCCCATAAGTTGAATAACAGGAGGGCAATGTGAAAAGACTTTTGAATAATATATGCATTTCGCTTCTTGCACTTTCTTTGAGCGCGTGTGGAAAAACAACATTGGCGGAAGGTGGAGCAAAGATAGATGCTCTTTCCGTCGGAGAAGAAATCACACAAAGCAATATGGATTTTGGGCAGAAAGCTTCTGGGGATGAAGTGCAGGTAGCACAGGAAGAAGTGCAGCAGGGAGTGACAGAAAGTGAGATTGATTTAAGCGCCGCATTTCAGGGCATCAATGGCTGTGCAGTGATTTACCTGCCGGCGCAGGAACAGTATCTGTTTTTTCATGAGGAGATGTGCAGACAAGAAGTATCGCCTTATTCTACCTTTAAGATTGTTTCGACTTTATCCGGATTGCAGAATGGGGTGATCGCAGATGAACTTTCTGTTATGGGATATGACGGAACAGATTATGGAAATCCTGAATGGAATGGGGACTTGACGCTGGAGCAGGCGTTTCAAAAGTCATGCGTTTGGTATTTTCGAAAAGTGATAGATGCAGTTGGCCGTGATGAGATACAGAAAGAGGTGAATGCATTACAGTACGGAAACTGTGATATTTCGGCATGGAGCGGCAGCGATATTAATCCCATGCCTGGGTTAAACGGATTTTGGCTGGATTCTTCTCTGAGAATCTCACCTTTGGAACAGGTCAGGGTTTTAGAAAAGATATTTGAAGGGCGGAGCGATTACAATGGCAATAACATAGAAATTCTAAAAAGAATCATGTTGACAGAGGAAGACGATACGCAGAAGATTTATGGAAAAACAGGCAGCAGCGGAAGCGGAGAAGCGTGGTTTGTCGGTTTCGCGGAGACGGTAGAAGGACGAAAGTATTTTGCGGTATATTTAGATGACAGAGAACAGAAAGATCAGGTTTCCGGAAATAAGGCAAAAGAAATTGCATTGGAGGCTTTGAAATGAGCGTCTGTCGGCCAATTGTCAATCGATTAAAAAGTGTATGTTGAGATGGTAAAGTAGATTGTGGAATGTGAGGCGGAAAACAATGAAAACGATTGAAGAGTATATGCGTGTGCCGTATCGGATGGAAATTGTGGAAGATAAGAACGAAGGCGGATTTGTGGTTTCTTTTCCGGATCTTCCGGGATGTATTACCTGCGGGGAGACGATAGAGCGTGCGGTAGAAAATGCGGAGGACGCAAAGAGAGCATGGCTGGAGGCGGCGCTTGCTGAAGGGATGGCGGTTGCGGAACCGGATGATATTGAGAATTACTCGGGGCAATTCAAACTAACAAATAAATTTTACCAAAGAAAGAGGACGCTTTCATGAACCACGATCTGGTTACGCAGCTCCAGCAAACTCCAAGAAAACAAATAGAAGTCGTCGCCGCCATCATCACCGATCATAACAAAATCTTCGCCACCCAGCGCGGTTACGGCGAATTTAAGGACGGCTGGGAGTTTCCGGGCGGTAAGATGGAGGCGGGAGAGATGCCGCAGCAGGCGCTTAAGCGTGAGATCAGGGAAGAACTGGATACGGAAATCAATGTCGGAGAACTGATCGAGACCGTGGAGTACGATTATCCCGCCTTTCATTTGACAATGCACTGCTTCCTGTGCACGGTAAAATCCGGGAATTTGGTGTTAAAGGAACACGAGGCTGCCAGGTGGCTGGCAAGGGAAGAGTTAAATAGTGTGGACTGGCTCCCGGCGGATCTGGGACTGATTGAGAGGCTGCGCGCGCAGGCATGGTAGAGGGGAAAGTATGAAATTCTTACATATCGGAGATTTACACTTGGGGAAATCGCTGGGCGATTTTGATTTGCTTGAGGATCAGAGATATATCCTCGACCGGATTCTTTGCATTGCGGACGAGGAAGCCGCAGACGGCATATTGATCGCGGGCGATGTGTACGACAAAGCGATTCCGAGCGAGGCGGCCGTGAAGCTTCTGGATTATTTTCTGATTGCGTTGGCCCGGAAAGGAATCAGGGTATTTATGGTGAGCGGGAACCATGATTCGGACGACCGTCTGGATTACGGGAGCGCCCTGTTCGCCTCCAATCAGATCTTTATATCGTCTGTCTTTGACGGAACACTTCACAAACAGAGCCTTTCGGACGGCGGCGCGGAGATTGACATATACATGCTCCCGTTTGTCAAGGCGTCTCAGGTAAAGCATTATTTCCCGGATGAAAAAATAGAAAATTACGCTGATGCTGTCAGCGCTGTCATAAGGAACACGCCAATCAACAAGAAAAACAAGAATATTCTGGTGGCACATCAATTTGTTGCGGGCAGGGGAGAGGATCCCGCGCTTGCGGGCTCCGAGAGCGTCGGGACGCAGAGCGTTGGTATGGTTGAAAAAATCGGGTATGACTGCTTTGCGGATTTTGACTATGTGGCGCTGGGACATATCCACTCACCGCAGCGGGTGGGGAGAGATGAGATCCGATATGCGGGTTCCCCTCTGAAATATTCTCTGAGCGAGGTAAACAATGATAAGTCGGTTCCGCTGATTACGGTATCCGCCGGGGAGCCGGTTAAGATAGAGCTGATTCCCTTAAAACCGATGCGGGACATGCGGCATATCCGGGGAACGCTGAGGGAACTTCTGGATAAGAAGAATGTAAAAGCGCCGGAGGATTTCATTTATGCGACGCTGACAGATGAGAACATGATCAATGATGTAATGGGGATATTTCAAACGGTATATCCGAACACGGTCCGGATTGACTATGACAATTCGCACACGAGAGAGATTGAGCGGACGGATATCGACAGGATTGCCGAAAACAAATCATTTCCGGAGCTGATCGGAGATTTTTACAGGTTGATATACGGCTGTGAAATTTCGGAGGAAGAGATGGCCGTAATGCGGGAAACGGCAAGAGAGGCGGGTGTTATCCATGAAGCCGGTTAAGCTGATCATAAGCGCGATTGGTCCCTACGCCGGCCTTATGCCGGCGATAGAGTTTCAGACCTTTGAGGAAAAGGGGTTATTCCTGATATCGGGAGACACCGGCGCGGGGAAGACGACGATATTTGACGCGATCTGTTTCGCGTTGTACGGGACGACCAGCGGAACATACAGAGATACGAAAAATTTAAGGAGCGAATATGCCAAAGATTCCGTCCAGAGCTATGTGGATTTTTATTTTTCACATCAGGGACGCGAATTTCACGTCTGGAGACAGCCGTCTTACGAAAGGCAGAAACAGCGCGGTTTTGGAATGATCACGGAAAAGGAGCGGGCGGTTTTTTATGAGGAGGGACAGCCGCCGATCGAAGGTTTGACGCAGGTCAACAACGCCGTAAAGGAATTGCTGCATATCGATGAGAAGCAGTTTAAGCAGATTGTGATGATTGCGCAGGGAGAATTCTGGGATTTGTTAAATGCCAAAACGGAGCAGAGGACGGAGATCCTGCGCACCATATTTCTGACAGGCGGGTACAAAAATATAGAATACAAGCTGAAGGATCGGATGGATGCGGGCAGAAGAACGGAGGAGGAAGCCGAAAACAGCATTATCCAGTACTTTGAGGATGTGACGGCCGGTGAGGAGGACGCTCTTTTGGGCGAATTGGAGGAGCTGAAAAGCCGGGCCGGTCAATCCGGAAGCGCATGGAATCTGGATGAAATCCTGGATGTGACGGAACGTCTGATCCTGTCGGACAAAGAGCGCCTGCAGGGTATGCAGGCGGATCTGAAAAAGGCGGAGGCGGAGTTGAAGGAGAACAATGAGAAGCTTGCCCTCGCCAGGATCAACAACAGCTTTCTCGAGAAGAGAGACAGGCTTGAAACAGAAAAAGAGGCTCTCGAGCAGAAAAAGCCGGAGATGGACGAGATGGGCCGGCTTCTGGAGAAGCAGAAGAAGGCCGTTCATGCGGTGCATCCGTCGTATGCCGCGTGGACGAAAAAGCGCGAGGAGGTATCCCTGACCAGGACTAGGATAGAAAAAGCTAAAGCCGATCTCGAGAAGACGGAAGCGGAAGCAAAGCTGGCGGAAGCAGAATTTGAACGCGTTAAAAAACTGGAGCCGGAGGTTGACGAATTAAAGCGGACGATAAGCAGGATTGACGATGAGGAGCAGAAATACCGGCAAAAAGAGGAACTTGCGGGAAGGCTGAAGGAGCTTCGCGAGCGGGATCAAAAGATTGGTGCGGAAGAGATCGAACTGAGAGAGAAGGAGAAGTCTCTGCAGGAGAAAACAGACGCTCTCGGCAGGATGGTTCGTGCGTTAAAGGGGAAGCCGGCGGAGCTGGTGGAGGCGGAGAATGAGAGGGAAAAGCTGGAGAAACTTTTATCGGAACTGGAAGAAATCATAGACGTCCGGATTCCGGAAAGCGATCAGAGAAGAGCGCTTCTTCTTCAAAAGCAGAAAGCGTTTACGGATGCGCGCGGCCGATACGAGGAGGCGCGCGGCAGGCGGGCGGAAGCGGAGCATATTCTCGAGGACAGCAGGGCCGGTATTTTGGCCGGAAAACTGGTGGAGGGAGAAAAGTGCCCTGTGTGCGGTTCCGTGCACCATCCGGAGCCGGCCAAGCTGAAGGAAATTTCGATTTCGGAGGAGGACTTTAAAAAGCTTCAGGAAGAGGAAACTGAACTGCAGGACGAGAAGAATCGGGCGAACACGGAGGCGGAAAAGGCAAAGACGTCTTTGGAGGAATGCGAGGGGCAGCTTAAAAAGGCGGTATTGAACTGCGTAAAAGACCTGTCCGCGGACGGGACAACAGAGGAGGCGCCCCTGGAAGAACTGCTCCGGGCGGCAGAGAAGGAAAGAGAGCAGACCACGTCGCTGCTAAAGGCGAACAGGGAAAAATGCGATGCTCTTGCGATGGACTGCGAGAGACTGAAAAAGGCGGAAAAAGAGCTGGAAGCTGCGCGGGGAGACGAGACGGAGGACCTCAATTCCAGAAAAGAGACGCTTGCCGGAGACAAAGAAAATATCAAAAGAGGGCTGGCGGAGACGCAGGCTACGCTGAAGACGCTTGAGAAACTGAGTTTTCCGGACTGGGAGACGGCAAAGAGCGAGAGGGCACGGGCGGAGGCGAGGCGGCTTCAAATATCGGACGATATCGGGAAAGCGGATGCAGCAAAGAAAAGAGCTGATGAGAGAGTCGCTTCCGCCGGTTCCGGGCTGAGGACATGGAAGGGCAGCATAGAGCAGCAGGAGAGGGACGAGAAGGATTTAAGGATTAAGCTGGATCAGAAGGTCAGCGCAAATCAATTTTCGTCTGTGGAAGAAATGATGCAGTATGTTGTGAGCGAGGAGGATATTCTGGCGGTGGATCAGAAGGTCCGCGAATATGCGCAGGCCGTTGAAATCAACAAAAAGCAGCTTTCAGACGCCAGGGCGGACGCGGAAGGAAAAACGGTTATCGATATTGCGGCGCTAAAGGCTGTCTGTGACGAGCAGAGCGCATATGTGGATTCTCTCAGAAAAAACTGCGGCAGCAGCGAAAACAGAATGCGCACAAATGAAGAGAGGCAGAGAAGCATTCTCGGCAGAAGAGAAGAACTGGAAAAAGCGAGCGGGGAGACCGCGATATGTCAGCGGCTTTACAGTCTGGTCAAAGGTACGACGGGAAAAGGTAAGATTACGCTGGAGCAGTATATACAGGCAGCGGGATTTGACGGAATTATCGCCGCCGCGAACAGAAGGCTGCTGCCGATGAGTAACGGGCAGTATGAATTGTACCGCCAGGAGGATTCTCTCGGCAGGAAGAGCAATAATTTCCTTGATCTTGAGGTGCTGGATCACTATACGGGACACAGGCGGCCCGTAGGAAATCTCTCCGGGGGAGAGAGCTTTAAGGCCTCGCTGAGTCTGGCGCTGGGGCTGTCCGATACGGTGTCCTCCAATCTGGGCGGTGTGCAGATGGACGCGCTTTTTGTGGACGAGGGATTCGGAACGTTAGACCGGAAATCCATCGACAGCGCGCTGGAAATTCTGACGAACCTGACAGGCAGTAACAAGCTGGTGGGAATTATCAGCCACAGAGAGGAGCTCGTGGAAAATATTCCGCAGCAGATCAAAGTCAGGAAGACAAAGGACGGAAGCCGGATTACCGTGGAATACGGCTTATAACTTTACGGAGAAAGCGGCGCACCGCGCAGACTGCCGTGTTGGAGAAAAATGCGGCCGGAACACAACAGAACATTGTGATAATGCAAATCAGTAAACAATTTGCACAATTCCAAATATACAACCCATTGTTGTGAAATAATGTAATAGACAACAAAAATATTTCACTTGGGGATGAATTGTATGAAAGAATTGCGCGAATTGATCAGAGACTTGAGAGAGGATCACGATTTCAAACAGAAGATGGTTGCCGAGTATCTGAATGTGTCGCAGCAGACGTATTCCAACTATGAGAACGGGCGGCGTGAGATACCGGTGTGGGTCGTGCCGGCGCTGGCGAAGCTGTATAAGGTCAGCACCGATTATCTTCTCGGCGTGGACACGGGGTATCTCGGGAATACCGACTTGACGAGCCCGTATCTGCAGAATATTACGATGCACGATGTCATGTATGATATTCAGGGGTTAAAGCAGGAAAACAGGAGAGACCTGATTAAATATATTCGGTATCTGAAGACGTTGGAGCTGCGCGAGGCGAACAAGAAGTCGGAAAATAAAAAGGAACGTTAGAGATATTTTAGAGAATTTTCTGTTATGCTGATCTCCGACAAAACAGGAGCGCTTGCTCCGGAACGGAGGTCATTATGAGAAAAACTAGGAAAATGATACTTGCAGCGGTTGCCGTTTTCTCCTCAATGTGCATACCGGTCGGCTGCGGCAGTGGGAAGCCGAACGGTATGGATGGACAGGCGGAGACTGCGCTGGTGCAGCCGGTCGAGGAGGAGCAGGCGGCGGAGCCAGACGTCGGCGACAGCGAAAAGCCGGGAGAGAAAGTCGCGCAGTCCGCGGACGGCACGGAGGCGGAGACATTCTGTGGCAATGTGGAGCGGATCGATGGCGATAGCGTAGTCTGCAGCAGGATAGATACATACAGGGAAGAAGGCAGCCAGGGGGAGGTCATGGTGGCCACCGCTGCCACGGAGGATAAGGAACTGGTCACGGTGCGCTTTGCGCAGAATGCCGTTTATACTTACCGTATCATCAGGGACGGCGGCACGAATGTGGATACGAGAGAAGGCGGCTTCACGGATATCGGGGCCGGGATGATACTGGATCTGACGGGGCGTTATGACGGCGAAGCTTTTCTGGCGGATACAGTGATGATCAGTGATGTGAGAACGGATTGACGATGCGGCGGAGGAGAGCCCTGGAAAAATGATACAGGTTCATACGATAGCCCCTGTCTATGACAGGAATTCCAAAATATTGATTCTGGGGAGTTTCCCATCCGTGAAGTCCAGAGAGCAGCAGTTTTTCTACGGGCACAAACAGAACCGCTTCTGGCGTGTGATGGCGGGCGTGCTGGACTGCGCGGTGCCGGAGGACATTCCGCAGAAGCGCGCAATGCTCCTGACGCATCATATCGCACTGTGGGATGTGATCGCAAGCTGTGAGATTGAAGGGTCGTCGGACGCCAGCATCCGCGGCGTGCGGCCCAACGACCTGTCAGGTATTCTGTCGCAGGCCGATATACGGGCGATCTACACCAACGGCGGCAAAGCCCATGAGTTGTATCGGAAATATATTCTGCCGGTCAATGGAAGGGAGGCGCATCTGCTGCCTTCCACCAGTCCGGCCAACGCGGGGTATTCTCTGGAGAGGCTTATGGAAGCGTGGCGCGTGATCAGGGAAGACCTTCAGGACTGATTTTTTCGGCTGTACATGCTCCGCTTGTAGACGAAGAGATCCTTCCAGATGGACGGGTGGAAGAGAAGGAGCAGCGGGAAAAGTTCCAGTCTGCCCGCCAGCATATCAAACATCAGAACATATTTGGCGAAAGGCGAGAAGAAGCCGAAATTCGCCGAGGGGCCGACCAGCTCCAGACCGGGACCGATATTGTTGATGGTTGCGGCCACCGCCGTGAAGCCTGTCACCAGGTCGGTGTTGTCGAATGAGATCAGGAATACAGAGAGAACGAAAACGATCATGAACGTGATGAAGTATACGTTGACCGTGCGGACGACTTCATGCTCGATCGGTTTTCCGTCCATCTGTATTTTTTTGATGCTCTTCGGATGGATATAGGACATGAATTCCTTGCGCATGGTCTTGGCGAGGATCACCAGGCGGGATACCTTGATGCCGCCGCCGGTGCTGCCGGCGCATGCGCCGACGAACATTAAGAGCACCAGCACGATCTTGCAGGACTCATCCCACAGGTTGAAATCGGTGGTGGAGAAGCCCGTGGTCGTGATGATGGAGGCCACCTGAAAGGCGGATTTGGTCAGCGCGTCGAAGGCATTGGCGCAGATGCCGAGGATATTCAGGAAAATAATGCCGACAGAGACGAGGATGATCAGCAGGTAATAGCGGATCTCTTCCATTTTCAGCGCCTGCTTGATCTTGCCGAAGAGAAGCAGGTAGTAGGCGTTAAAGTTGATGCCGAACAGGATCATGAAGATGGTGACGACCCACTGGATATACGCGGAGTATCCCGCGATGCTGCTGTTTTTGATGCCGAATCCGCCCGTGCCGGCTGTGCCGAAGGCGGTGCATAGGGCGTCAAACAGGGGCATCCTGCCGAGCAAAAGGAGCGCTGCCTCGAGCGCGGTCATGCCAAGGTAGATCAGATAGAGGAAACGCGCCGTGTACCGGATCTTGGGAACGAGCTTGCCGACGGAGGGGCCGGGGCTCTCCGCACGCATCAGATTGATGTTGGAGCCGCCGCTCATCGGTACGATGGCGAGCAGGAACACGAGCACGCCCATGCCGCCGACCCAGTGGGTGAAGCTGCGCCAGAACAGGGAGCAGTGGGAGAGCGCTTCCACATCGCTTAAGATGCTCGCGCCGGTGGTGGTAAAGCCTGAGATTGTCTCAAACAAAGCGTCTGTGAGGGATGGAATCTCCCCTGTCAGACAGAAGGGCAGGCTGCCGAAGAAACTCAAAAAGATCCAGCTGAGGGACGTCGCGATGCAGCCTTCTTTCAGATAGAAGACGTTGCTGGCCGGCTTTCTGTGCGTCATGGCGAGGCCGAGCAGGAAGGCGGCGGCAGCCACGGGAAGGTACAGAAGTCCTTCCGGCTCCCGGTAGAGGAGCGCGACCAGGCAGGGCAGCAGCAGCAGGGCGGCCTCTGTCTTCAGAATATTTCCCAGAATAAAGCGTATCATCGAACTGTTCATAAGTAGTGACGGTGTCCTTTCCGCTCTGTGTTTTCAGGCGATCTTACGTTGCTCGTCAATTCAGAATATCCTGAATCGAGTTAAAGCCCGTGTGCGTCGTGACGACCATGACGGTGTCGCCGACCTGAATGCAGTCATGTCCGCTGGGAATGATGATGGTGCCGTTGCGGTTGATGAAGGAGACGAGCAGGCCCTTCTTTAGATTCAGGTCCATCAGCGGTGTGTTGGTGACTTTGGACTCGTTCTCCACGCGGAATTCGATCGCCTCCACGCGGTAGTCGAACATGTGATACAGCGTCTCGATGTTGCTGTTCATGGAATCCTTTTTCGCGCGCACATAGGCGATGATCGCCTCCGAGGTGATAAATCTCGGGTAGATCACGCTTCCAAGGTCCAGACTGCTCACCACATTGTCAAAGGTGATGCGGTTGATTTTGGTGATGACCTTCGCCTGGGAGACCATTCTGGCGTGGAGTGTCAGCAGGATATTTACCTCGTCGATTCCCGTGAGGGGGACGAAGGATTCCGCGTATTCGATGCCCTCCTCCTTGAGAAGCTCCTCGTTGGTGCCATCGCCGTTGATGATGATGGCTTTCGGCAGGAGGATGCTCAGCTCCTCGCAGCGCTTCTGGCTGCTCTCGATGATTTTTACGGAGATGCCCATATGTAACAGCAGGGAGGCGAGATAGTAGGCGGATTTGCCGCCGCCGATGATCATGGTGTTCTTGACGGCGTGGGTTTTGAAGCCGATCTTCTCAAGGAAAGTCTTAGCGACAGGGCGGGCTGCCACGAAGGAGATCAGATCGCCCTTCCGGATGCGAAAGACGCCGGAGGGAATGTGCACGTCTCCGTCCCGCTCCACGGCGCAGATCAGCACGTTGTCCGCGATATTTTTGCCCAGCGTGCGTCCCAGTTCCATGATTGTCATGCCGTCCAGCAGATTCCCTTCGGGGATCTTGAGCTTGATCATCTCCGCCTGGCTGTGGGCGAAGGTGCTGACCTCCAGCGCGGTGGGCAGATAGAGAATGTGCGCCGCCTCGCGGGCCGCCTCCAGCTCCGGGTTGATGATCATGGCCAAGCCGAGCTTTTCGCGCAGGTAATTCACCTCTTTGCTGTAGTCCGGCGTGCGGACTCTGGCGATGGCGGAGCAGTCGCCGACGCGCTTGGCGACGGTACAACACAGAAGGTTCAGCTCATCGGAATCCGTCACTGCGATGATCAGATCGGTGTCCTCGATGCCCGCTTCCATCTGCACGCTGTAGCTGGCGCCGTTGCCGACGATGCCCATGACGTCGTAGAGGTTGGTGAGCTCCTGAATTTTCTGCGAGTTGGTGTCGATCAGCGTGATGTCATGGCCTTCTTTGGTGAGCTGGGCGACGAGCGTCTGGCCGACCTTGCCGCAGCCGACAATGATGATCTTCAGTCCCTGCTCGGTGATATTTTTTCGTTTGAACATAATATGGTTCTCCATTCCGGTGCGTCATGCATTTATAATATAGCACTATGCGGCCGAAAAAGCATTAGTTTTTTTGCAGATCGGAATAGACGGAAAAACGCCGATACAGTGCCGCGGAATCTATTGACAGCGGGAAAGAGATCTTATATGATAAAAGACCGTGACACAGAGATGCGGTTCGCGGGACAGAATACTGACAGGAGAGACGGTTTCATGAGTGTGACAATCTTTACCATGACCCATAAAAGATTTCCGGCGCCGGAGGATCCGATCTACATTCCACTGCACGTGGGGCGCGCGGGAGCGGAGGACTACGGATACGCCGGCGATGATACGGGGGATAACATATCTGCAAAAAACTGCTATTACGGCGAACTGACAGGCGTCTACTGGGTATGGAAAAACGTGCGCACGGCGGACTATGTGGGCGTCTGCCACTATAGGCGCTACTTCTGTACCGAGGAAGGCAGGATTCTCAATGAAAGAGATTATCTGTCGATTCTGAAGGACTATGACATCATCACGTCCAAGCGTCTGAAGCTGAACTACTCTTACTATGACGGCTATGGGAGCGACTACAATATCTTCGACCTGGAGACTACGGGCGAGGTGATCAAGGAACTGTATCCGTCATACTATGAGACGTTTGTGAGGCTGGTACATGGCAGAGGCACGTATTTCGGCAACATGATGGTGACGAATAAGGCGCTGTACGACGAGTACGCGCAGTGGCTTTTTTCCATTTTTGACGAGGTGGAGAAGCGGATTGATCCCAGCGGCTACGACGATTACCACAAGCGGGTCTTTGGCTTTATCTCCGAGTTCCTTCTGTACGTGTGGGTGCAGGTCAGAGGGCTGAAGGCGTATGAGTGCAAGGTCGGCATGACCACCGAGAAGTACGAGACAAAGCAGATGAAGGACAGGCTGGCAGAATATTTCCGGCAGGGAGACGTGGACGGCGCAAAAGAATATTTCTTAAGTGTGCTGGAGAAGCGTCCGGACGTGCTGATGGAGGCTTCGGACATCACGGGAGAGCTGAAGCTGTCCATGCAGGTGATCGCGGTGTGTGGGCTGGAGCAGGAGGCTTATGGGACGTGCGTGCTCGACAGGATACGGGATTTCGATGCGCTGATGCGGTATTTTACAAGGCTCAATGAGATTGTGAACGACTGCGCCGCCGGCGGAGGAGAGACGGACAGCGCGGGAGAAGGCGGATGCCGCCTGCGTGAGGATGAACTGTGTTTCCTGCGGGAGAACCGGGTGTCGGATGTCGCGATCGAGGCCTCGGCGAGGCTTTTTCTTGCGGACGAGGGAGAATTGCAGAGGGTGACGGAACAGATCAGGCGCAGCCGGTAGACTGCGCCTGTATGGTTTTGCCGGGCTGCCGGTTCAGCGCGTCAGTTCTTTGATGACGCTGGCGGTATCGTTGGCATAGCCCTTCGCCTCTCCAAGATAGATCAGGGATTTGTCTTTGCCGTAGCGGAAGAACTGACTGTAAGGGGGATATTCGTCGCCCTCGGTATAGTTGCCGCACAGGGCAAAATCCAGATAGTCGTCCTCCAGGTTCAGATCGTACATTACCAGATAGGTCCAGGTAATTTCGGGCAGCGCATCACTTACGGCGTCGGCAAAGTCCGTGCCGTCGATGAGCAGATGATTGACGGTTGTGGAGACGCCGCTGGCGTCGTCGTAGAGAAATTCATTATACAGGGAGATCGTCTCCTCCGTTCCGTCGCCGTTCAGGTCGGCGGTGTACTCCTGTTTTTCTTCCAGCGGCATGATCAGTCTGCCGTCGTAGGCGTAAGCCTCCTTAAACCCTAAGTCCGGCAGGTCGCGGTAGGGAATGATGAATTCGATCGCGCCGTCGGCGTAGGAGCCGAGGTCGTAAGCGTCGCTGACAAAGACAAGCCCTGAACCAGACAGATACCAGACATTCTCTTCTTCATATAATACTTTTTCCAGCGTGCCGTTGGTGATATCGTCCGTGGAGAACATGCGCTCGCTGTAGGAATCCGTCGCGGCCAGCTCCTGATTGTAGGCGAGAGTGGCGGCGCGAAATGCCTCGGGATCGTCGCTTAAGTCGTCCAGAGTGAGTCTGTCGCCCGTCTGCGTGTCGTACACGGCGCCGCGCCAGAACGTGTAGCCGTGGGCGCCGCCGGCGTCGGTGTAATAGTTGACCGTGAGGGAGATCACCCGATCGTCGGCGCGCTGCACGCTGTAGGATACGTCGTCGCTGTAAGCACGGAAATCTCCCGGCTCCAGGGATTCACCGGATTCGTTGAGACTGTTGAACCACTCCAGTGCTTCCTTTGCGGCCGTATCGCCGTCGGCACGGACTGTCTCCATTTGGGCGAGGATATCCGCGTTGATCTTGTCGGCTGCCGCAGTATTTCCCTCGATGGAGACTACCGGGTAGGAATATTCCGACGTATAATATACTGTGCCGTCCTCAGCGGTCAGTTCTTTCTTTTCGGGCGGCTGCATCGTGATCGTGACGGGAGAGGGCGGATCCTCGCTGATGACGACGGCGCTCTCGTCGGCTGCGGCATCCTCGTCTGCAGGCATCTGCTCCTCCTCGTCTGTCTCCGGTGCCTGTGCCTCTTCGGTATCGCTGTCCGCGGTATTGTCCTCCAGCTGCGCCTCGTCCGTGACGGGCGTCACCGGTTCAGGCGTCTTAGACGCGTCCGTCCCGCAGGCGCACAGCGCGAGCATAAAACCCAGCGTAAGTCCGCAGGCAGCGGGCCTTTTTACGAATGTCATGTTTGGCTTTTTCATAATAACCTCCGTGTGAACCATAGTTTTCCGTTGCGGTTCCCATGTCTTTTAGTATGCCACCGGGCTCGCCAAATAGCAATATTCCCATGGAAAATGATGCAAAAATGATGCAAATTGCTTTTCAATTCAAAATCTTTGTGCTATAATGCGAGTCGGGGTACAAAGATGTGCGCTGATATGCAGAACAGGCACTGCTTTGACCCTGATTTTATGTGAAATAAACAGACAAGAGGAGTATGACAGATGACAGGCTTGCAGGTATGGTGGGCTGATTTTTGCGGAGATTTCTATAGTTCTTTTATCAGGGAAGACCGCTATATGCTGTTGGTGGAGGGCCTTGGAGTCACCATCAAGGTATCGCTTCTGGCGATTCTGATCGGTATCGTGATCGGCGTGGTGGTGGCGCTGTGCAACGTGTCGCGCTTTAAGCCGCTCAAACTCATCGGCGGTATCTACACGGATATTATCAGAGGCACGCCGTCAGTGACGCAGCTCATGTTTATCTATTTCGTTGTCTTTGCGAGCGTGCACTGGGAGAAGTGGATCATCGCAGCCATCGCCTTCGGCGTCAATTCCGGCGCCTATGTGTCGGAAATCATCCGGGCGGGCATCCTCTCCGTGGACCACGGGCAGACGGAGGCCGGCAGGTCGCTGGGCTTAAACGCCTATCAGACGATGTCGCGGATCGTGATTCCGCAGGCGGTGAAAAATATTTTTCCCGCGCTGTGCAACGAGTTCATCGTGCTGATCAAGGAGACGGCGATTGTCGGCTATGTGGGGCTGATGGATATCCAGAAAGCCGGAGATTTCATCAAGAGCGCCACCTATAAGCCTGTTATGCCGCTTCTCGGGACGGCGGTCATCTATTACGTGCTGATCAAGATTTTGACGCTGGCGCTGCGGCAGGTGGAGAGGCATCTGCGCAGGTCCGATATCAGATAGGAGGGACACTCCATGATCAAAGTGAAAAACTTACATAAAAAATTCGGCGACCTGACGGTTCTGGACGGTATCGACGAGCATATCGAGCAGGGCGAGGTCGTGGTGGTGATCGGCCCCTCGGGTTCCGGCAAAAGCACGTTCCTGCGCTGCCTGAATCTGCTGGAGGAGGCCACTGACGGCGAGATCTATGTGGACGATCAGCGGATCAACGCGCCGAAGGTGAACGTCAACGAGGTGCGCCAGAAGATGGGTATGGTATTCCAGCAGTTCAACCTGTTCCCTCACCTGACGATCATGGACAATATCACGCTTGCGCCGGTTCTGCTGAAAAAGATGACCAAGGCGGAGGCCGTGAAGAGAGGACAGGAACTTTTGGAGCGTGTCAATCTGTCAGAAAAGGCGGACGCCTATCCGGCGCAGCTCTCGGGCGGACAGAAGCAGCGCGTGGCTATCGCGAGAGCTTTGGCGATGGATCCTGAGATTATGCTTTTCGACGAGCCCACCTCGGCGCTGGATCCGGAGATGGTCGGCGAGGTGCTGGATGTGATGAAAGATCTGGCGAAGTCGGGGATGACGATGGTGGTTGTGACGCATGAGATGGGTTTTGCCAGAGAGGTGGCGAGCAGAGTGCTCTTCATCGATCAGGGTAAAGTCATGGAGAGCGGCACCCCGGAGGAAGTCTTCGGCAATCCGCAGAACGAGCGGACGAAGCTTTTCCTGAGCAAGGTTTTGTAGGCGGGGCGAACCCGGCAGACGGCTGGATGCGGGGGTGGCGCCGTGGTTATTGTGCGGTATCGGACTGTCTGCGCTTTGGCGCGAGGCCACAGGGCGGGCGGTTTCAGATATAGAAACAAATATCATATACAGGAGGAGATTATTATGAAAAAGGCAACAAAGGTATTGGCGCTCTTACTGTCCATGGCTATGCTGACGTCCGTTCTCACGGCGTGCGGCGGCGATGCGGCGGCGGAGACGACGGACGCGACGGAGACGACAGAGGCGGCTGACACAGGCGCGGAGACGGCAGACACAACCGCTGCTGCGGATACGGAGACAGAGGCTCCGGCGGCAGATGAGGCGGCGGAGGCGCCGGCGGCAGTTACGGCGCAGGAAGGTGTGCTGACTTTCGGCACGAACGCAGAATTCCCGCCCTTCGAGTTTGTGGCGGCCAACGGTGTGATCGACCAGTATGACGGTATCGATATGGCGATTGCGAAGCAGATCGCCGAGGAGAACGGCATGACGGCTGCGATCGAGAACATGGAGTTTGACTCCTTGCTGATCGCTCTGCAGAACGGCCAGATCGACGCGGTTATCGCGGGTATGACGGTGACGGATGAGAGAAAAGAGGCGGTTGATTTCTCCACGCCTTACTACACGGCAACACAGGTTATGATCGTAAAGGAGGATTCCGATATCGCGAAGGCTTCCGACATGGCGGACAAGAAGATCTGTGTCGTACAGGGCTACACGGGTGAGACCTGCGTGTCCGATATGGGTTATGACTATGAGGCGTTCAAGAAGGGCACAGAGGCAGTCCTGGAGCTGGTAAACGGCAAGTGCGATGTAGTTGTGATCGACTCCGCGACGGCGCAGAAGTATGTGAGCGACAACGAGGGCTTAAAGATTGTGGAGGATCCCGAGGCATTCGATTCCGAGGAGTACGCGATCGCGGTACAGAAGGGCAACACGGAGTTGCTTGACATGATCAACAGCACGATCGAGGCGAAGCTGGCGGACAGCACAATCTCCGAGCTGAGCGCGCAGTATCTGGACGCGGACAGCGAGTAAGACGGGTTTTCGAAACGTATCACAGACAGGCGAAAGGGCATATCACAGTGTGGTATGCCCTTTTTACGCTTTCGTTTAGATCTTGATCTGCGTCCATTTACCCTGTTTGAAGCGCACGGAGGCGAAGAGAAAACGGGAGACCTGATCGGCCAGCACGCCCAGCCAGATGCCGATGATGCCGAGGCCGAGTACGTAGCCGCCCAGATAGGAGCCGGCGGTGCGGATGAAGGTGACGCTGATCGTGGAGGCTATGGCGGTATACAGAGTGTCGCCGGCGCCGCGCAGACAGCCCATATAGACGACCTGGGAGATCTGAAAGACCACCACGAGGATGATGACCCACATGATGTGCACGCCGATGTCGACGATATGTTCCTCCTCGAAGAACAGCCGCATCAGGGGTCTGGCGCCGATGAAATAGAGGATCGCAAGGCACACGGAGATAATGCTGCCGAACAGCCGGCAGATGCTGCCGAATTCTTTGGCAAGCTTCTCGTCCCCCGCGCCGAGACTGCGGCCGATCAGCGCTACCGCCGCGGCCTGCAGGCCGTCGCCGAAGGAGAAGGACAGGCCCATGATGTTCATGCCGACCTGATGGGCGGCCATGGCGTCCGTTCCCTGCTTCGCGGCCATGATTGCCGTCAGCATGAAGCCGATGCGCATGAGCAGCTGTTCGAAGAATACGCTGTAGCCGACTTTGATCAGATTGACGAAACTTGCGGCGGCGGGCAGGATCCTGTTGCGGATGATATAGGGCAGGCTGATGAAACCGTCGGGCTTCGTGATGGACAGCACGCTCATGACAGAGGCTACCACCGTGCCCAGCACCGTCGCGATGGCTGCGCCGCGGATGCCCAGCGCCGGAAAGCCGAGATGACCGCCGATCAGCAGATAGTTGAAAATAATGTTGACCGTGTTGGAGGTCACATTGGTGCGCATGGTGATCTTCGTGTTGCCGGCGCCTCTCTGGGCGGAGTTGATTCCCATCTGGATGCAGTTGAAGATCATGCCGCCCATGACGATGCGGAAGTATGCTACGGCGCTGTCGTGCGTCTCGGGCGTGGAGCCGCACAGACGGATGATGGGACTTGCGAACGCCACGAAGAGCGCGCTGAGAACGATGGCGGCGGCTGCGATAAAGACGACCGCTGTGATGAGAATGCGGTTCGCCGCCTCGGCCTTTTCCTCCCCGCGCCTTCTCGCCACCAGAGCCGATATTGCCACATTCAGGGCGAAAAACAGAGAAAGCCCCATAAACTTGGGCTGCGTGGTGAGTCCCACGGCGGCCACCGCATAGGAGCCGAGAGAGCTTACCATCAGGGAATCCACCAGGCCGGCGAAGGCCACAAAAAAGGATTCTATGATGGAGGGCCATGCCATATAGAGCGTCATGCGGATGTTTTCCCTGTCATATTTTGGGGTTTTGGCTTTCTGTAAGCTCTGGTTCTGTTGTTCCATGATACGTCCCTGTCTTTCCGAGAATCATTCTGACCTGTCTTATCAGGATATGATTCTATTTTACGGAAATATGGCTTTCTTTTCAATAGAGGGTTAAATATGTCAAGGTTTGGCATTTACTTTAGCAAGATGCTGTGATAAAATACAACAGTATTTATAAAAAACAAGAAAGACAGAACATGTTTTTGGAAACGGAGGATATGAATTATGAAAAAGAGACTGGCATTGATGTTGGCGCTGTCCATGACGGCTGCCACGGTATTGACGGGCTGCGGCGGCGCGTCGGGCGACGCGGCGGACGCGGGCGCGGAAGCTTCCGGGGCTTCGGCTGACCTGGTGTACGCGGTGGAGGCGGGTTCTGCCGGAGAGCAGGCGGCCAACGACAACGGATTCAAGACGAATGTGGTGGCTTCCCAGGCGGATGCACTGATGGAGGTGGCTTCCGGCACGTCGGATGCGGCGATCATCGATCTGCTGATGGCCGGCGCGATGATCGGCGAGGGCACCAGCTATCCCGACTTGCAGCACACGACCGAGCTGACGACCGAGGAGTACGGTGTGGGCTGCCGCAAGGGCTCTGATCTGGCGGAGTATATCAACATCGTGTTCGCGGATACCTATGAGCACGGCGTCATGAAGCAGACGGCCACCACCTACGGTGTGCAGGAGGCGCTGGTGGAGCAGCCCGCGCTGGGACAGCTGACGGAGGTGGACACGTCCGCGGCGGACAGCGATGTGGCTTATATTCAGGGCAAGGGTACGCTGATTGTCGGCATTACGGATTTCGCGCCGATGGACTACAAGGACGAGTCCGGTGAGTGGATCGGTTTCGATGCGGACATGGCGCGCGTTGTGGCTGAGAAGCTGGGCGTGGAGGCGCAGTTCGTCGAGATTGACTGGGACAACAAGGTTATGGAACTGGATTCCAAGAATATCGACGTGGTATGGAACGGCATGACGCTCACGCCGGAAGTGACCTCTTCGATGGAGTGCACGAACCCTTACTGCAACAACGCGCAGGTGATTGTCGTACCGGCCGAGTAAGGAGAGAATCTTATGTTTTGGAGTGTTACGCAGACCCTGCTCGACGGTTTACTGACGACATTTCAGATTTTTATCTTGACGCTTGTGTTTGCCCTGCCGCTTGGACTGCTCCTGGCGTTCGGTTCCATGAGCAGGTTCGGGCCGCTCAAGTGGCTGGTGGATGTGCTGGTGTGGATCATCCGCGGCACGCCGCTGATGCTGCAACTCATCATTATCTTCTATGGGCCGGGCCTGTGGCTGGGACATAACATATGGAGCGGAAACGAGGCGGGGCGCATCACGGCGACGGTGGTCGCCTTCAGCATCAACTATGCCTGCTATTTCTCAGTGATTTTCCGCGGGGGCATCGAGGGTGTGCCCGCGGGACAGCGGGAGGCCGGACAGGTGCTCGGCATGACCAAGAGCCAGATTTTCTTCCGGGTGACGCTTCTGCAGATGGTCAAGCGGGTTGTTCCGCCGATGTCCAACGAGATCATCACGCTGGTGAAGGACACCTCGCTGGCGCGCATTATCGCGGCGTACGAACTGACGTTTGCGGGCTATTCCTTTATGAAGAGCAACGGTCTGACCTGGCCGCTGTTCTATACAGGCGTGTTTTATCTGCTCTTCGTGGGCGTGTTGACGCTGCTGTTCAATTATATCGAGCGCAGGCTGGATTATTTTAGGTAGGATGACGATATGGCGATTCTGGAAGTAAACAAGATCGGGAAGCAATTTGACGCAACCACGGTGCTGCACGACGTCAGTTTTTCGCTGGAGGAGGGAAACGCGCTCGCGATCATCGGCTCCTCCGGCTCGGGCAAGACGACGCTGCTGCGCTGCCTGAATTTCCTGGAGACGCCCGACAGCGGTTCGATCGTAGTCAGGGGCGAGACACTCTTCGACGCGGCGGTGCCGATGAAGGAGCAGGAAAAGGCGCTTCGCACCAAGCGGCTGCACTTTGGCATGGTGTTCCAATCCTTCAACCTGTTTCCGCAGTACACGGCGCTCGAGAATGTCACGCTGGCGGAGAAATTGCTGGCGAAGGAGCGGGAGGATTTCAAGCAGAACAAGCGGGAGATCTTTTCGCAGATCGAAAAGCACGGGGAAGAACTTTTGGACCGCATGGGATTGGCGGACCGCATGACACACTATCCGCACCAGCTGTCCGGCGGGCAGCAGCAGCGTGTGGCGATCGCCAGGGCGCTGGCGCTCAAACCGGACATCCTGTGCTTCGACGAGCCCACCTCGGCGCTCGATCCGGAGCTGACGGGGGAGGTCCTGAAGGTCATCCGAGGGCTGGCGGACCAGCGCACCACGATGATTATCGTCACCCATGAGATGGCGTTTGCCAGGGACGTGTCGGATCAGCTCATCTTTATGGACGACGGCATGATCGTGGAGCAGGGCGATCCGAGACAGGTGATCGACCACCCGAAGGAGGAGAGAACGAAACAGTTCCTGACGCGCTACGCGCAGGGCTGACAATACGGAACGGAAAACGCGGGACAGGCTGTCATGAGACGGCCTGTCCTTTTGTGTTGCGGCCAGTCAGGTGAAAAATACTACTTTTTTTATAAAAGGTAGTATGGATTCCGGCTGTCCGGCGTGTTACAGTCAAGACAGGAGCCGCCCTTTCCGGTACAGACGGCGGTGGGACAATGGCGGCGGGAAAAGGAGGAACACATGATGATTCTGGAACTGGCAGGTATTTTACTCTCTCTCTTTATGTTTCTGGCGGCAGGCTGGCGGGGCTTCGGCGTGGGTTCCGTGTATGAGGTTTCCTATCTGATCGATGTGCCGACGCTGGTCTGCATCATGGTGATTGCGCTGCCGGTCTTTTTCAAGGACGGTCTGAGACATGGACTTGCCGAGGATTTCCTGCGGGCGTTCCGGCTGCTGCGCAGGGATTACAGCTGCAGCTTTGCCAGGCTGCGCCATACGCTGGACGCGGTGGAACTGATGCAGAGACAGATTCTGTATGCGGGCTGCATCACCACGCTGGAGGGCTGCTTCATGCTGCTTCACACACTGTCGGATGTATCGTCTGTCGGGCCGATGGTGAACGTGGCGCTGATCGGCATCTTTTATACGGCGATTCTGGAGCTTTTGCTTCTGCCGCTGCAGGTGGAGGCGAAGCGCAGGATGATCGACTATATGGAAGAGGACTCCGACGGCGCTGCCGAAGGGCAGACGCAGGCGCGGCAGGATGCGGATGCGGGCAGGGAAGAGAGATGAGGAGTCACGTATGAGCAGACGGATACTCAGAGGGATTCTCGGCGTTTCCTACATGGCGCTTCTGGCGATGCTGCTCCTGACATTCCTGCGGACACGGACGACCGACAGAGCGGCGGCGGATGTTGTGGGCAGCGTAGTGCTTGGCGTGGCGGCGATGCTTGATCTCAGACTATACGCAGGCGTCAGGGACAGAGAAAAAGCCGAGGCGGACGATTCGCCCGCCGCAGCGCCGCGGACGGCGGAAGAAGGCGCGCCGCCTGCCGGGAAGAGCACCGCGATGCGGCAGGAGAAAACACAGGAACAGGGGATTGGCGGCTGTATGGATTTTGAGGAGCGTGTGCGGCCATACGGCCTGACGAAAAGGGAAGTGGAGGTGGCGCGCTTGCTCTGTCTGGGCTGCACCAACAGGCAGATCGCGGAAGAATTGTTTATTGCCGAGACGACCGTGAAGAAACACGCGACCCACATCTATGAGAAGATGCAGGTCGCGGGGAAAAAGGAATTTCGCGATAAGATCAGCGCTCTTCGCTGACGAACAGGTTGTCTCTGGTGATATTCCGAAGCCAGCGGCCGCTGCGGTAGTGCCGGATGACCCAGGGCCATTTGACGAATTCGTCCGTGCACAGCAGGAAGTACACGGCGAGCACAGGCAGGCGGAGCACGAAAGCGGCGATAAAGCCGAGGGGCACCGCGTAGCACCACATATCTATCGTGTCGCAGATCAGGCCGAAGCGGGTGTCGCCGCCCGCGCGGAACACGCCCGCGATCAGCGTGGTGTTCACGGCGGAGCCCATAATATAGTAGGTGTTGATGAGCAGCATATATTTCAGGTAGTGCATCGCCGTATCGGACAGTTTGGCGAAGTGGAGGACGAAGGGCGTGGCGGCCAGGATCAGAAGCCCGCCGATTGCGCCGGTGACGACCGTCACCCGAAGCAGCAGGGAGGCATATTTCTTCGCCCGCTCCATATCGCCCTCGCCCATGACGTTGCCCAGAAGGATGCCGCCTGCGCTGGCCGAGCCGAAGCAGAGCACCGTGCCGAAGTTGCGGACGACGATCACCAGAGAGTTGGCGGCCACCGCGTCCGTGCCGAGGTGCCCCAGAATGACCGAGTACATGGAGAAGGCTACGCCCCATGACATGTCGTTGGCCAGGGCAGGCAGGGACAGCCGCACGAAATCTCTGAGCAGCAGCCTGTTGTGGATGAACATGTAGGCGGGGTTCAGCCGCAGATCTTTGCTGATAAAGAGGGAGATGACGATGCAGCCGATCAGTTCCGCCGCGCGGGACAGGGCGGTCGCGATGGCCACGCCCATGGCGCCCAGGCGCGGCGCGCCGAACAGGCCGAAGATAAACACGGCGTTCAGGAAAATATTCAGCGTAAACGCCATGACGTTCAAGATCATGGGCGCGGTCACCCTGCCGACGCTCCGGAGGACTGCCAGATAGATTTCAATGACGCTCCAGCACAGGTAGGTGAAGGCCATCACGCGCAGATAGTCCGCGCCGATGGCGATCAGCTCCGCGTCCTCCGTGAAGAGCCGCATCATCATCTGCGGCGCGAACAGCGCGAACGCTGACACGGGCAGAGTGATCAGCAGGGAGAAACGCAGGCCGATTCCCTCGATGACGCGGATGGCCTGTAAGTCCTTTTTGCCCCAGTACTGGGCGCACAACAGCGTCGCGCCCGTGCCGATTCCATAGTAGACCATGAAGAGCACGTTGGCGTAGTTGGACGCCAGTGACACGGCGGAGATGGAGGACTGGCCCACATAGTTGAGCATCACCACATCCGCCGAGCTGACGGCGGCGCTGAGCAGCTCCTGAATGATCAGGGGAAGCGCCAGCTTTAACATCTGTGCATAAAATCTATCTTTCATAATCCGTTCCCTTCCAGGTAAGGCGTATGCCGTTCATATTGTCGTCCGCGGGATAGCGCAGGATAAAACCGATCCTGCCGTAGGCGATGTACTCGTGAATGCTGCTCAGGACGCTCTCGAGCTGCGCCATCAGGAGGCGGATCCTCTGCTCCGCGTCATAGGAGTCCGTCCGGTAGTATTCCTCGCCGGACTCGTACAGCAGGGCGAGCTTCCTCCTGGCGTCGTCTGTGAAGCCGTGGCGCTGCAGCGCCGCGAGCATATGCTTTCCTCTGTCGCGGTTTTCGGGCGCGGTCTGCACCGCCTCGTCGATCTCCCGCTGAAAAGCGTTCAGAAGCTCATAGAACTGGCTGACGTAGCGCTTGTAGTGAGGCGCGTTGGCGGCCAGGTCGCCGCGGTATCTGTGATATTTGACTTTGTCGTGTAATTGCAGCAGTTTGTTCATGGCCGTACAGTGAAAACTTCTCCGTGATGATAGTGCGATTGTATGAATTATAATCGCGCCGCGTGACACTGTCAAGAATCTTCCCAAATACCCCAAAATACCCATTGCAGACGGCATGAGAATGTGCTATGTT
Source organism: uncultured Lachnospiraceae bacterium (assembly GCA_947586255.1). Lineage (GTDB taxonomy): Bacteria > Bacillota > Clostridia > Lachnospirales > Lachnospiraceae > UBA3282. The sequence goes on along the minus strand of CANPXP010000025.1, from coordinate 9,817 downwards.
GTTCTTACTCTGATAAAATCGGAAGCAGGGAGAGTGAATATTATGGAAAAAGATATGACACAGGGCAGCCCTATGCGGCTGATTCTCGGTTTTGCGGTGCCGCTTTTGTTCGGCCTGCTCTTTCAGCAGTTCTACAGCATGGTGGACACGATCATCGTGGGACACTATCTGGGCGTGGAGGCGCTGGCGGCGGTGGGTGCGACCGGCTCGGTGAACTTCCTGATCATCGGTTTCTGCATGGGGGTCTGCAATGGCTTCGCCATCCCCGTGGCGCAGGAGTTCGGCGCCAGGCATGAGGGGAATCTGCGCAAGTATGTGGCAAACTGTGTGTGGCTGTCCGTGATCTTCTCGGTGATCATGACGATTGTGGTGGTGGCGCTGTGCCGGCCGATCCTGCAGCTCATGCGGACGCCCGCCAACATCATAGACGGCTCCTACGATTACATAGTGATCATCTTCTTAGGAATTCCGATTACCTACCTGTACAATATGACGGCGGCGATCCTGCGCTCTCTGGGAGACAGCAGAACGCCGGTCATCTTCCTGGTGATGGCGGCAATTCTGAATATCTTTCTGGATATGCTGTGCATCATTGTATTTCACATGGGCGTGGCCGGAGCGGCGATTGCAACAGTGGTCTCCCAGGCGGTTGCGGGCCTGTGCTGCCTGATTTTTATGTATAAGAAATTTACGATCCTGCACATGTCCAAAGAGGAGTGGAAATGGAATCCGCAGTTTGTCGGCAAGCTGTGCAATATGGGGATTCCGATGGGCCTGCAGTACTCCATCACGGCGATCGGCAGCGTGATTCTGCAGAGCGCCGTGAACAGCATCGGCTCGGACGCCGTGGCGGCGGTCACGGCGGGCGGCAAGCTGAGTATGCTGCTGATGTGCCCCTTCGACGCGATGGGTTCCACGATGGCGACCTACGGCGGCCAGAATGTGGGCGCGGGCAAACTCGAGCGCGTGGACGGCGGACTGAAGTCGTGTGTGATTCTGGGGGCGGTTTACTCTGTGATCGCAGCGGCCATCGTGTACGCGGCGGGGCGGTCGATGTTGCTGCTCTTCCTCGACGCGGGAGAGGCGGTGATCCTCGACAACGCCTATGTCTTTATCAGGACCAACGTGCTCTTCTACTTCTTCCTCGCGCTGGTGAACATTGTGCGCTTTCTCATTCAGGGCATGGGATTCAGCAAACTGGCTGTGTTCGCAGGGGCGTTTGAGATGGTTGCGAGAGCGCTGATGGGCTTCGCGCTGGTGCCGTTCTTCGGATTCCGCGCGGTCTGCTTCGCGAACCCGCTGGCGTGGGTGTTCGCCGACTGCTTCCTGATCCCCGCCTTCTTCCATGTGCGCAAAAAGACGGCGGCGATCCTCGCGAAAGCAAAAGATTGAGGAAAGACAAGGGTTATGGTATAATAGAAGCAGGCTCAGCAGCCTGCTTCTCGAGAATTGCTTCGCAATTCTCCTTGGGGTTGCCAAAGATTACAGCATCTGTGGTTATGCTATAATAGAATCCAAGAACAAAGAGAGGGAATCTTCAGATGGAATATGCAGAGGCATACGCAAAACTGGAAAAGTATGGACAGCTGCACGTGCTGAAATACTACGATGAATTGAGCGGTTATGAAAAGGAAGCGCTGCTTGCGCAGATTGAGACGACCGACTTCGAAGTGTTGAAACAGTGCGGGCACAAGGCTGAGCTCAACCCGCGCGGCGTGATCACGCCCATTGAGGTGATGCAGCTTCCTGAGATCGAGGCGAAGCGGGAACAGTACACAAGGACAGGCCTGGAGGCGATACGGGCGGGCAAGGTCGGCGCGGTGCTTCTGGCCGGCGGCATGGGTACCAGACTCGGCTCCGATGCGCCCAAGGGCGTCTACAATATCGGACTGACAAGGGAGGTCTACATCTTCCAGCGTCTGATTGAGAACTTGCTGGACGTGGTGCGCATGGCGGACGCGTGGATTCCGCTCTATGTCATGACGAGTGACAAAAATCACGAGGCTACGACTTCTTTTTTCAAAGAAAAGAATTACTTTGGCTATGATCCGGCCTACATCACGTTTTTCATGCAGGATATGGCGCCGGCGGCCGATTATGACGGCAAAGTATATATGGAAGAGAAATACAAAATGTCCACGTCGCCCAACGGCAACGGCGGCTGGTTCCTCTCCATGATGAAGTGGGGCGTGGCGGATCAAGTGAAGGCGGCCGGCGTGGAGTGGCTGAATGTCTTCGCGGTGGACAATGTGCTGCAGCGCATCGCCGATCCCTGCTTCGTGGGCGCGGTCATCGAGACGGACAGCGCGGTGGGCGCCAAGGTGGTAAAGAAGAACGCGCCGGACGAGAAGGTGGGGGCGATGTGTCTGGAGGACGGCAGACCCTCCATCGTGGAGTACTACGAGCTGACGGAGGAGCTGATGAACGCGAAGGATGCGCAGGGCGAGCCGGCCTATAATTTCGGCGTGATTCTGAATTATCTGTTCCGCGTGAAGGATCTGGAGGCGATCGTGGCGAAGAAGCTGCCGCTGCATATCGTGGAGAAGAAGATTCCTTATCTCGACGAAAACGGTATGCCGGTCAAACCGGAGGAACCCAACGGCTATAAGTTTGAGCAGCTGGTGCTGGACATGATTCACGAACTGAACTCCTGCCTGCCCTACGAGGTGGTTCGGGAGCATGAGTTTGCGCCGATCAAAAACAAGACGGGCATAGATTCCGTGGAGAGCGCGCGAGCGCTGTGCAGACAGAACGGAATTGAATTGTAGCGGTGTATGTTATTGTGCTGTGGGTACACAACAGCATTTTATTATATTGAGAAAAGGAAGGTGCATAAAATGGCAATTTTGGTGACAGGCGGCGCGGGCTATATCGGCTCCCACACGGTGGTGGAGCTGCAGAACGCGGGCTATGACGTGGTGGTTGTGGACAATCTGTCGAATTCCAGCGAGAAGTCCCTGGAGAGAGTGGAGAAGATTACGGGGAAACCCGTAAAATTCTACAAGGCGGATATTCTGGACAGGGCGGCGCTCGAAGAGATTTTTCAGAAGGAAAAGCTCGACTCCTGTATTCATTTCGCGGGGCTGAAAGCCGTGGGCGAGTCCGTGCAGAAGCCCTGGGAATACTATGAGAACAATATCGCGGGCACATTGACGCTGGTGGATGTGATGCGAAAGCACGGCGTGAAGAACATCATCTTTTCGTCCTCCGCAACCGTGTACGGCGATCCGGCGGTGATCCCGATCACGGAGGAGTGCCCGAAAGGACAGTGCACGAACCCTTACGGCTGGACGAAATCCATGCTGGAGCAGATCCTGTCCGACATGCAGAAGGCGGATCCCGAGTGGAACGTGATCCTGCTGCGCTACTTCAACCCGATCGGTGCGCACAAGAGCGGCACCATCGGCGAGAACCCCAACGGCATTCCCAACAATCTGATGCCCTACATCACGCAGGTGGCTGTCGGCAAGCTGAAAGAGCTGGGCGTGTTCGGAAACGACTATGACACGCCGGACGGCACGGGCGTGCGCGACTATATCCATGTGGTGGACCTGGCGGTCGGCCATGTGAAGGCGCTGAAGAAGATCGAGGAGAAGGCGGGGCTGTGCATCTACAATCTCGGTACGGGCGTGGGTTACAGCGTGTTGGATATCGTGAAGAACTTCGAGGAGGCCACGGGCGTGAAGATTCCCTATGTGATCAAGCCGAGAAGAGCGGGTGATATCGCGACCTGCTATTCCAACGCGGACAAGGCGAAGAGAGAGCTTGGCTGGGAGGCGCAGTACGGCATCAAAGAGATGTGCGAGGACTCCTGGAGATGGCAGAGCAATAATCCGAATGGATATGAGGGCTAGGCCCTCACATCCGTGTGCTTCAGATAATACACCGACATGGCGCAGAAAAGCGCCAGCCATACGGCGCAGCTTATGAAGAAGGGCAGAGTGTTCCCCTGCAGTATGTCCTCCGAGCGGTTGGCGTTCATGCCGACCATCATGAGAGAGTAGGGGTAACAGACGGCATAGCGGGAGTTGGAGGCCAGCAGTCCGGTGACGGCGCCGAACACGGCGATGGCGATGGGCGTGGCGAAGCTCCGGATCATCATGGACAACATGAGCTGCAGGGCGGCCACGGCCAGACCGCCGAAGGTGCCGCGCACCGCGTAGAGCAGGATAACGGTCGGCGGCATCCCGGACAGGGAAACCATCCTTCCCGTGAGGACAAAGAGTACGAATACCCAGATCTGGGTAAACAGCGTGATCTTGGCGATAGACGCCAGTTTTCCCAGAAAAATATCCCGGACAGGGACAGGCATCGTCATGAGCAGATGACGGTTTCTGTTCCTGTTTTCGATTCGCCACAGATAGCCGCAGTAGACGGCGATCAGCGGCGCGAAGAAGAAGTTGGAGTAAAAGAGCGTCTCCTGCGTCCAGAGGGAAAACCATTCCGATTTTAACAGGGCGAGATTGTTCAGGTAGTTGCCCGTGCCGAGGGCAGCCGGGACGACCGGGAACAGGACGAAGGCGATCCACATCGGGGAGCGCCGCAGCTTCATTTTTTCACACAGAATACAATTCTTTAACATAGGAATCCTCCAGTTCATAATATTATATCTCCCGCCCCATGAAGAGACGTCTCCCGATGATGTAGGCGAGAACGCCGAAGGCGCAGAAGCCAGCGAAGACGGCGGTGGGAAAAGGGATCGGATAGTAGGTGACGTCGCGCGTCTCGGGTATATAGTAGATATTGACCGTGCAGAATACCCAGTAGTAGCCCTGCGGCAGCAGATACCGAAACGGCGCGTTCGGGAAGAAGCCCGAGAACAGGCCGAGCAGGCTGCCGCCCACGCCGACAAACAGCGGAACGATCTGTGTGACGGAGAACAGGGAGATGGTCTGCTGAATGATGAAGAGCACCATGCTCACCGTGCAGGTAGACAGGAAAAACAAGGCAAGCTGCGCGGACGGCATCTTTTGGGGCGGCGCCTGCAGATGCGCCTGTATGACACGCACCAGCAGGGGAAGCATGGCGGTCTGCAGCAGAGAGTAGGCGAGCAGGTACAGCGCGCCCAGCACCAGCTTGGTGTGGTAGATATCGATCCGCTTTTCCAGCGTGCAGAGCATCTTCAGGGCGCTGCCCTTCAGCTCGATGTCGCACAGTCTGCTGGCCGCCGCCGCGATGACGATGGGTAGGAAAATGGCATTTTGGAGCGCCATATCGAGCAGCAGATACTCGTACTCCTGCCCGAGCACCCACTTGCTCTCCGGCTTCATTCTGAGGATCGCCCACAGGTCCCAGAAGAATATGACAAGCAGCGCCGCCAGAAACAGCAGCCACACATAGCGGCGGCGTATTTTCCGCAGTTCTATCGGGAGAAGTCTGCTCATAAGCTCACCTGCTTTCCCGTCAGGTCGAGGAAGATATCTTCCAGCGACTTCTGCCGTTCCCACAGCCGCAGGACGCCGACGCCCTCCCGCACCAGAGCCGAGATCAGGAAGACGGTCCGCTCGTCTTTCGTCTCGGGAAAAGAGAGGATGTCCTGCTCGATCTGGACGGGGACGCCGTTCTCCTGCAGCACGCAGACGGCGCGGTTGTTGTTGTCGGTGCGCAGACACAGCTCCTTCCTACTGTGCTCATGCAGACGCAGCAGGCTGTCCTGATAGATGAGCTGGCCCTTGTTGATGACGCCCACATAGTCCACCATCTGGTCGATTTCGCTGAGCAGATGACTGGACACCATCACCGTCATGTGCCTGTTCTGCGGCAGGGTGCGGATCAGATCGCGCATTTCCTGAATGCCCGCGGGGTCCAGACCGTTGGTCGGTTCGTCCAAGAGCAGCAGCTTCGGGCTGCCGAGCAGCGCGCCGGCCAGCCCGAGACGCTGCTTCATGCCGAGGGAGTATTTGCCGGCTTTTTTGTTCTGCTGGCGCTCCATGCGGACCAGGGCCAGCACCTCGTCGATCTCGCTCTCGGGAACATTTTTCAGGCGGCAGAGGATCTGCAGATTCTCCCGCCCCGTCAAGTGCGCGTAGTAGGAGGGCGACTCGATCAGCGAGCCGGTCTGCCGCAGAATGTCGAGTCTGTCTCTCTCGTGCATGGTGCTGCGGCCGCTCGATGTAAGAGGCGTGCCGAGGATTGTAATGTCACCGTCGGTGGGTTTGATCAGGCCGAGCAGCATCTTCATGGTGGTGGATTTGCCCGCGCCGTTGGGTCCGAGAAAGCCGTAGACGGCGCCCTCCGGAACCGCCAGATCGACGCGGTTGACAACTCTGGACGTGCCGGCGCCGGCTTCCGTTTCGGCGGCCTTCTTTTTGACGGCATACTCCTTCGTCAGATTTCTGGTTTGAATCACATAGTTTCTTTCCATAGTGTCTGTGGTGCTCCTTTCATATGATATTCGATCCGACAGTGTCTAAGTTCTCCGGGCAGACCGTTGAAGCACATCGGCACTTAGTGAGGTACTTTCGAACTTAGTGCCGTTATGTGCGGAGTCGAGCGAAAGCGCGTCTGCCGTGAGAACTTAGATGCTGCCGGCTGTCGTTTATCTACAAGCTCACTATACATCCCCTCTCTTACACGCGGCTGACCCGGTCCTTACGTTTACCTTAATTTTGTGGCCGCGCCCTTGCGCCGTCTGCGAGGAGAGGATATGCTGTTATAGTAAGAGGAAAGAAAAGACAAAAGAGCGCGCAGGACGCTGACTTATGATGAGGAATTGCGCCTGCGGGACAAGATTTGGAACGGCGGAGGCGATATGGAGACTATCTATGACAGCACGATACTGCTGGTGGACGACAGCGGGGAACTGAGGGAGCTTGTGTGCGGACTGCTGCACAGAGAGGGCTTCCGGTATGTGGACACGGCGGCCAGCGTGCGGGAGGCGGAGGAGTATTTTCTGAAAAAAGAGCCGGATCTGCTGATCCTGGATATCAATCTGCCGGACGGGGACGGTTTTACGCTGCTGCAGCGGATACGGACCCTCTCGGATGTACCGGTACTGTGCCTCTCCGCCAGAGACAAGGATAACGACAGGCTGCTCGGTCTTGGTCTGGGTGCGGACGACTATATGGTGAAGCCTTTTCTGTCCAGAGAACTGGTGCTTCGGGTGTGTGCGATTTTAAAGAGGGCGAAGCGGGCGGGGGAGAGCGCCGCGGAGAAGAACGAACTGCTCCTCGGCAGCCGCATGGTAGATTTCGGCGGCGGCACGGTGCGCGTCGACGGGCAGGAAGGGGAAATTCCGCTGACGGCCAAAGAGATGGCGATCCTGCGCAAGCTGGCGGAGAACCGAGGCAGCATCGTCACATTTGACCAGCTCTGTCAGGCGGTCTGGCAGGACAATTATTACGGCTATGAGAACACGATCATGGTGCATATCAGGAGGCTGCGGGAAAAGATCGAGGAGTCGCCCTCAGAGCCACGCTATCTCCTGACGGTGCGGGGAATCGGCTACAAGCTGGCGCGCTAGGCTGCGTGACCGGTGCCTGTCGCAGGAAAAGCATCGGCGACAGAACCGCAAGAGAGTCGGGCAAAGCCGGAAAAAACAGAGAACAGGCGGGACAGCTATGAAAAATCTGCTGCAGATTTACGGAAAATACATCGCGGTCACATGGATCATCATTTTTCTTTTGCTGGTCGGTAATCTCGGCGCGCTGCTCTATATTATGGTACACAGCCGCAACCTGCAGAACGGGCTGGAAGTGGCGAGCGGCGTGGGACGTTTTGCGTCCGAACTTTTTGTCGACGGGACGGCGTGGGAACCGCTTGCTCTGACCAGGGATGGAGAGGAGCTGCTGGAAGAGAACGGTTTTGTTTTTCTCTTCGTGCTGGACGACGCGGGGAATGTGATTTTTGACTGGCACTGTCCGGAGGATTTCCCCGATCACTATACGGTGGGGGAGGTCGCCTCCTTTTCCAGGTGGTATCTGCGCGACTATCCCGTCAAGGTGTGGAACAGCGACTGCGGACTTCTGGTGGCGGGGCGCGAGAAGGGAAGCACCTGGAAGATGACGATGGAATACTCCGAGATTTTCATGCGGAATCTGTCCTTTCATCTGAAAATCATCCTGATGATAAATCTGGTGATTATTCTGACAGTGATCGCCTATCTGGGGTATCGCTTCTATCGTTCCATGAAGCCGCTCTCCGGAGGGATCGATATGCTGTCGCGAAACGAGCGGGTGTGTCTGCCGGAGAGCGGCGCTCTCTCTGCGCTGGCGGCGCGGCTCAACAGGACGTCGGACATACTGGAGCGGCAGAAGGCGTATCTGGAACGGCGGGACAGCGCGAGGACGGAGTGGATCGCGGGCGTCTCCCACGACATCCGGACGCCGCTGGCGGTCATCATGGGTTATGCGGACAGACTGGAGAGCGAGGAGCATTTGAGCGGCAGAGGGCTGGCCTGCACGGAGGCGATCAAAAAGCAGTGCCTGCAGATCCGCAAGCTGATCGAGGATCTCAACCTGACCTCCAAGCTGGCGTACCATATGCAGCCCCTGCGCGTGAAACTATTTCGTCCCGCAGCCCTCCTCAGGGAGCTGGCGGCGCAGACGCTCAACGAGGGAAACGGGGAGCAATACAGCCTGGAACTGTTCATGGACGAGGATTTTGAACAGATTTCGATGCAGGGCGACGAGGAGCTGCTCGCCAGGGCGGTCGGCAATCTTTTGCACAACAGTATCCGGCACAATCCGCAGGGGTGCGGGATTATGTTGGAAGGAAGCGCTTTGACGGGGGAAGAGGGAGACGTTTCACCGCGCATACAAATCGCCGTTACCGACACGGGTGTCGGAATTCCTCGGGAAGTCATCGAGGCGCTGTATGCGCAGGCTGCGGACAGCCCGATAAACGGCGACACAGAACTTCCGCACATCATGGGACTGCGCATCACCAGACAGATTGCGGAGGCCCACGGCGGCTTCCTGACAATCACGGAGGAGGGACATCGGGTGGAGATTGTGGTGTGAAGATCTCTGATTGCGGAAACATTGACGGCGTAAAACCATTCCCCGAATCCCTCATATTGACGGTGAACACAGGTCTTGTTACAATGAAAAAAGGATTTTTCGGGAAGAGAGGGGTGCGGTATGAAAGCATTGTTTGTGGACGCATGTGTCAGGGAGCAGTCGAGGACGAGGACGCTCTGCGAGGCGTATATGCGGAAGCACTGGATGGGGCCAGACACGGAGATACGGAGGCTGGAATTGTGTCATGAGAAGCTGCTGCCGCTGAACGGAGAGCGCCTGCGGCAGAGGGACAGCGATATTGCCGCCGGGAATTTTGCCTCCGGGGAATATCGGTATGCCAGGGAGTTTGCGGAGGCGGAGGAGATTCTGATCGGCGCGCCGTACTGGGACTGTTCCTTCCCGGCGCTGCTGAAGATCTGGCTGGAGCGGGTCTGCGTCAACGGCATCGCGTTCCGTTACGGAGAGGACGGGCGTCCCGTGAAGGTATGTGCCTGCAATAAGCTGATTGTCATCACAACCGCCGGCGGCTATCTGGGAGAGCACAGTTCTCTGGAGAGCTACTGGAGAGAACTGTGCGGCCTGTTCGGGATTCCGGAGCTGCGCTTTTACAAAGCGGAAGGGCTGGATATACAGGGCAGCGATCCGCAGGCGATCCTGCAGGGGACAGCGGCCCTTTTTGGCGCGTAGAAATCAAAGGACGTCAAAGAAGCGGTAGGTGATGCGGCAGGCCCTATTTAGCAAAAGCATGGGAGTTGACAAAAAATGATACAAGTGTCAGAATTTGACAGACAGACAGACAGACAGACAGACAGACAGACAGACAGACAGACAGACAGACAGACAGACAGACAGACAGA
>CANPXP010000024.1 GCA_947586255.1 uncultured Lachnospiraceae bacterium | reverse complement strand
CCCCAATGCGCCAGACCGCCGACAAGCTGTACCGCCTGCTGTTCACCGCCCTGTCTCTCTACCTGATCGCGCTTCTTCTCCGCTTTCCCGCTCTTGCCGTTGAGTACGCCTCCAATGGACTTGCGCTCTGGCTTGAAAAAATGGTGCCCACGCTGCTCCCCTTCATGATTCTCTCCGGCGTCATGATCCGGATGCACCTGACGGAAGGCTTCGTCAGTCTGCTCCACCCGCTCCTGCACACGCTGTTCGGCGTCTCCAAAAACGGTTCCTACACGATCGTCATGGGCTTCCTCTGCGGTTTCCCGATGGGCGCCAGAATCGTCGGCGAACTGTGTGAGACGGGACAGCTCTCCCGCGAGGAGGGCGCGCGCCTTCTTTATTTCTGCAACAATATCGGGCCGATCTACTTCTTAAGTTACGTGGTGCCCGCTCTCGCCATCGACAAGCCGCTTCTTCCCTTCCTGATCATGTACGGCGTCCCGCTTGTGTACGGTTTTGTCCTGTGCCGCATCCTGCCGCTCTTTCGCCGCCTGCTTTCCCCTCCGGTCCGCAGACGCAGGCTTGCGGGCATCGCACAGGCCGCTTCGATGGGCGCCGCTTCGGAGGAAAAGACAGCCCGTATCCCCGCAGGCGCTGCGGCTCCCATGCCTCTGACGGCCGCTGTCGACGCCGCCGTGCTGTCGGGGCTGATTGGCATTGCAAGACTGGGCGGTTACATGATTTTCTTCAACCTGCTGAGCATCGTCTTCCTGCCGTTTCCGCACGCCGGTAACACAGTTTTACACATTTTTCGGTGTCTTTTGGAAATCACGAGCGGTATCGACTGCTCCGGTCAATCACTTTTTTATCCGATCCTGATCCTGCTTCCCTTCGGCGGTTTCTCCTGTATCGCCCAGACCTACAGCATGATCAGCCGCACGGATCTGTCCCTGCGCCCTTATGTCTTTCACAAGGTCATGCAGACTCTTCTCACCGCCCTGTGCTATCTCGCGCTCCGCGCTGTCTGTTAGACCGTCTCCGGCACCGCCTCTTTCGCCGATAACCGCGCAGAATCAGAATCATGGAGAGCATCATACCCAGCACGAGCAGCACGCACACGCCGCAGACGCCCAGAAAATAGCCAAACGACAGGGATTTCTCCTCCGTTTGAGGCAAATCGACCTGCTTCAGTCTGGCGTTTTCCCGCTTGCGCTCGGCGGCATCGCCGTTCTCGCCTTCCGCGCCCTCCGCCACATTGTCGGCGGCGCTCTCCAACGCCTCCTTCTGCGCCTGCTCGGCCGCAAGCTCCTCGGCCGTCTTGTAGTCCATCGATGGCAGAGACACCATATTGCTGGCTGTGTACAGGTCATAGCCGTTGTACGCGTTCACAACGATCTGCGGCACGATATGGGGCGGCACCTGCATGGTGAAACGAAAGGTGTCCACCTCCTCGTCGGGCCATCTCTGCCGCTCGGAAAAGGTCTCGCCGTTGTCGTAACTGTAGGTGTAATACAGCATCCCGCTGTCGTAATCCGCAGCGGACACCTCCACCGTCACTTCTCCCGTCTCCATATCCTGATCCGTCACGTCGATCACGCACACGTCCGGCTCTGTCTGGTCCGGGCGCACCACGCCCGACGGGACAGGCACGGAGACAACCTCGTAGTCGCTGTAATCCACACCGAGTTTCCCGGAGCGCAGCCGGAAATATTTCGCCGCCGCCGTGGCGTCCAGTCTGCCGAAGGCTTTCAGCTTCTCATCGTGGTCATAGAAGGGCTGATCGTTCGCCTGATCGAGGTGACAGTGTTCGATGAGCACGCAGGGCAATCCTCGCTCCACGGAGTGATTGATGATACCGTAGTAATCGCTCCCCCTGCTGTTGAGTCTCGTCTTGATCCCGCGGGAATACAGCCCCAGTTCCTTCAGCATACCGATCTCGATACTCGCAAAGCTGTAGCCCTTGCTATAATACTCCCCGAAGGCCGACACCCAGCACTCCGCGCCGAACAGATCATGTTCCCCGGACATATTGAAGTGCAGGCAGAACATAAAATCCGCGCCGACGCTCTCGGCATAGGCGCAGCGATCATCCAGGGAGAGTTCCTCGTCGCCCTCTCTCGTGAGATAGACGACGACGCCCTCATATTTCTCCAGCTCCTCCTTCATGGCTTTCGCCACGGTCATTGTCATCTCTTTTTCCGTGTAATCTTCGTACTCCGCGCCCAGGTTCTCTCCGCCGTGTCCCGGATCGATCACCACGACGACCGGCGCCGCCTCCGGCGGATCCGGATTCTCCGCGTAAGCGGCGCCGACCGGCGCCATATACAATATACCGATCGCCAAAAATGCCGCCAGTATCGCTCTGTATATGCGAATCCGGCCCTGTCTCTTCCCTCTCACACAATCACTCCATCAAACGCAGCCGACCGGCTGACCGAAACAAGCCGGTTTATAGAAACCGGCTTGTTTATTCTCTCATGTTCTCTCATATGTATCTGTCGGGACAGGCAGCCGCCCTCCCCGAAAATCAATTCCGCAGGCCTGCGCCGTCGATGTCTCCGTCGCCCTCCGCCTCCTTGAGCATCTGCTCCACCTGTGCGGGCCTGAGTTCCGCGCGGTTCGCCTTGACAGTCTCATTGTATCCGTTGATCGTATTGTAAAAACTCTCGTAGTGCTCGGTAGTCGTGGCAAGCGTCGCCGTCATGGCGCTCTCCAGATTCGCCAGCATATCGTCCAGGTACTGCATCGCCGACGTCCTGACGCCGTTGGCCTCCGCCGTGGCGTTGTTGAGAATCTCCTGCGCCTGCTGCGTCGCCATCCGGACAACCTCGTTCGCCTGCGCATACGCCTGCTGCATGATCTCATGCTCATTGATCAGTTCCGTCGTCTGGGCGGTCGCGTCCTTGATGAGCGCCTCCGCCTTGGCGCGCGCGTCGTTCAGGATCGCCTCCTTGTTGCTGATGATCTTCTGGTAGCGCTTGATCTCGTCCGGCGTCTTCATGCGCAGCTCACGCAGGAGCTCGTCGATCTCCTCCTTGTTGACGATAATATTCGTCTTGGACAAGGGCTGATACTTGCAGCCGTCAATATAATCCTCGATCTCGTCGATCAGTTGTTCGATTCTACTGCTCATTCTTGCTCCTATCTGCCATATCCGTATTTTGCATAGATCGATCTGGCTACAAACTCCGGTACACACTGCGAAATGTCCCCGTTAAAGCTGGCGATTTCCTTCACCGTGGAGGAACTCAGGTACGCGTATTCCAGACTGGTCGTCAGAAACATCGTGTCCAGCTCTCCGTTTGAAAACTTTCTGTTGGTCTGGGCGATCTGCAGCTCATACTCGAAATCCGTGATGGCGCGGAGTCCCCTGATCGCCACGTGGATATTCTGCTCCCTGGCATAATCGATCAACAGGCCGCTGAAAGAATCTATCCTGACATTGGGCAGATCCTTCGTGGCCTCCTCTAACATCTTAACACGTTCTTCCACAGAAAACAATGGAGTCTTAATTTTATTGTTCAGTACACTGACCGTTAATTCGTCAAAAATTTCCGCCGCGCGCCTGATGATATCCAGATGCCCGTAGGTCACCGGATCAAAGCTGCCCGGATAAATTGCCGCTTTCATATAAGACAGATTACCCTTCCCTCATTTTGATGCTGTCTTAACCATAATAAATCAATTTTCGGAAAAAGTCTCTATCTTTTTTAAATTTTTTTTAAGAATTTTGTTTGATAAGACTTGCGGACCAGACTATTTCGATGCAGAGCGTTTCCGCATAATCGCACTCTTGCACTTGCCCCACAGCCATACATAAACGCACACCAGAATCAGCATCAGCACATACAGCGCAAGCTGGCTCCAGTCCATCGTCTCGACGGTGCCCTCTTCCATCATGTTGCTGCCCTTCTTAAACCCGGTAACATCGGAGATCAGCTGCGCGAAACTCTGGTGCAGCAGCAAGATCGGCAAAGTGTTGCGCCCGATCCAGCCAAGCAGGCCGTTGACTACCGGAATCCTGTCGATCAGCCGGCCCACATTGTTCAGAGTATAGGAACTGAGTATCGACATCAGCAGGGTGAGCGGCACCTCCCAGGGGCCGAGCTGCCATGCGATGCGCCCGGCTATCATCATCCCCGCCAGCGGATGCATCAGACCCAGAACAAGACAGATGGCAAACGCCACAACCGCGTTGAGCACGACATAGCGCGTCCGCGTCGTGCCGCTGTGCAGCACCCGATGCTGTCCGAACAGCGCGCCGAACAGCATAAAGCTCGCAATCGCCGGCGCCACATCGATTCCCCACGGCAGATGCAGGCCGAAGGCTTCCAGAATCATCGTCACACCGATCAGGCAGCCATTCACCGAGGCGAAACGGCCCATGTTTTCCAGCGCATAATCCGCCACCGCATAGAAGATCAGATAGCCGACCATCATGTACTGAAGAAACCAGAAAGGCGCCATGAGAACATACAGCGTCATGGAATAATCTATCGTCACGCCAAACAGCACAAACGTATATCTGGTCAGCAGCGTCTGCACAATCGACAAAGACACCTGCCGCAGGGTCGCCTCGCCGCGCAGAATCAGATAAGCTCCCATCACGACACCCACGCCGATCGTGTACACCAGAAACGGCACGATCAGCTGACGGGCGCGCTTGCGGATATTCTCGGCATAGCTGGCACGGTGCGGCCTGTAATTGTAACCGGACATGAAAAAGAAGAACGGCAGCACATAGCCCAGACAGGCCATAAACCGATTGTAAAAAACGGTCGGCAGCGACATCGTATGCACTACGAGAACGACCAGTATGGCGATTCCTTTAGCGATATCCTGCTGCGCCATGCGCTGCTTTGCCGGTGCTGTCCCGTCCATGCTTTTTCCCATAATATTTCCTCCCGCTTCAGCTGTGGTGTCTACTCTGCTTCTGTACCGTGATCAGCAGATTGTTCAGGCTGAGCGTTCTGCTGTATTCCATATCAAAAACAAGATTTGAGATCATGCGCAGTCCCAGATTCTCTTCCGGACCCGCCTCCTTATTCTCCTGCAGATACTTACGGGGATCAAATGCCTGCCCGTTGTCGCGAAGACGCACGATCATGCACTCTTCCTTATCCAGTATCTTTAAGTCAAACCACCGCTTCTCTCCCTCTTTAAAGGCATGCTGTATGATATTGCCCGCCATCTCCTCTATGATCAGCGCCAGCATGCGCAGCAGTTCTCTTGTATCCTCATTCAGTTCATCCTCGTCGGCGTGCTGCGTGATCTTCTCGGAGATCTTCATAACCTCTTCCATATCGTTTCCGATGGAGTGTTCCCACATGTGCAGCGCCTCTTCGCCGAAGTTATCCCTGAGCAGCATATAATCCGGAACGCCGATCTTCACCTTCTTGTTTTTGCAGGCAATATAAATATACAGCGTCAGCGCCGTCAGCACTTCTCCGATCAGGAGAGCCAGCCAGATGCCGTTGCTGCCGAGCGGCCGTATCAGGCCAAGTCCCGCGAGCACCGCATACACAAAAGACTGCAGAACGCATATCATGATCGCCAGCCCGCCCTGCTTGGTACTCTGATAGAAATTCATCCAGACCAGATTGAACAGCTGGAACGGCATACTCACGGCGTACAGGCGGATCGCTATATTGGCCATCTCCATAATTTCCGGATCTTTCACGCCCAGAAGACCGCCGAAAAACGACGCCCCGATAAACAGCGCCACGGCCACGACAATACACAGCACGAAACCGGTCCGCAGCGTCACCCGCATGGTATCCTTGAGCGAGCCTTCATCCTCTTCCCCGTAAAACATGCCGGCCACCGGCAGAAGCGCCTGTCCGACGCCCAGCGCGACGGTTCCCGCGATATTATACGTCTGCGTCCTGACATTCAGCGCCGTCACAGCGCCGACGCCCACAAACGTGACGAGCAGATTGTTGAAGATCATCGTCTCAAAGGTATTGCAGATACGGCTGACCGCGGTCGGCGCACCGGACACCACTAACGACCTCATCTGCCGCATGATATTTTTCGGCATGATAAATTTTAACGTGCAGAAATCCTTCTTAAAATGCAGCAGGCAGACGCCGACCGCCAGGCAATAGCTGATCGTCGTGGCGAGCGCCATACCGAACATTCCCCAGCGGACCACGAGGGCCATCACCAGATCGAGAAGGACGTCCGCAATCGACATCACCGCCATAGCGGCAAGCGGCGTCTTGGCGGAACCGTCAATCTTTACAAAACCGCTCAGCGTCGGCATCATGATCGTCGGAATCGCTCCCAGGAAATATCCTCTCAGATACTGCACCGTCGGCTCCGCCAGTTCCCCCCTGGCGCCGAGGATGGATGCGATCTGCGGCGTAAACACCAGACCAACTACGGTCAGGATACCGCCCAGCGCAAACACATACCAGAGGCACAGGGAGAAAATCTGGTTGAGCTTCTCCTTGTCACGCTTTCCGAGCGCCTGTGCGGCCAGCGCCGTACCGCCAGCCGACGAGATATTGCCCACCGCCGAGAAGATCAGCCCGACCGGGCTGACTACACCCATAGCGCCCAGCGCGTCCGTTCCGAGGAATTGCCCGATCACGATATTGTCGATCAGCATGCCCGCCGTGACCGTCAGCGCCGACAGAATGGAAATCAGCAGGAAGGATTGGTATACTTTTTTTACAATGTAATCGTTTCTCATTTTCCGGCTCCTATTGACAAACGTGTCATTTCATCCAGACAGTTATCGGCAACCAGCAGCATCTCGTAGTAGCGCTTGATGTCATCCAGATGATCGCTGACTCCGCATTCCTTGATGTCCTGCAGCGCCAGTACCGTCACCGCAATTCGATACTCTATGAAGACCTCCAGATTATCCCAGTAGTGCTCGTCGCACTCCTTATTCAGGCAGTATCCGATCTTGAAGTAAGGCAGGATATCCTCGAACACGACCTTGCGGCAGTCCTTCCCCTTCATATATCCCTTCTGCAGGCAGTCCGTGATAAACGTGGCTACATCGTACAGATAGTGCGCATAGCCGCAGCTGTCAAAATCGAAAAGCCAGATATTGTTGGCCTCCACAAAGAAGTTATTCAGGTGGAAATCGCCGTGTATAAGACCGTAGACGCCCATCTCCTTGGGCATAGCCTCAATTTCCGACTCGATCTGCGTAATCTTGTCCTTGGCCTGATCGCTCAGTCTGTCCCAGCAGGCCGCCTTCAGCGCGTCAAAGTTCTCCTGCTTGGTCTGCCTCTGGTAGTGCATACCCAGCGCCTGCTCTTCCGCGCTGGTCTTGTGTATGATGCCGAGCAGATCGCCCACACAGATAAAGAACAGCGGCGTGATCTCCGTAGCGGTCTGCACGTTTCCTCTCGCGGTGCGGAACATGCTCGCGCGGTACATTGTGCCGTCGATCTCGAACTCTTCCATGATTTTGTTGCGCAGGGAAGGCTCCGGCTCGCAGATCGTCTGCTTTACTCTCTTCAGATCGTCGACCCACATCAGCTCGCTCAGAATCTCGTTCTTCGTCTTCTTCGGGCTCATGCTGACACGGATCATGTAGGGCTTATCCGGAAAGATAAACGCATAGTTCTGTGTGGAATACTTGCAGATCGCCTCCGCGACGTCCATATCATAGTACTCCAGCAACAACATTCTCATCGCCTGTTTCAGTTTCTCATCCATCAATATATCCTCCTTGATTATATAATAATTGTCCGACAGTATCGGAATTTCCTACTTCTCTATCTCAAAGAATTCCGCAAATCCGACCGCGTTAAAAATATCCATGACAAGATCGTTCATATTCTTCAGCTTAACCGAGCCGGAGCGGTCGCCCACCTGCTTCCGCGTCGATAACAGGATGCGCAGACCCGCGCTGGAAATATAGGAAAGCTTCTCAAAATCAAAGCACACCTCCGTGATTTCCGCTCCCAGATTCTCCTTCAGATACTTCTCCAGCTCCGGGCCGGTCGCCGTGTCCAGACGTCCCTCCAGAGCGATCCCAAGGGTCGTTCCCTCTTTTTTTCCGTCGATCGTCATAGTCGTTCCTCCTCGCATTGAAATAAAATGGGGTCTGTCTGCTTTTCAGCATTATAATAAACGGTATAGACTCCTATGCAATAGGATAACATTTGCAGTACCAAAAACAAGCCGTTGGCGTGAAAAGTCTCCTGTGCGTCGTGAAAAGTTATCTCTGGGGACCTATACGGCGGGCACTTGTCTGCGGCAGAATACATGCTTGTTGGTCTTATAGCGCTTTTCTTTGACTGTCTGAAAGCCCAACTCCGGCAGCCAGCCAAAATCCGTGTCAAGAGACGCCTCTATGACGATCAGCGTGTGCGCCGTCACGTAGGACGCCTGCCGCAGGCACTGCAGGACTGCCCTCTCGTATCCAAAGCCGTAGGGCGGATCCATGAAAACGATATCCGCCTCCTTCTCGTGAATACTCTGCAGCGCCGCAAGCGCGTCCTGCTTCAGGACGGTGGCGCGGTCCGCCAGTCTTGTAAAGCGCAGATTGTCCGTGATGCAGGCGATGGCGCTCTTATTGTTCTCCACGAAGTAGGCGTGCCGCGCGCCGCGGCTCAGGGCCTCGATACCGATGCCGCCGCTGCCGCTGTACAAATCGACAAACACCGCGTCCGGCAGATCGGGCTGCAGCATATTGAACAGCGTCTCCTTGATCCTGTCCGTGGTCGGTCTTGTATCCATGCCTTCCGGCGTCTTCAGCCGCAGGCTTCTCGCGGTTCCCGCTATCACTCTCATATGTCCTGTCCCCTGTCAAATCCTGACCTTGACGCCCTTGCTGTCGCGGTGTCCCGGCTTCAGCCTGTTGAGCTCCAGCTGTCTGCCGCCGTACTCGATGGTCTGCTCCACGGCGTTCTGCGTGTAGTAGACGGCTTCCACGCTGTCCTTTGCGCCCAGCTTCATGCCGCGCACGCCGATGGCTCCCTTCTTCTTCTCCGGAATCTCCTCCACCGCAAAGCGCAGGAAGTAACCCTCCGCGGACTGCAGCACGATATTGCGCTGCTCCTTGAGCGTCGCGACGCTCACGACTTCGTCGCCCTCCTGCAGCTTCGTCGCCGCCACCGTCCGCTTCGCCACATCGAACTCTCCGCCGTCCACCACCTTGAGCATAGCCTGCTTCGTGGCGAAGATCACGCGGTAGAGATTCAAGTCGCTCTGGCTGGCCACATAGACAATGCTCTCCCTGGCGGAGTCGTAATTGCTGATATTGTCCACGGGCACGCCCTTGTCGCGCAGCTTTCCCATGGGAAGATCCGTCACCTTCAGCGTGTGAAGCTGTCCTGTATTTGTAAAAAGGCATACCTTGCCGGTATTTTTGCAGATGAACACATACCTGTTCTCGGCGTCCGCCGCCTCCCTATTTCTCTCGTAGGTGGCGGTGTCGATCGTTCTGGCGTAGCCGAAACGATCCATCAGGAATACGATATCCATCTCCTCGAGCGGCTTCTCCACATAGACCGCCTCGCTCTGGGTAGTGATCTGCGTCCGTCTGGGCCGCTTGTAGCGCTCCTTGATCTCATTCAGCTCATTGATGATGACCTGCGCCATGGAATCCCTTCTTGCCAGAATATCCTCATAGCGGTAGATGTTGGCCATCGTCTCCTCGTGCTCGGCGATCAGCGCCTCCAGCTCCAGGCCGATCAGCTTGTACAGGCGCATGTCCAGGATCGCGTTCGCCTGCTTCTCCGTGAACATGAGCTGTGCCGCCATGATCTTGGACTCCTTGGATTTAAAGCGGATGCCATCGGTCTTGCCCTCGATCAGACAGGCCTTCGCCATATTTCTGTCCTTGGAACCGCGCAGGATCTCGATGATGAGATCGATCACATTGCACGCCCGGATGAGCCCTTCCTGAATCTCCTTGCGCTCCAGCTCCTTCTCCAGAAGATTGCTGTATTTTCTGGCGGCGACCTCATACTGGAACTTGACGCACTCCTGTATAATCTGCTTTAAGCCCATCGTCTCCGGCCTGCCGTTGGCGATGGCCAGCATGTTCACGCCGAAGGTGTCCTCCAGCCGCGTCTTCTTGTAGAGGAGATTCTTGAAATTCTCCACATCCGCGTCCTTGCGCAGCTCGATAACGATGCGGATTCCCTCCTTGGATGACTGGTTGGTGATATCCACGATATCCTGCGTCTTCTTCGTCTCCGCAAGCGCCGCCACATCCGTCAGGAACTTGGCAATGTTGGCGCCGATCATGGTGTAGGGGATCTCCGTGATCACCAGATTGATCCTGCCGCCCTTGGCTTTCTCCACCTCCACCTTGCCGCGCAGCCTGATCTTGCCGGTGCCCGTCTCGTAGATCTCCTCCAGCTCGTCCTCGTTGATGACGATGCCGCCGGTGGGGAAATCCGGTCCCTTCACATACCGCATCAGCTCCCGCGTCGTAATGTTCTCGTCCAGCATGTAGGCCTTGGTCGCCTCGATCACCTCCGCCAGATTGTGGGGCGGCGTGCTGGTGGTCATGCCCACCGCGATTCCCTCGGAGCCGTTGATGAGGAAATTCGGTATCTTCACGGGCAGGACGCCGGGTTCCTTCTCCGTCTCGTCAAAGTTGGGGACGAAGTCCACCACGTCCTTGTCCAGATCGGCCAGAAACGCCTCCTGTGTGATCTGTGCCAGCCGCGCCTCGGTGTAACGCATGGCTGCCGCGCCGTCGCCCTCAATATTGCCGAAATTGCCGTGCCCGTCCACCAGCGGCAGCTCCTTCTTGAAGTCCTGCGCCATGACGACCAGCGCCTCGTAGATGGAGCTGTCGCCGTGGGGATGGTACTTACCCATCGTGTCGCCCACGATACGCGCCGCCTTGCGGTAAGGTCTGTCGTAGCGTATGCCCAGTTCATACATATCGTACAGGGTTCTGCGCTGCACGGGCTTCAGGCCGTCCCGCACGTCCGGCAGCGCTCTCGCGATAATGACGCTCATGGCATAATCGATAAAAGATTTCTGCATGATGTCAGAGTATTCGGTTTTGATGATCCTGTCGTCCATATTGCTGCTCCTTCCCGCGTCAGACATCCAGTTCCGCCTCCAGCGCGTTCTTGTAGATAAAAGCCTTCCTCGGCGACACGTCCGTGCCCATCAGAAGCTCCGTCATCTCGCTGGCCATGCGGGCGTCCTCGATCTCCACCAGCTTGAGAAGCCGCCTCTCCGGGTCGAGCGTCGTCTCCCAGAGCTGCTCCGGGTCCATCTCGCCGAGTCCCTTGTAGCGCTGCAGGGTAAAGGGCCCCTTGTGCCTTTTGCGGTACCGCTCCAGCGCCGTGTCGTCGTAGAGGTATTCCTCCTCGCCCTTGCTCGGCATCGCCTTGTAGAGCGGCGGCATAGCGATATAGACATGCCCCTCGTAGATCAGTTCCGGCATAAAACGATAGAACAGCGTCAGAAGCAGCGTGGAGATGTGTGCGCCGTCCACATCCGCATCGGCCATGATGATAATCTTGTCGTAGCGCAGTCTGCTGATATCGAAATCGTTGCCGTAGCCCTCGGAGAAACCGCAGCCGAAGGCGTTGATCATCGTCTTGATCTCGGCATTGGCCAGGACCTTGTCGATACTCGCCTTCTCCACATTTAAGATCTTGCCGCGGATCGGCAGGATCGCCTGATACATGCGGTTCCTGGCCATCTTGGCGCTGCCTCCCGCGGAATCGCCCTCCACGATGAAAATCTCGCATTTGGAGGCGTCCTTAGACTCACAGTTGGCAAGTTTTCCGTTGGAGTCGAAGGAGAATTTCTGCTTGGTCAGCATGTTGGTCTTGGCCTTCTCCTCCGTCTTGCGGATCTTCGCCGCCTTCTCCGCGCAGCCGATAATGCTTTTCAGCGTATCCAGGTTGCGGTCAAAAAAGCGCACGATCTCGTCTCCCGTCACCTTGCTCACGATCTTGGCGGCGTCCTGATTGTCCAGCTTCGTCTTGGTCTGCCCCTCGAAGCGCGGATCGGGGTGCTTGATGGAAACCACCGCCGTCATGCCGTTGCGCACGTCCGCGCCGGTAAAGTTGACGTCCTTCTCCTTCAGGATGTTCAGCCCTCTGGCATAAGTGTTAATCACATTGGTGAACATGGTCTTAAAGCCCGTCAGGTGCGTGCCGCCCTCGGCGTTGTAGATATTGTTGCAGAAGCCCAGCACGTTCTCGTGGAATTCGTTCACGTACTGAAAAGCGACCTCCACCGTGATCCCCTCTGCCTCCCCCTTATAGTAGATCACGTCGTGAATCGCTTCCCTGGATTTATTCATGTCCTTGATGAAGCCGATGATCCCCTCCGGCTCGTGATACTCGACATGCTCGATTTCCTCGCCGCGCTTATCCTCGTAGATGATCGTCAGCTCCGGATTCAGGTATGCCGTCTCGTGCAGGCGGCTCTTGACCTCATCCTCCTTGAATCTGGTCCTGTCAAAGATCGTGTCGTCCGGCAGGAAATTGATGGTCGTGCCCGTCTCCTTCGTCTTACCGGTCACGGGCAGCAGACCGTTGTCCAGCTCCAGCGTCGGAATGCCCCGCTCATAGTCGTCCTCATAGATGAATCCGCCCGTCTTAACCGTCACGTGCATGTGCGCGGACAGCGCGTTCACCACGGAGGAACCGACGCCGTGCAGGCCGCCGCTGGTCTTGTAGGCCTCGTTGTCAAACTTGCCGCCCGCGTGGAGCGTCGTGAACACCAGACGCTCGGCGCTCATACCCTTCTCGTGCATCCCCACGGGAATTCCCCGCCCGTTGTCCGACACGGTGGCGGAGCCGTCCGCCTCCAGTGTCACCCGGATCTCGGAACAATACCCCGCCAGATGCTCGTCCACGGCGTTGTCCATAATCTCATAAATCAGATGATTCAGCCCTTTTGTGGAAACGCTGCCGATATACATGCCGGGCCGCACGCGGACCGCCTCAAGCCCTTCCAGGACGGTGATGCTGGAGGCGTCGTAATTATTTTCCGTATTTGCTTTCGCCATACTGTTTACCTCTGTTTTACTCTGCGGTTATATATACTCGATCAGTTCCTCCGGCAGATACCTGCGGATCATCTCCTCCAGCTGCGCGGAATCAATCGGCTTGGACAGATAATCCTCAAAGCCCTCCTTCAGATACTCCTCCTTCGCCCCCACGATCGCGTTGGCGGTCAGCGCGATGACGACGGGCTTATTCTGTGTATATTCCTCCATCTTCTGCATGTTGTGAAGCGTCTCGATGCCGTCCATCTCGGGCATCATGTGATCCAGCAGAATAATGTCGTAGCGGTTCTCCTTCACCTTGTCCAGACATTCCTGTCCGCTCAGCGCGGAGTCAAACTGCACCTTCAGCCGCTTCAGCAGGCCCTTGACGACCGTGATGTTCACCCGCGTGTCGTCCACCGCGAGAATCTTCGCGTTCGGCGCCACGTAAGCCTTGCGCTCCTGCGCGCCCGGCAGCGTCACATCGTCGGCGGACTTCCGGTAATCCCCCAGAGGCTCGTCTCCCGCGACCTTCTGCGGGACCACGAAAGAGAAGGTGCTTCCCTTGCCGTAAATGCTCTCCACGGTCAGATTGCCGCCCATCATCTCCAGGAGGCGCTTCGTGATACTCAGCCCCAGCCCTGTGCCCTCGATGGTCTTATTCCTGCGCATATCCAAGCGGGTGAAGGGATCAAAGAGCAGATACAGATCATCCTCCTTGATGCCGATGCCCGTGTCGGACACGGAAACCCACAGATTGATGGAATCGTCGTCGTTTTTGACGTAATCCACCTGCATGGAGACGGAGCCCTCGTGCGTATATTTGACTGAATTGGTCAACAAATTCACGATACACTGCTTGATGCGCTTCTCGTCGCCGTGCAGCATCTTCGGCATGCTCTCGTCCGTCACGATCCGGAAGTTCAGATTCTTCTCTTCCGCCCGCAGGGAGATCATATTTTCGATGTCCAAAAGCAGATTGCCCATATTGTAATCCGCCTCCATCAGTTCCATCTTGCTGGACTCAATTTTGGACAGATCCAGAATATCGTTGATGATGGATAAGAGCACCTTGCTGGCGCTGTAAATGTTCGTCGCGTACTCCCGCACGCTCCCCAGCTCCGTCTCCCGCAGGATCATCTCGTTCATGCCGAGAATCGCGTTGATCGGCGTCCGGATCTCGTGGGACATGCGCGCGAGGAAAGAACTCTTCGCCTCGTTGGCCCGCTCCGCCTCCTCCTTCAGCTCGATCAGCTGCTTCGTGTACAGATAGTTGTCAGTGGTGTCGGAAATACGGTACAGAATGCCGGCCTTGCGCTTCTTGTCGTCATAGATATCGCTCTGCTGCCACTCGTAAAAGTGTTCCTGAATGATAAAGCCGTCCGCATGCGTGTCCATAAAGTGAAACACCTGCTCTTCGACCATCTCCCTGTCCTTCCAGTCCACGTCGGGGAAGATCTTTCCCGCCTCCTGATTGACATAGATCAGCGTCCCCAGCTCGTCGGCCACAAGGATACCCTCCTTGATGTCGTCAAGCACTCTGTCCTTCGCGCGGTTTACCGCGTCGAACAGCCGGTAGCGGTACATGACGAACACCAGGAAGCATTCCGTGATCAGCATGGAGAACGGATAAGAGTCATAATGCCCGAAGACGCCGGCGATCCGCAGCAGCCACATCACGATCGGAACGATCGAGGCCATGAGGATAAAAAGAAGTTCCGGCCTCTTCTCCCCCTTGTGCTCCAGCACGGACTGCACCATGATCAGCGCGATCACGATTCCCATCACCGTGACGGACACGGTCCACCAGCGGTAAAAGATCCCCGGCTCGAAGGTGAGCAGACGGATCCCGTCCTCCACCGTATAATCAACGCTCTTATAGTACAGCGGATGATATTCCATCGTAAAGATCAAAGCCAGAATAAAGACATTGTTGACCGCGTAGAAACCCTTGATAAAGCGGATCCCTCTGCCGTGCAGGTGATTGCTGTACAGACAGGTAAAATAAAGAAAGCTGAGCAGCCCCATGGTCGTGCCGACATACTCCATCTTCACCGCCAGGCAGATCGCCTCCAGACTCTGCCCCTGCAGTTCAAAAAAGTATCCCGACACATCCAGAAAAGTAAACACTGTGCCCGCAAACAAAATTTTCTGCTGTTCCGAGGGCTTCGCCCGGTACACTGACAGCATCAGGATAAAGGCGACGACCGTTCCCACGCCGTGCAGTACAACTATTGCATTCATCGCATAACCTCTTGCCACTAAGTTCGATGTACTCCATTATTATAGCGGACAAACCGCGGCGAGACAAGAAATATTTGCAGGTTTCCCGCCCACGCCGCACCTTCTCCCGCCGTCTACCGATACCGCTCCCTGATCCCGTACAGATACTCCCGGCCCCGCTTTCCGCATCTGTCCAAAAGCCCCAGGTGGGTCAAAAGCGGCAGTACCTCGCCCGCCAGGTCTCTGTGTATGCCCGCCGCCTGCGCGAATTCCTTTACCGTAAATGCTTCCTCCAGCTCATAGGGCACGAGCTGCAGAAAGTCCTCCTTCCGCTCGATGCTCACCTCGTCATAGAGCGCCAGCGGCATCCGGTCATAGCGGCTGGAGCCCCTCTTGCGGTTTTTGCTCCACCCGTTCAGGAGTCTGTATTCGTCCATATCCACGAGTGGAAAGACAAGGGACAGATTGGGATGCCCGAGATACTGTTTGATACGGTACAGCTCCGGGAAGGCGCTGTAGGCGCTTCCGGTCACCGGCGACTTGTGCCGCGGTGAGAGTTCCCCCGTCTCCTCATCCATCCAGATCACCCATTTGTGGTGCGCGATCGGCAGCACCACGGTCACCCGGTACAGCGGCAGAAACGCCTCCAGCTTCGGCCGCAGCCTGTTGAAATTGCCGTTCTGTATCTCAATGATTCTCTCGCCTGTGTAGATATCCGCGATATAGCCCTCGATGGGCACCTCGTGATAATCCTCGTTCGGCTCATAGTACAGCTTCATCACGGCATGTACCGTCTTCTCCTGCAGGGTGCCAAAGCCGTGGGGATCATGCTGCTTCAAAAGCACCTTTATTTTGGCTCTCTCAAAAGCCTCCCTGTCCATTCCGCTTCCTCACCGTTCCATCTTACCGCGCCGATAAAAAACAGGATGGTTGCACAACCGCCCTGTTTTCAACACAATGTTCCTGTCCGCTTCCGCTTTTCATCAAATCCCTGTCACAGCCGCCGGACGTTTCTGTCTCCGTGCAGTATTCTCTCCCTGTCCGAGGCGCTCAGCTCGACCATGTTTCCTCTCCTGTCATAGTACGTCAGGAGCGTGGAATTGTTCGCCAACGTCTTCTTGCCATTGTCCGTCAGCAGGCTCACCACCTGGGACAGATTGCCGCTCTTCAGATAGGGCTGCACCTCCCTGTCGATGCGGGCCTCCTCACTGCGCATCCGGTATGTCAGTTCCTCCGCGGTAGGCGCGGGAACATCGGCCGCCTGCGTTTCCTGTGCGGCGTCTGCGTTCTGTATGCTCTCTGCCGCATCTTCCGCTGCGCCTGCCGTCTCCGCATCCGTCACAGCGCCGGCGTCCGCCTCCCGCGGCGCGTCGTACCACAGCCTCTGAAACAGCGCTTTGATCCAATCCGCCGCCCGGCGCGCCGCATCGCGAAGAGACGCCCACAGGGACGGCTGCGCCTTCTCTGTGTCCGCCGGCCTGACGCCCGGCGCGCTCTCTCCCACATTGCGAAGCGTCTTCTGTCCCTGTCCCGACAGTTCCAGTCTGACGCCGTCCCGCTCCGTCTTCCTGTCATGACTTACGTCCGGCGCAGTCTGATCGAGCTTTTCTCCCTGCTCTTCCCCGGAAAGATTGTTTCCCTTCCCATAATCCAGGCTGAACTTTTCCTCCGCCTCTATCCTCTTGCCGGAACCGGCATTCTGCATTCTCGGATATTCGTACGGACTATTGTTATCGATTCTGTTTACCATATATCATACTTCCCGAACGCTGCCGCGCCGCCGTCCGCTACCTGCCGTTAATATAGTTTACAAGTCCTTCCGCATCGATGATTCTCTGCATGAACTCCGGAAACGCCTGTCCCTGATAGGTCGTCCCCTTCGTCACATCCGTGATCACGCCCGTGTCAAAGTTCACCTCCACCGTGTCCCCCGCCTCGATCTCTCTCGCCGCTTCCGGACACTCCACGATCGGCAGGCCGATATTGATGGCGTTTCTGTAAAAGATTCTGGCGAAGGTCTCCGCGATCACACAGCTCACGCCCGCCGCCTTGATCGCGATGGGCGCGTGCTCCCTGGACGAGCCGCAGCCGAAATTCCTGGTCGCCACGATGATGTCTCCCTTCGACACCCGCCGGATAAAGTCCTTGTCGATATCCTCCATGCAGTGTGTCGCAAGCTCCGCCGGATCGGAAGAATTCAGATAACGCGCCGGAATGATCACATCCGTATCCACATTGTCCCCGTATTTAAAAACTGTTCCCTTTGCTGCTTTCATATCACTAACCTCGCTCCTTCTGTTCTGTGCTGCTGATTTTACAAGACACGCTTAAGCCGCTCAGTCTAAACGGCACGGACAGGAAATTTTGCCCGCCACCGCGCTGGCCGCCGCCACCGCCGGACTCGCCAGATAAATCTCGGATTCCACGTGTCCCATGCGCCCCACGAAGTTGCGGTTGGTGGTGGACACGCACCTCTCTCCCTGAGCCAGAATACCCATGTAGCCGCCCAGACACGGCCCGCAGGTGGGTGTGCTGACCACAGCGCCCGCCTCGATGAAGGTCTTTAACAGTCCCTCCTCCATCGCCTGCAGATAGACCGCCTGAGTCGCGGGAATCACGATACAGCGGAGCCCTTTCGCCACATGTCTGCCCTTCAGCACTTTCGCCGCGATCCGCATATCGTCGATGCGCCCGTTGGTGCAGGAGCCGATCACCACCTGATCGATTCTGATATCCTCCCTGATCTCGTCTATCGTTTTCGTGTTCTCCGGCAGATGCGGGAAGGCGATCGTAGGCCGCAGAGCGCTCAGATCGATCGTATACTCCGCGTCGTAAACCGCGTCCTCATCCGCCTCGTAGACGGTGTAAGGCCTGTCGGAATGTTCTTTCATGTAGGCGACCGCCAGCTCATCCACCGGGAAGATGCCGTTCTTGCCGCCCGCCTCAATGGCCATGTTGGCGATCGTGAAGCGGTCGTCCATGGTGAGGTTCGCAACGCCCTCCCCCACAAACTCCATGGACTTGTACAGCGCGCCGTCCACGCCGATCATGCCGATGATATGTAAGATCACATCCTTGCCGCTCACCCACTCGGAGGGCTTGCCGATCAGATTGAACTTAATTGCGGATGGCACCTTGAACCAGGCCTTGCCCGTCGCCATGCCGGCCGCCATGTCCGTGCTTCCGACGCCCGTGGAGAACGCGCCCAGCGCCCCGTAGGTGCAGGTGTGGGAGTCCGCGCCGATGATCACGTCGCCCGCCACCGTCAGCCCTTTCTCCGGGAGCAGCGCGTGCTCGATGCCCATCTCGCCCACCTCGAAATAGTTGGTGATCTTATTGCGGTACGCAAACTCCCTGACACACTTGCAGTGCTCGGCGGATTTGATGTCCTTGTTCGGCACGAAGTGATCCGGCACGAGGGCGATCTTGTCCCTGTCGAAGACGCCGTCCACCTTCATCTTTTCCATCTCTTTAATCGCCACCGGGCTTGTGATGTCGTTGCCGAGCACCAGGTCCAGATTCGCCTCAATGAGCTGTCCGGCCTCCACTTTATCGAGTCCCGCGTGCGCCGCGAGAATTTTCTGCGTCATTGTCATTCCCATGAATGATACCTCCTGTCATTGGGTTTATTGTTTCTTTCCCGATATGTTCGTAGTATTTATATTACAAAGCCCATCGGCATGTGCCGGTGGGCCTTTGCGCACTCTGTTTCCTGTTGTCTTAGTTGTTGATCAGCTTGTCCTCTTCATTGTTCCAGCTGTAGAGCTTGCGCACTTCCTCGCCGACCTTCTCGGAGGGATGCTCGCCCGCGAGCTTTCTCATCGCCTTGAAGTGAACCTGGCCGCCAGCGGAGGACATGTCAAGCAGGAAGTCCTTGGCGAAGGTGCCGTCCTGAATATCAGAAAGGATCTTCTTCATGGTCTTCTTGGTCTCCTCTGTAATGATCTTGGGACCCGTGATATAGTCGCCGTACTCCGCCGTGTTGGAGATGGAGTATCTCATGCCCGCGAAGCCGGACTGGTAAATCAGATCCACGATCAGCTTCATCTCATGGATGCACTCGAAGTATGCGTTCCTCGGATCGTAACCTGCCTCTACCAGCGTCTCGAAGCCCGCCTGCATCAGCGCGCACACGCCGCCGCAGAGAACCGCCTGCTCGCCGAAGAGGTCTGTCTCGGTCTCGGTGCGGAAGGTTGTCTCCAGCACGCCCGCTCTCGCGCCGCCGATCGCCAGCGCATACGCAAGCGCGATATCCTGCGCCTTGCCGGTAGCGTCCTGATGAACCGCAACCAGACAGGGAACGCCCTTGCCCGCCTGATACTCGCTTCTCACGGTATGGCCCGGCCCCTTGGGCGCGATCATGGTGACGTCCACATCCTTGGGCGGCACGATGCAGCCGAAGTGAATATTGAAGCCGTGTGCAAACATCAGCATATTGCCGGGCTCCAGGTTCGGCTCAATGTCCTTCTTGTACATAGCGGCCTGCAGCTCGTCGTTGATCAGAATCATGATGATATCGGCCTTCTTCGCGGCCTCCGCAGCCGTGTATACCTCGAAGCCCTGGGCCTCGGCTTTCGCCCATGACTTGGACCCCTCATACAGTCCGATGATCACATGGCAGCCGGACTCCTTCGCGTTCAGCGCATGCGCATGTCCCTGGCTTCCGTAGCCGATCACCGCGATCGTCTTGCCGTCCAGCATGGATAAGTTACAGTCTTCCTGATAAAAAATCTTTGCCATTTTTCCACTCCTCCGTTTGATATTGATAGCTTTATAATAACCTCTCCTAGAGGTAGGTCACGTTCTCGATGCCGCGGCCGAGTCCGGCGATGCCGGTTCTCGCGAGCTCCAGAATCTCGTAGCCGTCCAACAACTTGATAAAAGCCTCGATCTTCTCCTGGTTGCCGGTGAGCTCGATGATCAGGCTCTCGTTGGAAACGTCGATGATCTTGGCGCGGAAGATGTCCGCCACAGCGATGACGCCCTGACGCTCGCTCGCGGAAGCCTTGACCTTGATCATCGCCAGCTCCCTGTAAACGCTCTCCGTCGGCTTCAGCTCCTTGATATCCCTGACGTCGATCAGCTTGGCCACCTGTTTCTCAATCTGATCCAGAATCTCATCGTCCCCGGAGGTCACAATGGTGATGCGGGTAAACCGCGGATCGGCCGTCACGCCCGCCGTGATGCTGTCGATATTGTAGCCTCTTCTGGAAAAAAGTCCGGCGATTCGGCTGAGGACGCCGGAGGTATTGTCTACCAGCAACTGAAATACTTTTTTCTGCATAGCCCGAAACCTTTCCGTGCGCACGGATTCCTTTACGCACCGTCAATTATTGTATCAATTCCGCTATAAAAAGTCAACCTGTCTACACGTCCGTCTCCAGACATTTCTGCAGCGCCAGCGTGCCCGTTCTCGCGACCTCCACGATGCTGATCGACTGCATCATATCGATCAAGAGCCGCGTCTTCTCCGGCACATCGCAGATCTGAATGATCATGGTCTTCTTGGACATATCCACAATCTGCGCCTTCATGACGTCGCAGATCTCCATGATATCCCGCCTGTTGTTTCTGTTGTATTTCACCTTCATCAGCATCAGCTCCCTGCTGATACTCGCGCTCTCGTCAAAGGTCTTCACCTTGATGACGTCGAGCTTCTTGTTGAGCTGTTTTTCGATCTGCTCCATGGTGCGCTGATCGCCGCTGCTGACGATAGTCATGCAGGAGGTCGTCGGATCGTCCGTCTCCCCCACCGCCAGACTCTCGATATTGAAGCATCTTCTGGAAAAAAGTCCCGCCACCTTGCACAGTACGCCGGAACGGTTTTCCACCAGGACCGAATATATTTTTTTCATGACCTTTTCCTCCCGTTATTTCACCAGATCCATCGGATCAATCAGACATTCGAGCAGCACGGCCTCGTCCTTTTCAAGGAAAGCGTCGATGGTCTCCTGCGCGCCCTCCATGGTGCGAAGACGCATAAATCTCATATCATACGCGGCCGCCAGCTTCTCCAGATCCGGGCTGCCGGAAAGATCCACGACAGAGTAGTTGTCCTTGTAGGTGTAGTGCTGATATTCGCGCACCATGCCGAGATAATTGTTCTTTAACACGATAATCTTCACGGGAACGCCAAACTGCCGCATGGTGGCAAGTTCCATCATGGACATCTGGAAGGAGCCGTCGCCGCACACGGCAACCACCTGTTTTTCGGGCTCCGCCAGCTTCACGCCCATGGCAGCCGGAATGGAATATCCCATCGTCCCCATGCCGCCGGTGGTCAGGAATCTGCCGTTTTTGACAATATGATAATTGCACGACCAGATCTGGTTCTGCCCCACGTCCGCCACATAGACGGCGTCGTCCTGCATACGCTCCGACAGCATCCGGATAAACTGCGCCGGATCCACATAGGAGGGGTTCGGCTTCCTGACGCGGCCCATCGTATCCCGATAGCCGTTCAGCGTATCGATCCACGCCTCATGCTCGCAGGTGAATTCTTCCTCCATAAAATCTTCGATGATATGTCTGGCGTCGCCCACCAGCGGAATCGTCGGCCCCACGTTCTTGCCGATCTCCGCCGGATCCACGTCGATGTGTACGAGCACCTTATTCTCCGTGATCAGATCCGGCTGGTTCACCGCCCGGTCCGCCACTCTGGCGCCCACCATAAGGAGCAGATCAGACTCGTTCATGGCCCGATTCGCGTAGGGGTGTCCGTTGTTGCCGACCATGCCGTAGTACATCGGGTGCTTCGTCGGCATCACGCCGATGCCCATCATCGTGGAGACCACGGGGATCCGGTAGCGCTCCACAAAGGCGCGCAGCGCATGCTCCGCCCCGCCGAGCAGCACGCCGCCGCCGGCGCAGATAATGGGTCTTTTCGCTTTGGAAAGTTCCTTCACCACTTTCCGGATCTGCACCGCATTGCCCTTGACCGTCGGCTTGTAGGTGCGCATATTCACCTCGTCAGGATATTTGAATCTGGAAACCGGCGCATTCTGTACGTCGATGGGCACATCGATCAGCACGGGCCCTTTTCTGCCGGTGTTGGCGATATGGAAGGCCTCCTTGAAGATTCTCGGGATCTCCTCCGCGTCCTTGACGAGATAGCTGTATTTCACAAAGGATTCCACCGCGCCGGTAATGTCCGCCTCCTGGAACACGTCGGACCCCAGCAGCGCGCTGTTCACCTGCCCTGTGATGCACACGAGCGGAATGCTGTCCGCAAAAGCGGTGGCGATGCCGGTGATCACGTTGGTCGCGCCGGGGCCGGAGGTCACGGCGCACACGCCCACGTTCCCCGTCACGCGCGCGAGCCCGCTGGCCGCATGCGCCGCGTTCTGCTCCGTGCGGATCAGAATCGTGTCGATCCGCGATTCCAGTATACTGTTGTAAAAAGGGCATATCGCGACTCCCGGATAGCCGAATACATATTTTACGCCTTCTTCCTCAAGGCATTTTACCATAGCATCTGCACCTAACATATCCACACTCTCCTTACGCTTCCTGATCTATGTGCAAAATTCTCTTCGTCAGCTTCACGGCGTCCGCGGCGTCCTTGGAGTAACCGTCCGCGCCGATCTCATCCGCATACTCCTGCGTAATCACCGCGCCGCCCACAATGATCTTGGCGTCCACCTTCTCCTCGCGCGCGTACTCGATCACATGCCGCATCTGCTGCATCGTGGTCGTCATGAGGGCCGACAGCGCGATGACCTGCGCGTGATGTTCTCTGGCCGCCTCTATGATCTTCTCCTTCGGCACGTCCTTGCCGAGGTCGATCACCTGAAACCCGTAATTCTTAAGCATGAGCGCCACCAGATTCTTGCCGATATCGTGAATATCGCCCTCCACCGTGGCAATCACCACCGTGGGCATCTTACGCCCGGTCTGTCCTGTCATCAGCATTGGCTCCAGATACTCTATGGAGGCTTTCATCGCCTCCGCGCTGGCAATCAGCTGCGGCAGGAAATATTTCCCCTGATCGAAGAGCTCGCCCACCTCGTTGATGGCCCGAAGCAGCACATCGTCCAGGAGGGCTCTCGCCTCGTGCCCTTCCTCTAACGCCCGCTTCGTATCCTCCACGATGGCGCCGCCATTGCCTTTGAGCACATCCGCGTAGAGCCTGTCCGTGACGGACGCCGGCGCCTCCTCCTGCTTCTGCGCCCTGTTCAGATGAATCCCGGACGCCGCCTGCGCAGACTTGCCGTCCGCCTCACGCTCCGTTTTCAGGGCATCCGCCAGCCTGATATATCTGATATCAGCGCCGTCCTTGTTCAGCAGAAGATCCGCCGCGAAGGCACAGCTCACCAGAAGCTCCTGGGAGGGATTGGCGATGGCCATGGACAACCCCGCCTGAATCGCCATCGTCAGAAAAGCGGTATTGACAAAGCTCCTCTCCGGCAGACCGAAGGAAATGTTGGACAGCCCGCAGATGGTCGCAAGGCCGTTCGCCCGGCAGTAGCGGATGGTCTCCAGCGTTTCCAGCGCGGCGCCCTTGTTGGCGCCCACGGTGGTCACCAGACCGTCCACCACGATATCTTCTCTGCGCATCCCCAGCTCCAGCGCGCGCTCCACAATCTTATCGATGATCTCGATCTTTTCTTCCAGGCTCCCCGGAAGTCCCTCGTCCGAGAGAGGAAGCAGCACGAACATGGCCCCGTACTTCTTCGCCAGCGGAAGCAGATTGTCAAATTTTACCTTTTCATAAGAGATGGAGTTGATCAGCGCCCGCCCCGGATATCTGCGAAGCGCTGCCTCCAGCACGTCCACATGACTGGAATCCAGCGACAGCGGCAGATTCGTCACGCCGCTCACGGTCTCGATGGCGCGAAGCATCATCTCCTTCTCGTCGATGCCGCTCATGCCCATATTGATGTCGAGCACTTCCGCGCCGCAGGCTTCCTGTTCCTCGGCGAAATCGGACACCATCTCCATGGAGCCTTCCCGCAGCTGCTCCTGCAGCTTCTTCTTGCCGGTGGGATTGATGCGCTCACCGACGATGATAAACCGGTCATCCAGGTCAAACGCCACGGTTCTGCGCTCGCTTGCCAGGAAACGCCTGCCGTCTGTCTCGCGCACACGAAGCTTCATGTCGCCCACGGCCCGGACCGCCCTGCGGATATGTTCCGGCGTCGTCCCGCAGCAGCCGCCCACAATGGACGCCCCGGCCTCCACCAGCGCTCTCATGCACTCGCCGAACTCTTCCGCCCCCATATCATAGACCGTGTTTCCGTTTTCGTCAAGGGACGGAAGCCCGGCATTCGGCTTGGCGATCACGGGAACCGAAGTCACGGAGGCGATCTGCCTGACAATCTCCGTCATCTGATCCGGCCCTGCGGAACAGTTTGTGCCGACCGCGTCGGCGCCGAGACTCTCCAGCACCACCGCCGCGGTGACCGCGTCCGTTCCGTACAGCGTCCTGCCGTCCTTCTCAAACGTCATGGTCGCCATTACGGGGAGCTCGCAGACCTCCCGCGCCGCAATCAGCGCCGCTCGTGTCTCCTGCAGGCTCATCATCGTCTCCACCACGAGGAGGTCCACGCCTGCCTCCGCGAGATAGCCGATCTGCTCCTTGTAGACATCGACCAGCTCCTCGAAGTCAAGCCGGCCGATCGGCGCAAGCTGCTCCCCCGTCATGGTGATGTCGCCCGCCACATAGGCTCTGCCGCTCACCGCCTCCACAGACAGCGCCACAAGTTCCCGGTTGATTCTCTGTATCTCCCCATCCAGACCATACTCCCGCAGCTTAATGCGGTTGGCCGTAAACGTGGGCGCGTAGACGATGCTGCTGCCCGCCTCCACGAAAGACCGCTGAAGCGCCTTCAAAACCTCGCCGTGCTCTAATATCCACTTTTCCGGGCACACGCCCGCGGGCATACCCTCCCTCTGGAGATTGGAACCCGTAGCGCCGTCCAGAAAAACAGGGTGATCCTTGATCAGTGTTCGAAATTCCTGCCTGTTCATCTTACTGCTCGCTCTCCTGACCGCCGTCCTCGTCCTCCTCCGCGGGCTCTTCGCCGTCTTCCGTCTGATTCAGATAACCGCCGCCGAGGATTTCGTTTTCCTCTGTATAGGTGATTCCGTCTCCTTCCGGGATCTCCCCATGCAGAATCATAATAATATATTGAATGCGGAGATTGGCTCTGTCGTAATACTCCCGCGCCGCCTCCGCGGCCGCCTCGTCGAAGGTCTCCGACTCGTAGGCTCTGTGATACAGTTCCACCGCCTGCCGCATATTCTCATCCGCCTCATCCGCCAGACTGTCCGCCGCCGAGAACTGATCCGGCGTCTCCAGTTCCGCCATCCACGCGATTTCCTCCTGCAGCTGATCCAGATAACCGAGCAGCTGCTCCGTGGCGTCCTCCGCCGCGGGGTCGATCGCGTTCATGCCGTCATTACAGTTCGCAACCTGCGCAAAAAAGGTATTCATATCCTCCTGATACGCGTTCAGCGCCTCGTCCTCCCCGCAGGCGCCAAGCAGCAGGCAGCCGCATATGCACATGCACAGCATTGCCAATTTTTTTATCCTCTTCAAAACAATTCCCTCCTGTATCTCCAACCGGACGCGGACGCCGGTCATGCCAACCATTTATTCAGGGCTTCCTGCAGCTTCTCTACCTCCACGGGCTTCGCTATGTGATCGTTCATACCGGCCTCATGCGCATCCCGTATATCGTCCGCAAAGGCGTTCGCCGTCATCGCGACAATCGGGACGGACGCCGCATCCTCGCGCTGCATCGCCCGTATCTGTCTCGCCGCCTCATACCCGTTCAGGACAGGCATCTGTATATCCATAAAAATCAAATCGTAGTAATACGGCTCATGCGCCGTCACCATATCAACGGCCTCCTGTCCGTCCGCCGCCTGCTCTACTGTAACGCCGATGTAAGAGAGCAATTCCCCTGCGATCTCACGGTTGAGTTCGTTGTCCTCCACCAGAAGAATCCGCTTCCCTTCATGGCTCTGCTTCTCCAGTTCCCCGTAACCAGGCTTTTGCTGCTCACCCTGACCCAGAACGGATTTGAGCGCGTAGATCAGTCTGGAACGGAACAGCGGCTTCTCAATAAACGCCTGAATCCCCGCCTCGCGCGCCTCCGTCTCGATCTCCGTCCAGTCGTAGGCCG
The DNA here is from genome assembly GCA_947586255.1 of uncultured Lachnospiraceae bacterium. Lineage (GTDB taxonomy): Bacteria > Bacillota > Clostridia > Lachnospirales > Lachnospiraceae > UBA3282. The sequence continues at coordinate 14,111 of CANPXP010000024.1, read as the reverse complement.
ACAGAATGATAATCGGGATTTCATCGCCGATAAGCCTGCGGATCTCGCGGGCCGTGTCAACGCCGTCTCTTCCCGGCGGCATCTTCCAGTCCAGAATGACTGCCGCGTAATCCTCCTTAGCCTCATGGGCCGCCACGGTCTTCTCGATCGCCCCGTCTCCGCTCAGCACCCATTCCGCCTCCATGCCGATGCTCTCCAGAATATCGCAGGTGCTGATGCAGGAGTTCTGGTCGTCGTCCGCCACCAGAACCCGCAGATTCTCCAGCTCCTTCACATCATCCGCGGCCACGGCCTGCAGCTTCAGATGGACCTGAACGGTAAACTTGGAACCCTGCCCCGGCACACTCTCCACCTGGATATCGCCCTCCATCATGCGGACAATATTGCGGGTGATGGACATGCCGAGCCCGGTCCCCTCAATCTTGCTGCTGACCGAGTCCTGCGCTCTCGTAAAGGGATCAAAAATCGTCTTTATGAAGTCCGGCTTCATGCCGATTCCGGTGTCCTCGCAGACAAACTCATAACAGCCCATGCCGTGGATACGGCTTTTCCGCTCTCTGATGTTGAAGGTGATAATCCCGCCCTCCGGCGTGAACTTCACGGCGTTGCCGAGAATATTGACGAAAATCTGCCGCAGGCGAAGCGTGTCGCCGATGACGTCCTCATGGACGATATCCGAGATGTGCACCCGCAGCTGCTGGTGCTTGTCGTTCACCTGCGCCTTGATGATCGTGGCAACGCTCTCCACCAGATCGGACATCGTAAACGGCTCCTCGCTCAGGGTGACTTTGCCGCTCTCGATCTTGGACATATCCAGCACGTCGTTAATCAGCGCCAGCAGATGCCTGCTGGAGATTGTGATTTTACCCAGACAGTCCGCAAGTCTCTCCTGATCGTCCATATGCATCGCCGCCACGGCGGTCATGCCCATGATGGCGTTCATGGGCGTGCGGATATCGTGAGACATTCTCGCCAGGAAGTCCGACTTGGCGCGGTTGGCGGCCTCCGCGGCCTCCGACGCGCTCCTGAGCGCCATGCGGATCTCGATTTCCCGCTCCTTGATCGCCGTCACATCCTGAATGGCAAACAGGACCTTGACCGCCCTGTCCTCCTCGCGTCCCAGGCACATGACGGACATGTTCTCCCACCTATGGCCGTCCATATCGATCTGATATTCATACTGCAGAAACGGCGTATCCACGGTCAGCCGCTTCTGTATCTGTTCCGCGGTGATAATGTCGGCCATCGTCCGGCCGCTGTCGTCCTCCGCGATATACTTGGGCTGGAGATGTTCGATCAGCTCCGTGTATTTTCCCTTCTCCGGCGCGTCGCCCTTCTTGCCCTCCAGGTATTCGTACGTGTCGTTCTCCAGATCTACCAGCGCAAACCGCGTGAACAGATGCGGCACGGCGTCCGCCACGCGGGAAATCTCCTGCTTTTCGGTAAGCAGCTGTCTTCTCTGCAGCCAGTTCTTGACCAGGAGATATCCGATATACAGAAGAAAAGCTATGAACAGCTTGATTTCCAGACGAATCCCGGCGGAATTGGCGCTCTGCGTCATGCCCTTGTTGAGCCGCGAAGGCAGGCTCTGCACCAGGAAGAGATCTCCGCCCTCCAGCGCCGTGACATAAGCGCTGCCCGCGCCGCTTCCGCCGATATAGTTAAATCTGGCCGATGTGCCCGTGGCGAGGGCGTTCTCCAGTCTGCCCCACTCTTCTCCGGAGAGCTTGCCGTTGCTCTTAAGCTGCTCCAGCAGATTCGCAGGCTTCTCGCCGCTGCCCACATAGCTGACTACATTCCCGTTCGCCTCCAGAAGATAGGCGCTGCCCTGCATACCGAAATAGTCCACATCCGCCAAATGCGCCGGTATCGTCTCCTCTCGCAGAATACCGCTCAGGACGCCGATAATCTCGCCGTCATAATAGAAGGGCGTATAAAAAATCAGCAGCGTCTCATTGGTGATTCTGGAATTGTAGACAACGCTTCTGCCGCTGTTGCCCCGCATACCGTCCTGAAAATAAGCCCGATCCGCCAGATCCGCCTGCCTGCCGTCCGCAGCCAGATCCATTCCGTCGGGCGAGATGAATTCTACATAGTCGAAGAAAGACCGGTCCGTCATATCCTTAAGCATCGCCGCGTCCACGACCGGCTCGGTCATGATGGAACCGTACAGATGTGCCAAGATTTCCACATTGTTGCCCGCAAGGGAGAGCAGATCGTTCATGCGCGCCGCGGACTGCATCGTGGCAGACTCGATAAAGCTGTCGTTCTGCTCCTGCACACGCCTGCTGTTATCCCTTGCGAAAGTAAAAAAGGAGAAAGATATAAATGCCAGCAGTGCGCATATAAAGACGATCTCCCAAACAATGGCTTTATTTTCCTTTTTGCCCGAAGTCTTCATAAATCCTCCCGCACTGTATCCACGCTGTTTTATCCCGATATTTTTCTATTTTACCATGTGGAATTTGATGTTGCAACAGTCAGACCGGATTTATCAGTCATTCCGAGCGTTCTACAGCTCGATTTCGCAGTCGGGCTCCACCTTGCGGCAGGCCTTCAGCACCTGCTTCATGACCGCCTTCTCATCGACGCCCTCGGCGAAATCCACCTTCATCTTCTGGGTCATAAAGCTCACCACCGCACTGACCACGCCCTCTGTCTTTCCTGCCGCCTCCTGCATCTTCTCGGCGCAGTTGGCACAGTCCACTTCGATCTTATACGTTTTCGTCATATCTCTTCCCTCCGTTTTTCCATTTCCCGCATTCCCATATGCGCGCCTATTCCTCCACGTGTTCCATGCCCATGCTTATGATCGCTCTGACATGTTCGTCGTCCAGCGAATAGTAGACGGATTTGCCCTCCCGCCTGAATTTCACCAGCTTGGAGGTCTTCAGGATACGCAGCTGATGGCTCACGGAGGACTGGCTTAAATGCAGCAGATTCGCGATATCGTTCACACACAGCTCGTTCTCGAACATGGAATACAGAATCTTGATCCTCGTGGAATCTCCGAACACCTTAAAAAGCTCCGCGAGATCATACAGGATCTCGTCGTCGGGCTGCTGTCTGGACACCTGCTCCACAATATCCTCCCGCGCCGCTTCCGCTTCCTTTCGCATATGCTCTTCTCTGTCTTCGCGCTCCTTTGCCATACTGCCTTCCCTTTCGCTTACATATGTTTACTTGTTCATATGTATAATATTTCATTTTGCGGGATATGTCAACCTTTTTCGGAAAATTAACTTCTATGCGCGGATCTGCCCGTCTCCGCGGATCAGATATTTGTAAGTGGTCAGCTCCCTCAGGCCCATCGGCCCCCTGGCGTGCAGCTTCTGCGTGCTGATGCCGATCTCCGCGCCGAAGCCGAACTCAAAGCCGTCCGTGAAGCGCGTGGAGGCGTTGACATAGACGCAGGCCGCGTCCACTCCCTGCAGGAACTGTTCAGCGTGCTCCTTGTTCTCTGTGAGTATGGCGTCGGAATGCCTGGTGTTATAGCGGTTGATATGCTCCACCGCCTCCTCCACGGAACCCACCGTCTTCATGGATACAATATAGTCCAGATACTCTGTCCCGTAGTCCTCCTCGGAAGCCGCCACGGCGTCGGGAATCAGCCGCCGCACCGTCTCGTCGCCGCGCACCTGTACGTGCTTTTTCTGCAGCGCCTCGCCGAGCGCCGGCAGGAAACGCTCCGCAATTTTCTCATGGACCAGCAGGGACTCGCAGGCATTGCACACGCCGATGCGCTGCGTCTTGGCGTTGAGGATAATGGGGATCGCCCTGTCCAGGTCCGCGTCCTCATCCACATAGATATGACAGTTGCCCGTCCCCGTCTCAATCACGGGGATGGTGCTGTTCTCCACCACCGCGCGGATCAGCCCTGCCCCGCCCCGCGGAATCAGAAGATCCACATACTGTTTCAGCTTCATGAAGGCGGTGGTCACCGCCCTGTCGTTGTCCTCAATCAGCTGCACCGCGTCCGGCGTGATGCCGGCGCCGGACAGCGCCTCACGAATGATCTGCGTGATGGCCCCGTTGGAACGAGCCGCGTCACTGCCGCCCTTCAGGATGACCGCGCTGCCCGCCTTGAAGCACAGTCCGAAAGCGTCCGCCGTCACATTGGGGCGCGCCTCATAAATAATGCCGATCACGCCCATGGGCACCCTGACCTTATCAATGTGCAGTCCGTTGGGCCTGTCGAAGCGCTCCATCACCTCGCCGACGGGATCGGGAAGGGCCGCGATCTGTCTGAGTCCCTCCGCCATCGCCCCGATTCTCTCCGGCGTCAGCTTCAGGCGGTCCAGCATCGCCTCCGACATGCCGCCTGCCTGGGCGGTCTGATAATCCTGTCCGTTGGCCGCAAGAATGCGCTCCGTCTGCCGCACAAGCGCAGCCGCCGCCGCTTCCAAACCTCTGTTTTTGTCCTCTGTGGTCAGTCTCTGCAGCGCGTATTTCGCCGCGACCGCCTTTTCCCCTAACTGTTCCAGATATTCCATCATTCCGCTCTCCATTTCCGCCTCAGCATATTATTCCCTGCTCCGTCACAATCCTGTCGGGACGGATATCGTGCGCCTCGAAGGGAATCTTCTCCGACACCTGGCAGCTGTAGGCCAGCGCCGCCGTACACAGCCGAAAGCGCCTTCCCTCTCCGCGCGTTTCCGGATTCTTCCCGCCGTCCTGGTCTTCCCCGACATAGCGCGCCAGGTATCGGTCATAAAAGCCGCCGCCGTAACCGATGCGATGTCTCTCTCTGTCAAAGGCGGCCCCCGGCATCCACATCATCACGCCGCCCCCGTCTCGGCCGTCGCTCTCCCTTTCGAGCCATTCCGGAAAGGAGACCGTCTGTTCCGGCTCCGGAATCCCCCGGTATCCCTCCCGCAGATCCGCCAATGACGCAATGCGCCAGAACTCCATATCCTCCCCGGACACTCTGGGCGCAAACACAGTTTTCCCGTCCCGCAGAGCGCTCTCGATCAGTCCCTTCGTATCGACCTCGCTGCGATAACCTGCATAAGCGAGAATTATCCCGGCCTCGCGATACTCGCGCATGGCTGTGACGTTCTCTGCGATGGCGGCGTCATACGCCGTCCTGTCCTGCGCGGATATGCTCTCTCTCTTTGCCAGCGCACGTTTCCGCGCGGCGCTCTTGCCCAGATCGGTGACCGAGCCGTCCTTCTCCACAATGGAGATATTGTCGAGCTGTCCCCGCAGATTCGCCCGCACATTGGCCACGTAAGCCTGCCTGAGGCGCTGCTGTTCTTCCTTCTCAGCCTCGGTCAGCCCCACTTCTTTGGATTTGTGATACAGCTCATTGATACGTCTGGTCATCTCCGCCACGGTCATACCGACACCTCCGCCCTCTCTGTCCGAATACGTTCTCACTCGTGCATCTGCTGCACATACAGCGGCAGGTCGAAGCCCTCTTCCTTATGCGCCAGAAACAGCGTGCCGATATTCTGTCCCGCCAGAATCCGATGAATCACCTTGATATCCGCGCTGTTGGCGATCACCATGTCGACGCCCATATTGTTGGCAATCTTCGCAGCCTGCAGCTTGGTGTTCATGCCGCCCGTGCCGGAATCGCTGCCCGTGGAGGCCTTGCCCATCTCCATCAGCTCATTCGTCAGCCGCTCCACCACCTCGATATATTTTGCGTTTGGGTTCTTTCGCGGATCATCCGTGTAGAGACCGTCGATATCCGACAAGAGCAGCAGCATATCCGCGTCAATCAGAGAGGCCACGATGGCCGACAGCGTGTCGTTGTCGCCGATGCCCAGCTCGTAGGTCGCGATGGTATCGTTCTCGTTCACGATCGGCACCACGCCAAGCTTGAAAAGTTCCATGAACGTGTTGCGCGCGTTGAAGCGGTTCAGGTTGTCGATGATCGTATTCTTCGTCATCAGAATCTGCGCCGCCACCTGATTGTACTCCGCGAAAATCTTCTGATAAGTCATCATCAACCGCGCCTGCCCGATGGCCGCGCAGGCCTGTTTCACCGCCGTGGGATTGTCCTCGCCGGTATCCTGCATCATGATCGCCTTCCTGCCCGCTGCGATCGCCCCCGAGGTCACCAGCACCACATCCCTGCCGCGGTTTCTGAGATCGCACAGTTCCCGCACCAGCACGTCCAGCTTCGTGTAGTCAAAATCTCCCGTCTCCTTGTGCTGCAGGGAAGAGGAACCGATCTTGATCACGATCCGCTTCTTATCCTTCAGCCTTTCTCTGATGTCTGCCATGTCACTCTCCATCCCTTATATCCATTCTCTCCGATACTTGTGTAAATGGGCGGTATCTCGCCGCTATCTTCTCCGCGATCAGCATACCGTCCATGGCCGCGGAGGTGATACCGCCCGCATAGCCCGCGCCCTCGCCGCAGGGATACAGTCCCCGCAGGGCCGACTGGCCCGTCTCATCCCGCGTGATCCGAACGGGCGAGGAAGTCCGGCTCTCCACGCCCGACAGGTAGGCGCCGCCGTCCGCGAAGCCGCGCACAGACTGACCAATTAGGTCAATCCCCTCGACGAGGGCCTCGCTCAGCTCCCGCGGCAGGATATCGTGCACCGCCGCCATCCGGTGCGCGCCCTTGATGGCCGGCGCGAAATCCGGATAATCCCGCGCAATCGCCGACGCTCCCGCGTCCGTTCCCGTCACGGCCCTCCTGTAATCGCCATAAGTCTCCACAGGCACGCTGCCGCCGCCGATCCGGTACGCCCGCTCCTCCAGCCGCCTCTGAAAGGCAACCCCCGCCAACGGCGAATCTTCCCCGTAGTCCTCCGGCGTCACCGTGACGATCACGGCGCTGTTGCTGTTGATGCCGTCACGCCCGCTGTAGCTCATGCCGTTCACCGCCAGCCGCTCCCGCTCGGAGGAGGCGTTCACCACGTAGCCGCCCGGACACATGCAGAAGGAATAGACGCCTCTGCCCGACGAGGTCTGCGCCGTCACCTTGTAGCTCGCCGCCGGGAGACGCGGATCGGACGATCGCCCGTACTGCATCTCGTCGATCATCTGTCTGGGATGCTCCATGCGCAGTCCCACGGCAAAAGCCTTCGCCTCCATCGGAATATGCTTTTCATGCAGCATGGCAAAGGTATCTCTGGCGCTGTGCCCCACGGCGAGAACTGCCGTCTCGCACGGGATCGTCTCCGCGCCGTTTACCACGACGCCCGCAATCCGCCCGTCCGCATGACAGATGTCCGTCACCTGCGCCCCAAAGCGCACCTCGCCGCCCCAGGCGATGATCTGCTCTCTGAGCCGGCGCACCACCCTGCACAGAACATCCGTGCCGATGTGCGGCTTCGCATCGTACAGAATCTCCTCCGGCGCGCCCGCCTCCGCAAAGATGCGCAGCACCTCCCGGTTTCTGCCGTATTTATCCTTCACCAGGGTATTCAGCTTGCCATCGGAAAACGTGCCCGCGCCGCCCTCTCCGAACTGCACGTTGGACGCGGGGTTAAGCACGCCTTCCCGCCAGAACCGCTCCACGTCCTCCCGCCGCTCTTCCACGCATCTGCCGCGCTCTAAGACTAACGGTCTGTAGCCGTGCTTCGCCAGCAGATACGCACAGAAAAGCCCCGCCGGTCCGCTGCCGATGACGACCGGCCTGTGAGACAACCGCGCCGCGCCGGGCTCTGCAAAGGCGTAGGCGTGCTCCGTCACCGCCTGCACCTGCGCGCTGTGACAGCGCGCCAGAACCTTAGCCGGCTCCTGCACGCTTACGTCCACCGAATAAACAACGGCAATCTCCGGCTTCTTCCTGGCGTCTATGGACTTCCTTGCGATCCGCCATGACAGGACCTCGCCTGGAGAAATCCGCAAAAGCTTCGCCGCCTTGCGGATAATATCCTCCCGCCTGTGGTCCAGCGGAAGTCTGACCTGATTTACCCTGATCATTTCGGACTCATGCATACAAAACTCCTATCACAACAAGGACGGGAAAACATAAAAATGCTCCCGCCCTTCTCCTGTCAGGCCATTCCCTTGATATTGCCGAGGCTCTTACTGCGCCGCCGTCACGGAAGTGATGTGCGGGTTCACGCCCTCATACCAGTACAGAAAACCTTCCATATCGATTTTGTCGCCGATGTTCAGCGCTTTCACCGCGTTGTACACCTCCGTCGTATTGTCGCACAGATAGGACTCCACCGTGAAAGTGTAGGTGTTGCCGTCGAGGGAGACATTGAAGTACAGGTCGTCGCCGTCCTGCCCCGATCCGTCATATTTGTACAGGTACGCCACATCGTTGCCGTCCGCGTCCTGCCCCGCCGCCTCCACGGTCATACCCTTGAAGGAGACGAATTCATTCTGGTGGTCGATCAGCTCATCCTTGCCGAGAAGCGCCGTCACATCCTCGGCCGCCGCGACATAATTGCCGTCCTCAATCTCAAATGTGGCGTCGGTGATCTCGATCTCACCCTCCCACTCCGACTTGTAGCCCGTCACCTTGATCTTCGTGCCGGGCGTCAGCTTCTCATAATCCTCTTCCGAGCAGGCCATATCGTAGAGGAAGTAAGCGCCGTCCTTGTCCTGCGTATAGACCGTCGCCTTGTCCTCCCACCAGGACTGCTTCGCCTGCACATAAGTCTCAACCACAACCTGGGAATCCAGAGCCGCCGCCGCATACTCCTCGTAGGTCATGACGCCCTCGGACTTCTCGTCCGCGCCCGCGCCGCTCTTTCCGCAGCCGGCACAGGTAAGAACCATCGCGCCCGCCAGCAACAGTGCCGTCAATTTTTTCATAATTTCCTCCGTTCTGAAGCGCCCGATTGACGCTTCATGGTAAAATTGATAAGATCCGCTGTCTTCAGACAACATCATAAGTATACATGAAATTTTCGATAAATCAATACGTCAGCCTTGATTTCTCCTCCTTTTTATCAGGCTGACCGCCGCGTACAGAAGGATCATCGCCCAGGCGAGGGCCAGAGACGCAAGCAGAATCACCGCCGTCCCGGGCAGCTCTCCCATCTCCTCCCTGTCCGCGGACACGCGCTCCCGCTGCGCGCCCAGCTGATCCAGCCTGTACAGGGAAGCAACCTCGCCGTATATGGCGTCGATATCCAGCCCGTCCGCCGGCTGCCCCCTCCTGACGGCCTTCACGGTATTCTCCACAAGCTGTCCCGCCGCGTCGCGCAGGGATGCGCTGCCGGCAAATACGGGTGTCACGAAGGTGTCGTCCACATGATCGAGAAGGAGCCTGGCCGCCTCGATCTTCACGCCGTAGTGCAGCTCGTTGTCCCGGCCGCCCGCCGCCAGGTATTCCTGATAGGCCTCGGAGCGCAGCGCCTTGTCGGTCACGGGCACATACCCTTCCGTCTGGGCATAGGCGATCTGCACCTCATTCGTGAGAAGATACTGGGCGAAAAGCCAGGACGCCATGACCTCCTGGGGGTCTTTTTTGTTGAAGACACAGACCGACGGTCCCTGCGAGATCATCTGCGGGTGGCTTGTGTCAAACTGCGGCACGGGGAACACCGCCGTCTCAAACCGCACCAGCTTGTCCTCGCTGATGTCGAGGAGCGGCGCGTCCGTCCCCATCCAGGTCGCGCCCGCCGTGGAGTCCACCGCGAAGACGCACTGCCCCGCGTTCAGGAAATTGGCCGGGTATCCTGAGATTTTGAAGGTGGAAAAAGCGCCCGTCTCGGTATGTTTCGCGATATCCGACAGAAACGAAGCCGTGGTGTCGTTGAAGATAGCCACCCGGCCGTCCGCGTCGGAATATCCGGCCCCCTTCTGCCGCAGCATCTGGATCATCATATTGTCGGTGGATTTATAGATAAAAGGGATCATCACCTTCTGCCCGTTGAGCAGATAATTGCCGTCCCCATCCTGCGCCATGGCCGCCTCGGAGACCTCCCACACGAAGTCCCATGTCAGAACCTCCGGCAGCGTGTAGCCCAGAGCTTCCACGTAAGTCTTGTTGACATAGCAGGCCTCCGTGGAGCGCATGTAGGGCAGCGCATACAGCCGCCCGTCGATCCTGCACTCCTCCAGGAAATCCGGAATCAGCTCATCGCTGGCAGGCCCGTCGAACCTGACCTTCTCCCCGCCCAGACCATAGTCCGGATCGGCAGCCAGCTCGTCCAGACAGACCACGTTGTTTGAGCCCGTCAGATAGGTGGCAATATGATCCGGATAGGTGATGCACACGTTGGGCGTGGTGTCCGTGGCGATATTTGTGATCACGTCGTTGTAGATCCTGCCGTAATCCGTGTACAGCCGCAGATTCACCGTGATGTTCGGATACAGCGTCTCAAAGTCCTCGATGGCCTGCTCGTAGATCGCCGTCTGGGTCTTGTTCGTATCGTTCTTCGCCCAGAAGGTAATCTCATAATGCCGCGTCTCGTCGAAGGTCTCCGGCATCTCGTAGGGCGCGTAACCCTCCCGTCCGTGGCAGCCCGCAAGGCACAGAAGACACAGGCTCAGGAGCGCGGCGGCGCAGCCGCTTTTTCGGATCCAGGTTTCTCTCCGCTTCTTCATCAGCCCTTCGTCCCTCCTCTGGATACGCCCTCCATCACCTTGTCGCGAAAAAGCAGGAACAGGACGATCAACGGCGCGGAAATCACCACCACCGCCGCCATCATCGCCGGAATGTTCTCCCGTCCGAAGCCGTTTTCCCGAATCTCCTGGATGCCGTTGGAAACCAGGAAATAGTCTGCGTCGTCCGTGATCAACCTGGGCCATACATAGGAATTCCAGCACTCGATCACCTTCAGGATTGTGACGGTGACAAGGGTCGGTCTGGCGATCGGGATCATCACCCGGAACAGATAGCGCAGATCCGATGTGCCGTCCACCTTGGCCGCATAGTAGAGATTGTCCGGTATCTGCTCAAAATTCTCCTTCAGCAGATAGAGATAGAACACGGAGGTGACCGAGGGCAGAATCAGCCCCGCGAAGGTATTGCGCAGATCGAGGTTCGTGACCGTGATGAAGTTCGTGATGACTACCAGCTCGTTGGGAATCATCATCATGGACAGGAACAGCACGAACACCGCGTTCTTTCCCCGAAACTCCAGTCTCGCGAAGGCAAAGGCCGCGAGCACGATCACCGCCAGCATGATAAACGTCGTGAGCACCGTAAAGAGCAGCGTGTTGCACAGATATCTTCCGAGCGGCACGGCTGTGAAGGCGTCCGCATAATTCTGCAGCGTGGGCGACAGCGTGTACAGCTTCGGAATGTACTCTCCGTTGTAGGCGCTGTAACTCTTGATCGAGGTCAGTATCATCCAGTAAAAGGGAAACAGCACGACAAGCGCCCATACGCCCAGCAGCGCGTATGTGACGATACCCGCAGCGGACATGCGCCCTTTTCTCTGAGATCTCACTTTCTGCTCACCGGATTCGTTTTTCACAACCTGCTTTCCTCTCTCCTCAGCCATTTCCGATTGTACCTCTGTCCTCTCCCGCGAATCCCGTCTGCGGACCGCGATACCGTCCGGCCGACGCCTCTCGTCGTCCCCATGCTCCACAGGGCAGGCCTCCTACCGCCGCAGCCTGCTTCCGCTCACCAGCAGATTGATGCAGGTGATCGTGAAGACAATGGCGAACAGGATGATGGCCGCCGCCGAGGCATAAGACGGATAACCGCCGCTGTCGCCGTAGAGCATGTCATACACATAGCCGACAATGGTATTCATGCCCGCGGCGTTTAAGTTCGTGCCAAACAGCGCCACCACGTCGCTGTACGCCTTGAAAGCGCCGATGAAGCCCGTGATGACGAGATAAAAGATCATGGGGGATATCATGGGCAGCGTGATCCGCACAAACATCCTGAGTTTCGATGTGCCGTCCACCCTGGCCGCCTTGTAGTAGGCCGGATCGACGGAGGCCAGCGCGCTGGTCAGAATCAGAATCTTGAAAGGCATGACCACCCAGACAGTGTACAGGCAGAGCACAAACATCTTCGCCCAGTACGGCCCGTCGATAAAATCCACTCCCTCCCCGCCGAACCAGGTGATCAGCAGATTGATGAAGCCGTCCGAGTAAGGGGTCTTCTTGAACAGAATCATGAACACCATGCCCACCGCCAGCGTGTTGGTCACATAGGGCAGGAAATACACGGTCTGCAGGAAGCGGCGAAGCGGCCCGATGGAGTGCAGGCCCACGGAGATGAGAAGCGCGATTCCCGTGGACAGCGGCACGGTGATCACCACCAGAAGGAAGGTATTCTTCACCGCCTGCAGGAAATACGGGTCGCGCAGCACATAGGCGTAATTGTATGTACCCACGCCGAAATAAGTCTGGGACGCGGAATTGTACCCCTCCTCAAAGGAGTAGACAAAGACGTCGACCAGCGGGTACACCATGAATACGCCCAGAAAAAGAAGCGCGGGCAGAAGGTACAGCCAGCCCTTCAGGCTGCCGTTTACGCTTTTTCCATCCATCGTCAGCTCTCCTCCAAAAAGATGCGTCTCTCTGTCTCTCTGTCAAAGAGAAACACCTTGCGCGGGACGAGATCAAAACGGATCTCTCCGCCCTCTCTGCCGGAAACCGCCTCCCCGCCGTTCTCCGCCCCGATCAGCGACCGCACGGTCCGGCTGACCGCCGCGGCGTTCTCGGACACCACGCTGACGTCGCGCCCCGTCACCTCGACTCTGTTCAGCCTGCAGGAGAGCGCCCCCGTCTCACACATCAGAAAGCCCTCGGGCCGCACGCCCACATACACCGGGGCGTCGGGCACATTCGCCTGCAGCACGGCGTCTTCCCCGATATACAGCCTGTGCCCGCGGACCTGTCCCTCGAACACATTGATGGGAGGCGTGCCGAGGAATTTCGCGACAAAGAGATTCTCCGGGCTGTCATAGACCTCCTGCGGCCTGCCGATCTGCTGCACGACGCCCTCCTTCATCACCACAATCAGATCCGAGATGCTCATGGCCTCCTCCTGATCGTGGGTCACAAACACGGTGGTGATCTTCGTCTCCCGCTGGATGCGCCGGATCTCCTCCCTGGTCTGGATGCGCAGTCTTGCGTCCAGATTGGACAGCGGCTCGTCCAAAAGAAGCACCCGCGGCCTCTTGACAAGCGCTCTCGCAATAGCCACACGCTGCTGCTGGCCGCCCGACAGCTCCGCGGGCTTCCTGTCCATCAGACTCTCGATCTGCACGAGTTTCGCCGCCTCATCCGCCTTCCGGAGCATCTCCTCTCTGGTCAGCTTCTCCTTCCCCTTCAAATTCTCCAGGGGAAACAGAATGTTCTGCCTCACGGTCAGGTGGGGATAGAGCGCGTAATTCTGAAAGACCAGGCCGATGCCGCGCTTCTCGGGCGGAAGCTCCGTGACGTCGTCCTCCCCGAAAAAGATTTTTCCCTCCGTGGGCGCAAGAAGCCCGCTGATCAGGTTGAGCACCGTGCTCTTCCCGCAGCCGGAAGGCCCTAGCAGCGCCAAGAGCTGTCCGTCCGGAATCGCGAGTGTCATGTGGTCCACCGCGGTCACTTCACTGCGATTCTTCCTGTCCCTGCCGGGAAATTTCTTCGTCAGTCCCTTCAATGTCACTTCCATGTGAATCTCCGTCTTTCTGTATATTTCCGCGTGCGCCGCGCCCCGCTCTGTGTACGTTCACGCACGGCGTTCAGTCACACCCTGCGGCCGCGCAACCCGCCACCGCGCCGCTGCTCCAGGCCCACTGCAGATTGTAGCCGCCGCAGATCCCGTCGATATCCAGTATCTCTCCCGCAAAAAAGACATGCGGAACGATGCGCGACTCCAGCGTTTCCGTCACCTGCGCACAGTCCACACCGCCGGCGCACACCTGCGCTTGGGCATAGGGATTCGTCCCTCGTACCGTCAAGGTGAGAGAACGGCACAGCCGCTCCAGCTTTCTTCCGGCGGATGCCGGAGTCTCCGACACCCGCGCCGTCTCCCTGATGCCGGCCAGCTTTAGGAGAAGCAGTCCTAACTTTTTATTGACCAGCCCGGTCACAAACTGTTCCGCCGTCTGACCGGCGTTCCGCTCCCATCTCGCCTCCCAGAATGCCCGCTCCGCCGCAGCGTCCGCCATATCCGGCATAAGATCTATCCCCGCTGTCACCTGGCGCCCGTCCCGCAGAGCGTAGGCCGCCTCCCTGCTGATCTGAAAAACCGGTATCCCCGATATGCCGTAATCCGTCCACTG
>CANPXP010000023.1 GCA_947586255.1 uncultured Lachnospiraceae bacterium | reverse complement strand
CCCGAAGGAGGTGTTCACCCACGCGCTCCACTCCATGTACCATCTGCCGGCGTTTCCGGTGATCCCGGCGGCGGATCTGATCAACAGGCGGCTCGCGGGCTACGGCATGGACGAGTGCAACGCGGCCAGGGAGGTGCGCAAGGCCACCGTCCCGATCCTGCTGATCCATGGGTCGGCGGACAACTTTGTGCCGGCCTCCATGTGTGACGAGATCTATGAAAATATCGCGTCGCCGAAGAAGAAACTGATCGTGGAGGGCGCGGCGCACGCGGAGAGCTACTACAAGGACACGGAGAGCTACGAGAGGGCTTTGGACGAGTTTATCGCCAGCCTGTAGCCGCCGGCAGAGAAACTGTGTACAAGGTGCGGAGCTGCATGCCGCATCTGCGAAAAGGAGGGGAAGACAATATGAAGACAAGAAAAGGGTATCCGGTGTATCCGCTCACCAAAGCGCAGAAGTTCCATCTCTATTATCTGGATTTCTGCCCGAAGAAAGAGGTGCTGAACATCGGCACGAGCGTGACGATCGAGGTGGAGATCAACTGGGAGGTGCTGAAGCAGTCGATCTACAAGGCCTATGAGCGCTGCGATTCCATGCGCCTGCGGCTGGCGAAGGACAAGGACGGCACCTGGTATCAGTATGTGGTTGACAGGGAGGAGAGGGACATCGAGTATGTGGATCTCTCCCAGGGAAGCGAGGAGGAGGCGGAGCGCACTATGCGGGCGTGGACGCGGGTGCCCTTCGAGCATCAGGATTCCCCGTTAAACAGGATCGTCATGATCAGTCTGCCGAATGGCTACAACGGCATCTATTTTCTGGCGGATCATCTGTCCATGGACGCGCAGTCGCTGATCGGCTTCTTAAAGGATGTCATAGAGATCTACTGCAGCGCTACCTATGAGAATGTATCCTACTCGTCGGAAACGGCGTCCTACATCGAGCAGCTCAAGAAGGATCTGGCCTACGAGGCTGGCTGCAGGGCCAAGGATCGGGACACGGAGTTCTTCCACAGGCTGATCGAGGCCTCCGAGCCGATCTACAACGGCTTAAAGGGGGACGAGCTTGCGAGACAGAGAGAGCGGGAGAAGAAGCCGCAGCTGCGCTCGGTGATCGACGTGTCCGACTCGGTGGATTCGGAGCTGGACTGCTTCCATCTGGAGGCTGAGCCGACCGAGCGGCTGATGAAATTCTGCGAGGAGTACCATGTGTCCCTGGCGACGCTGCTCCTGATGGGACTGCGCACTTATTTCCAGAAGATGAACGGCAACGACGACGTGTCGATCAACTCCGCCATCGCGAGGCGGGCGACGCTCCAGGAGAAAAGGTGCGGCGGCACGCGCATCCACTCTTTCCCGTGCAGGACGATCATATCGAAGGACAAGACTTTCCTGGAGGGGATCTACGAGGTGCGCGACAGGCAGAACGAGCTGTTCCGCCATGCCAACTTCGATCCGGTGGAATACTTCGCCTACCGCTCGAAGACATACAATACGGAGTCGGGCCATACCTATGAGTCCATGTCGCTGACCTATCAGCCGATGTCGCTCAGAGAGAAAGGGCTGACACAGCTCGGGGACATCAAATACAGAACCAAATGGTATCCCAATGGCGCGACGACGCAGGCGATGTACTTGACCGTCATGCACCGCTCCGATGACAACGGTCTGGACTTCAACTTCGAGCATCAGATCAAGGCGGTCTCCAGAGATCAGCTGGAATATCTGTACTACTATGTGTGCAGGATCATGTTCCTGGGAATCACGGATCCGGAGCAGACGATCGGGGAGATCATAGAAGCGGTCTGAAAAAACGAAAAAGCCGACAGGGAAAGGAGAGAGAGTATGTTTGAAAAGCTGAAGGAGATTATCTTAAAGTATGTGGAGGTCAAGGAGGAGGCGGTCACGCCGGAAGCCCGTTTTATGGAAGATCTGGGCTTTACCTCCTTCGATTTCATGAGTATGCTGGGAGAGATTGAGGACGAGTTCGACGTCGAGATCGACGAGCAGGAGGCGGCGAATATCCGCACGGTGGGCGAGGCGGTCGAATATCTGGAGAAGTTGGCGAACGGGTGACGGCTGTCTAAGAGAAAGGGAGAGGTATTGCCGATATGTTATGTACGACGATTCGGGAGATTGTGACCGGCGCGGCGGAGCGGTTCGGGGACGGAGACGCGATTCGCTGGAAGATCGGGAAAGACGAGATCGAGACGAGATCCTACAGGCAGCTGCGGGAGGACAGCGAGCGGTTCTCCGCGGCTTTGGACGCGCTGGGGGAGCTGGGAAGTCATGTCGCTCTGACGGGCCCCACGTCCTACCGGTGGATTGTGACCTATCTCGGCACGGTGGGCTGCGGCAGCGTGGCAGTGCCGCTCGACGTGTCGCTGCCGGCGCAGGAGATGTGCGAGCTGCTGGACCGGGCGGACGCGACGGTGTTCGTCTACGATGAACAGCGCGCCGACGTGGCTGCGATGGCGCGGGAAAGGTGCCCGAAGCTGAGATATCTGATATCCATGCAGAAGGAGGAGCCGGAGGACGGCGCGGAGGCTTTCGACAGACTGCTGGATGCGCAGAAGCCGGGATTTGAGAGAGTCGTTGATCCGGACGCTCTCTGCACGATCATGTTTACGTCCGGGACGACGGGCAAGAGCAAGGGCGTGATGCTGACCCAGCGGAATCTGGCGGAGAACGCCACCTGTCTGGATATGCGCATCCCGGAGCGGACGGTGCTCCTGTCGGTGCTGCCGATTCACCACGCCTACTGTCTGTCCATGGATATTCTGAAGGGCATATCCCTCGGCAGCATCATCTGTATCAATGACTCCCTGCTGCGCGTGGCGAAGAACATCAAGCTGTTCAAGCCGAATGTGATTCTGATGGTGCCCCTCATGATCGAGACGCTGGCGAAGAAGCTGGAGGAAGCGGCGATGCTGCCCGCGGCGATCGTGAAGGCCAAGGTGTTCGGCGGGCAATTTCACACGATCTTCAGCGGCGGCGCTTATCTGAATCCGGCCTACATCGATCTGTTTGAAAAGTACGGCATCACGATTCTGCAGGGCTACGGCATGACCGAGTGTTCCCCTGTCATCAGCACGAATCTGAGCTGGTGTGTCAGGAAGGAATCCGTGGGAAAACTCATGCCCAACTGTGAGGCGAAGACTGTGGACGGCGAGCTGTGGGTGCGCGGCAGCAGCGTGATGATGGGCTACTATCACATGCCGGAAGAGACGGAGGAGACGCTGCGGGACGGCTGGCTGGCCACCGGCGATCTGGGCTACGTGGACGAGGAGGGCTATGTGTTCCTGACGGGCCGGAAGAAGAATCTGATTATCACGAAGAACGGGGAGAACGTCTCGCCGGAGGAGCTGGAGAACAAGCTGGGCGAGCAGCGTCTGATCCGGGAGGTTCTGGTGCGGGAAAACGAAGGCGTGATCGAGGCGGAAATTTTCCCCGACGCCGATTATGTGAAAAAGAAACGCATCACGGATGTACAGGCGGCTCTGCAGAAAATCATCGACGAGTACAATCAGGGCGCGCCCGCCTACAAGAAAATCTACCGTCTGAAGGTGCGGGAGACGGAATTCGAGAAGACGCCGTCGAAGAAGATCAAGAGGTACTGACTGACGGGAGAGTAAGCGCGCATGGGAAAGTATCTGAAGAAATACTGGCTGTTTTTTATACTGGCGCCATTGTTCATGCTGGGCGAGGTGAGCATGGATCTGCTGCAGCCCAGACTGATGGGACTGATCGTGGACGAGGGCGTTCTCGGCCTGTCGAACGGCGGCGTGGGCGACACGCCGCTCGTCATACACACAGGGCTTCGGATGATCGGGCTCGTGCTGTTCGGCTGTCTGTGCGGCGTCCTGTCCGGCGTCTTCGCGAACCTGTGCAGCCAGAACTTCGGCAATGACGTCCGCAAGGCCGCCTTCGCCAGGGTCATGTCGCTCTCCTTCGAGCAGACGGACCGCTTTTCCACAGGCTCGCTGATTACGCGGGTGACGAACGATATCACGCAGATACAGAATCTGGTGTCGCAGTGCATCAGAGGGTTTGTGAGGACTTTCTTACTGTTTTCGGGCGGCATTGTCTGTATGCTCTCGCTGCACTTGAGCTTCGGTGTGGTGGTGGCCTGCGCGATGCCGCTGATCGTCGTCTGCGTCCTGTTCTTCATCGGCAGGGCCAATCCCATGTTCGCGGTGCTGCAGGACAAGCTGGACAGACTGAACAACGTGATGCAGGAGAACGTGTCGGGCACGCGGGTCGTCAAGGCGTACG
Organism: uncultured Lachnospiraceae bacterium; assembly: GCA_947586255.1. GTDB lineage: Bacteria > Bacillota > Clostridia > Lachnospirales > Lachnospiraceae > UBA3282. The sequence continues at coordinate 40,934 of CANPXP010000023.1, read as the reverse complement.
TGAGAGAGGCATACGAGAAAGAGCGTTTCGGGGACGCCAACGACGCGCTTTTGGACACGCAGCTGCGGGTGCTGCTCCTGTTCTCCTACATGACGCCGATCATGAATATTATTCTGAATATATCTGTCGTCGCCGTCATCAAGGTGGGGGCGATACAAGTCGGAAACGGCAGCGTCACGCCGGGAGACGTGATGGCTGCCGTCACTTACATATCCCAGATTCTGAATGCGGTGATGCGGGTGAACATGATTTTCCAGATGGTGTCCCGCGGCGCGGCGTCGGGCAGACGGGTGAAGGAAGTGCTCGACTGCGCGCCGGCAATCGCGGACGGCGCTTTCGACGGGGAGACTTCCGTCAGGGGCCTGGTGGAGTTTCGCGACGTGTCGTTCTCCTATCCGGGCATGGGCGCTGAGCGGGTGCTGTCCCATGTGAATCTGACGATCCGGCCCGGCGAGACCCTCGGCATTCTGGGCGCCACCGGCTGCGGCAAATCCACGCTGGTCAGCCTGATTCCGCGGTTTTACGACGCGACGGAGGGACAGGTGCTGGTGGACGGCGTCGATGTGCGCGACTATGCGTTGCATGCCCTGCGGGATAGGATTGCCGTGGCGCTCCAGAAGAGCGAGATCTTCAGCACGACCATCCGGGAGAACATCGCCTGGGGCGATCCGGAGGCTTCGGAGGAGCAGATACGCCGCGCCGCGGACGCGGCGCAGGCGTCGGAGTTTATTGACGCGAAGAAGGACGGGTTAGACGAGCGGGTGGCGCAGGGCGGACACAGTCTGTCCGGCGGCCAGAAGCAGCGTGTGGCCATCGGCAGGGCGATTTTAAAAAATGCCGAAATCCTCATTCTCGACGACGCGACGAGCGCCCTCGACCTGAAGACGGAGGCGGCACTGTACGGGGCGCTTGGGCGCGAGCACGCCGGCATGACGAAGATCATCATAGCCCAGAGGATCGCTTCGGTGAAGGACGCCGACCGCATTGCGGTGATTGAGCATGGGAGCATCGCGGCCTGCGGGAGTCATGAGGAATTGATGGAGAACAGCGAAATCTACAGGGATATCTATGATTCGCAGCTTAAGGGGTAGAGATGAGCGAGCAGAGAGAGCAGTCCATGAGCAATTATAAGGTGCCCGGTATGCGCGGGCCGCGCAACAGGCAGGTGGAGAAGCCGAAGGAGGGCGGCAGGACGCTGCGGCGTCTGGTGAAGTACTTCGCGGGGGAGCGGAAGGTCGTGTTTTTCCTGCTGGCGGTGGTGCTTGTCGTGGTGCTGGCCTCCGTCTATGCGCCCAGGCTGCAGAGCGACGCCATAGACAGCATTTCGGAGAGGGATTTCGGCGCCCTGCCGGGAACGCTTCTCATGATGCTGGCCGTCTATGCGCTCCAGAGCGCAGGAACTTTCCTGCAGAGCAGGGAGAGCGCGATCCTGAGCCAGCGGGTTGTGAAGCGTATGCGGGAGGATCTGTTCGACTGCGTGGTCAATCTTCCGGTGGGCTACATCGACGCGCACTCCCACGGAGATATTATGAGCCGCATGACGAACGACGTGGAGAATATCTCCAACACGGTGTCGCAGTCCTTAAGCTCGCTGTTCTCGGGCGTGCTGACCGTGATCGGCACGGTGGCGATGATGCTGTGGCTGTGTCCGCCGCTGGCGCTGCTTTCCTGCATGACCGTGATTTTGACGGTCACGGCGACGAAGTTTCTCTCCGGCGCGATGCGCACTTTCTACCGCAGGAGACAGGCGCTTCTGGGGACGTTAAACGGCACGGTGGAGGAGATGGTCGGCGGCTACAGGACGGTGGTCGCCTACGGAAGGCAGGAGGCGGTCGTAGCGTCCTTTGACAGGACGGCGGACGAGCTGACCCGGGCGGGCATCTTCGCAGAGATTCTGGGCGGTTCCATGGGTCCCGTTATGAACGTCATCAACAATGTGGGCTTCGTCATTATCGCGGCCTTCGGCGGTTACTTCGCGGTGAACGGCATGATTTCCATCGGCGTCATCTCGGCGTTCATCGTCTACGCCAAGCAGTTCGGACGCCCGATCGACGAGCTGGCGCAGATCTACGGACAGATCCAGACGGCCGTCGCCGGCGCGGAGCGGGTGTTCGCGATCATCGACGAACCCCGGGAGGACAAGTCGGGCAGCGCGGATATGGAACAGGCGCGGGGCGTCATCAACTTCCGGAACGTCAATTTTTCCTATGTTCCCGGGCAGCGGGTGCTGCGCGACTTCAACCTGGAAGTGCGGGCGGGGCACAAGATCGCGCTGGTGGGCGCCACCGGGAGCGGTAAGACGACGGTGGTCAATCTGCTGATGCGCTTCTATGACGTTGACAGCGGCGACATCCTGATCGACGGCGTCAATATCAAGGACATCGGCTGTAAGTCGCTCAGGGAGAACACGGCGATCGTGCTGCAGGACACGGTGCTCTTCGCCGACACAGTGCGGAACAATCTGAAATACGGAAGGCAGGGCGCGACGGATGAGGAGATGGAGGAGGCGGCGCGCATGAGTAACTGCCACGACATGATCCTGCGCCTGAAGGACGGCTATGACACGGTACTTTCGGGAGAGGGCGGCAATCTCTCCCAGGGGCAGAGGCAGCTTCTCGCCATCGCCCGCGCGTTCCTGGCGCAGCCTAAGATACTGATCCTGGACGAGGCCACCTCTAGCGTGGATACGCGCACGGAGAAGCGGATCCAGGACGCGATGGTGAAGCTGATGGAGAACCGGACGAGCCTGATCATCGCGCATCGGCTGTCCACCATACGGGACGCGGATTACATCGTCGTCATGGACAAGGGCAGTATCACGGAGGCGGGCAGTCACGAGGAGCTGATCGCCGCGCGGGGCAAGTATTATGAACTGTATATGACACAGTTTGCGGGCAATACGATCTGAGGCGCGCCGGCTCGTCCGGAGCGCCTTAAATTTTTATTCTAAAATGCCTGAATTTTATGGTGGAAAATAGTGGAAAAAGGTTGCTATATCGCACGCAAATGTGTAATATAGAAATATATCGTATTGTGCTGGCGGTATACAAAAAGAAAAAAGAGAAGGGGACATGAGGTATGAAAAACATGAAACTGAATCTCACGATCAAGATACTGGCGTGTGTTCTGCTGCCGGTACTTTTGCTTGTGATTCTGGCGGTCATGTCGATCAACAGCGTCGGCACGCTGATGGCGGACAGACTGCAGGAGGATCATCTGGAGACGGCCAACTACGCGGTGCGGCATATGCTGGACGCGGTCAACACGGAACCCTTTGCGCTGCAGGGGGATGAGCTGTATCGGGGCGACGTGAATCTGACGGCGGATTCCTCCATGCTCGACAATTTCAAGTCGGAAGCCGAGGTGGAGATCACGCTTTTCTACGGCAAGACGAGGCGGGCGACGACGATCATCGGGGCGGACGGCAATCGGATCCTGGGAACCGAGATGGCCGATGAACTGTATCAGCAGATCAGGTCGGACGGCTATTACTTCTCGGACAATGTCTCCGTGGAGGGCGAGCCGTACTACGGCGTCTACACACTTTTTGCGGACGGCGGCGAGGGCAATGAACTGATCGTCTTCACGGGCGTTTCCGTGACGAACACGCACGCCATCTACTCGCTTCGCATGACGACTAATACAATCTTTATGATTGTGATCGGCGCGGTCTTCTTCCTGATGGCGCTCCTCGTGGTAAGGGGCATTGTGAAGAATATTCAGGAGTCCGTGTCAAACCTGGACGAGGTGGCGGATGGCAAGCTGAATTTTGAGGTCCGCGAGAAGATGACGGCGCGGGGGGACGAGGTCGGCAACATCGCCCGCTCCATCGATTCCCTGATGAAGAAATTCATCGATATTGTAGACGATCTGAACGTGTCTTCCGACACGCTGACGGATTTCTCGGAGAGCATTAAGACGAATTTCGCGTCGATCAACGAGTCCATCGCGAACATCAATATCGCGGTGGAGGAGATCGCCACCGGCGCGACCAACCAGGCCAACGAGACGCAGTCCGTCGCGGAGCAGATGAACGAGATGGGCTATGCGGTGGACAAAGCTTCGGACAGCATCGTGTCGCTGAAGCAGAGCGCGGAGAGCATGGATGCCTCCAACAAGGAGGTGCGGGCGACGCTGGAGGATCTGGTGAAGATCAGCACGAGGACGAGAGAGTCCATCGAGGAGGTACAGCAGCAGACCGACGACACGAACCGCTCCGTCATGGAGATCCAGGATGCGATCTCGCTGATTTCCAACATTGCCGGGCAGACGAACCTGCTGTCGCTGAACGCCTCCATCGAGGCGGCGAGAGCCGGCGAGCAGGGACGCGGCTTCGCGGTGGTCGCGGACGAGGTGCGCAAGCTGGCAGAGCAGTCGAGGGAGTCGGCGGAGCAGATCGACAATATCGCGAGACAGCTGATCGACAAGTCCAACAGCAGCGTGGCGGCCATGCGCGCGGTCACGGAGGAGATGCAGAACCAGTACGACAAGCTGAATCAGACGAAGGACGTCTTCGGTCATCTGGACAGCGAGATCCGGAATGTGACGGACGCGGTGGACAGCATCGCCGGAGAGATCGACAACATCAACAACTCCAAGAACGAGGTCTACAGCAATCTGGAAAGCCTGGCGGCCATCTCCGAGGAGAACGCGGCTTCCACGCAGGAGACTTCCGCGACGATGACGCAGTTGAGCGAACTCGTCAACGAGTGCGACAATTCGGTGGGCAGACTCGGCGCAATCAGCGATTCGCTGGAGGGCAACGTCAAGAAGTTTACGCTGTAGGGCGTATCCGGGGATTACAGAGAATATGTACACAGAAGGGCGTCTGTATTTGCGCGTGTGTGAATACAGACGTTCTTTTATAACAGCAGGGAAAATCAAATGCGGTGGCGGGAATATCGTGACCGGGATACAGGAGGAGAGAGTATGCTGAAAGAGAGAGGATTCTACAGAGGGATCGACCTGGGAGGCTGGCTGTCCCAGTGCGATTACAGCGAGGACAGACTGGACAATTTCATCACCGAGCCGGACTTTGCGAAGATCGCATCCTGGGGACTGGACCATGTGAGGATACCGGTGGACTACAATATTCTCGAGAACGAGGACGGCACGGCCTGGCTCGAGAGCGGGTTTGAGAGAATTGACCGGGCGGTCGGACTGGCCAAGAAGCATGGCCTGAACGCGATCGTCGATCTGCACAAGACCGCGGGCTTTTCTTTCGACGAGGGCGAGAGGGAGAGCGGGTTTTTTGAGAGCGAAAAATATCAGGAGCGCTTTTACAGACTGTGGGAGGAGCTGGCGAAGCGCTTCGCGAAATATGCGGACCATGTGGCCTTCGAGCTTCTGAACGAGGTGACGGAGCAGCGCTTTATCGGCGAGTGGAACAGGATTTCCAGGGAGTGCATCCGAAGAATCCGCGCTTATGCGCCCGACACGCTCATTCTCCTCGGAAGCTACTGGAACAACAGCGCGGAGGCGGTGAAGGATCTGGAGAAACCTTTTGACGACAAGGTGATTTACAATTTCCACTGCTACGAGCCGCTGGCGTTCACGCACCAGGGCGCATACTGGATCTACGACGACGCCTTTGATCAGAATGCGAGACCCCGCTTCGACGATATGGATATCACAGGGGAAACCTTCGAGAAGCTTTTTGCGGAAGCGCTGCAGAAAGCGAAGGAGAACGGCACGGAGCTGTACTGCGGCGAGTACGGCGTCATCGATATCGCAAGCCCGGAGGACACGCTGAAATGGTTTCGGACGATCCACGGCGTGTTCGAGAAATACGGGATCTCCAGGGCGGCGTGGAGTTACAAGGAGATGGATTTCGGCATCGCGGACGCCCGCATGGACGGGGTGCGCGAGGAGCTGCTCACATACCTGTGACAGACGGCATACGCAGGCTGTGTGACGGGAGAGGCCGGCGGGACATAGAACGGCCTCTTCTGTCATATATATGCAGGGCAAATACAGTGACGGAAGGGAATGAATATTTTGAGCGGAAACGACAGACATGAGGCGGATCAAAATAACGGCGCAGGCGGCGTCAAAGCGATGCTCAGGCGGATCTGGGAGTATCTGCTGTTGACTTTCGGCGCGGCGGTGGCGGCTTTCGCTGTCGAGGAGTTCCTCGTGCCGAACACGATTCTGGACGGCGGCGTGGTGGGCGTCGGCATCATCGTCAATCACCTGACGGGGATCAAGCTGAGCGTTCTCACTTTTGCGCTGAATCTGCCCTTTATGATTGTCGGCTACAGGATTCTCGGCAGGTATTTCTTCATCAAGGCCGGCTATTCCATGGCGGTGTTCTCCGTCTTCCTGGAGCTGTTCGCGCCTCTGGCCAATATGACGACAGAGCCGCTTCTGGCAGTCTGCTTCGGCGGTATTCTGCTGGGCGCCGGCGTGGGTATGGTGATCTCGGCGGGCGGCTGTCTGGACGGCACGGAGACGGTGGCCATTCTCATCAACCGCAGAACCGACTTTCCCGTGGGGCGGACGGTGCTGATCATCAATGTGGTGATCTACACCATAGCCGGATTTCAATTTAACTTCGACTCGGCGATGTACAGCCTGCTCACCTACTATATCGCCTCCAAGGTGCTGGATTTCATCGACAACGGCATGAACCAGGCCAAGGCGGCCATGATCATCACGAACGACGGCGCGGCCATCGCGGACATGATCTATAAGCGGATGGGAAGGACCGTGACGATCTTAGAAGGAGAGGGTCTGATCAGCGGCCGGAAGGATGTGCTCTACTGCGTGCTGAACCGCCTGGAGGTCTACGAGCTGAAGAAGCTGATCAACGAGGCGGACGCCAGCGCCTTCATCGCCATCAATGAGGTCTCCGAGATCATCGGCAACCATATCAAGAAGAAGGCGGACGGATAAAACATATTGACTAATGATTCTAAAATGCTATAATACCTTATAGATTATTTTAAATTTATCTAAACATATGTACACAGGAGACGGGATATATGCTGCATCTGAAGTCGCTGGAAGAAGGTCTGGACATCTTTAAGGCGCTGGGTTCCGAGGTTCGCATCGAGATCATCAGGATCCTCTCGGAAAACAACGGCATGAACATGAACGAGCTGGCGAGCAGGCTTAACATCACGAACGGGGCCCTCACAAGCCACATCAAGAAGCTGGAGGACTGCGGGATCATCACGATCGCCAACGAGTCGGCGGGGCATGGCAACCAGAAGAAGTGCACCGTGCGTCTCGACAAGATCCTCATCGAGGTCAATCCGGAGGAGGACGTCAAGAATATCTATCAGACGGATATCAGGGTGGGGCATTACTCCGATTACAGCGTGTATCCGACCTGCGGTCTCGCCTCCGACAAGGCGATCATCGGCGAGGTGGACGACGCGCGCTACTTCGCCCATGCCGACAGATATGAGGCGGATATCCTCTGGCTCACCAGAGGGTATGTGGAGTACATCGTCCCGAACTTCATTCCGGCGGGACAGAAAATCGATCAGATCAGCATCTCGCTGGAGCTCGGCTCGGAGGCGCCGGGCTGCAACGACGTGTGGCCCTCGGACATCTCCTTTTTCCTCAACGACAGGAAGGTCGCGATGTGGACGAGCCCGGGGGATTTCGGTAACGTGAAGGGCATCTTCACGCCGGATTGGTGGTTCCCGAACTGGAACCAGTACGGCCTGTTAAAAATCCTTGTCATCAACGGCAAGGGGACCTTTATCGACGGCCTGCAGGTGTCGGACGTGAGCATCGGGGATTTTCAGTTCGACTACCACAGCACGATCAAGCTGAAGCTGGAGGTGGAGGAGGACGCCGAGCACGTGGGCGGCCTGACGATCTTCGGCAAGAGTTTCGGCAACTACAATCAGGACATCGCCGTGCGCATCAATTACAGCCCCGTCAGCGGCCAGGAGGGTACGGAGCACAGAGCGTAAATATTCGCGGACAAGGCGTTTCGGGAGAGAGCGGTCTCTGCCGGGACGCTTTTTTATTTTAGATGAAAACAGGCGCGGTACAAATTCTTCGAAAAACGGAAAAAACAGGTTGATTTACGCGCGTATTTTCTATATAATTTAAAAAGAGATATAATAATTTAGCAATTTTTAAAAAATAGAATGAAACAAGGAGAACAGTTATGACAGACAGGCAGTTGGAGTACAACAAACCGTGGATTCTACAGCGGGCGGATCCGTATGTGTACCGGCACACGGACGGCAGCTATTACTTTACGGCGTCCGTGCCCGCGTACGATCAGATCGTGCTTCGCAGGGCGGATACGCTGGCGGGGCTTAAGGACGCGCCGGAGAAGGAGATCTGGCACAGGCACGAGAGCGGGATTATGAGCTGCCATGTCTGGGCGCCGGAGCTTCACTATATCGACGGCGCATGGTACGTCTACTTCGCGGCGGGGGACAAGGACGACATCTGGAATATCCGCCCCTATGTGCTGGAGTGCCGGGACGCAGATCCCATGACGGGCGTCTGGACGGAGAAGGGCAAGATGGGCTGCGCGCCGGACGACGCCTTTTCCTTCCGGGCATTTTCGCTGGACGGCACGGTGTTTGAGAACAGAGGAAAATATTATTACATATGGGCGGAGAAGGTCGGCGTGGGCAAGCAGATCTCCAACCTCTACATCGGCGAGATGGAGACGCCCTGGCAGCTTAAGACCGTGCAGGTGCTTCTGACGACGCCGGATTATGACTGGGAGCGGGTGGGCTTCTGGGTGAACGAGGGACCCGCCGTGATCAAGAGAAACGGGCGTATTTTCCTGACCTATTCCGCCTCGGAGACGGGCATCGCCTACTGCATGGGAATGCTGACGGCGGACGAGGACGCGGATCTGTTGGATCCCCTCTCCTGGAAAAAGGAGCGGTATCCGGTGCTGTGCTCCGACGAGGCGCGGGGTATCTACGGGCCGGGGCATAACAGCTTCACCATCGATGAGGAGGGCAATGACGTGATGGTCTATCACGCCCGGACGGAGAAGGAGATCGTGGGCGACCCGCTCTACAATCCGAACCGCCACGCCATGCTCATGCGGGTGAAGTGGGACGCCGAGGGCAGGCCGGTATTCTCTTACGACAACTAGCGCAGCGGGGGAAGGAAAGCCGCGGGCGCGCAGTATACAGGACAACACTATCAAAAAGGAAAGGAAGGAAGGGTATGGCAGTATTACACGTGAATGAAAGGCAGAAAGAGGGGCACATCAACGCGGAGATCTACGGACATTTCTCCGAGCATCTGGGAAGATGCATCTACGAGGGACTGTATGTGGGAGAGAACTCCGACATTCCCAACGTCAACGGCATGCGCAAGGACGTGGTGGACGCGCTGAAGGAGATGAAGATCCCGATGCTGCGCTGGCCGGGCGGCTGCTTCGCCGACGAGTACCACTGGAAGGACGGTATCGGCCCGAAGGAGAAGCGCAAGAAGATGATCAACACCCACTGGGGCGGCGTGGTGGAGGACAACAGCTTCGGCACCCACGAGTTCTTCGAGCTGTGTGAGCAGCTGGGCTGCAAGACCTATGTGAACGGCAACGTCGGCAGCGGCACCGTGCAGGAGATGAGCGAGTGGGTCGAGTACATCACCTTCGACGGCGTGTCTCCCATGGCGGACCTGCGCAAGGCGAACGGCCATGAGAAGCCCTGGAAGATCGATTACTTCGGCGTGGGCAACGAGAACTGGGGCTGCGGCGGCAACATGACGCCGGAGTACTACGCGAATCTGTACCGGAGATACCAGACCTATGTGCGCCACTACGACATGGCGGCGCCGATCAAGAAAGTGTGCGGCGGCCCCAACGTGGCGGACTACTTCTGGACGGAGGGCGTGCTGAAGACCTGTTTCGCACCTCCGCAGCCGGAGTGGGCGCACGGTTTCATGGATGAGTTGTCTCTTCATTATTATGTGCATCCGAACGGCTGGGAGCACAAGGGCAGCGCGACGCAGTTCGACGAGGCGGAGTGGTACAGGACGATGACCAAGGCGCTCTACATGGAGGAGCTGATCAACCGCCACGGCGCGATCATGGATCAGTACGATCCCGACAAGAAGATCGGTCTGAGCGTGGACGAGTGGGGCTGCTGGTTCGACGTGGAGCCGGGCACGAATCCGGGATTCCTCTATCAGCAGAACACCATGCGCGACGCTCTGGTGGCCTGCGCGACCCTGAACATCTTCAACAAGCACTGCGACCGTGTGAAGATGGCCTGCATCGCCCAGATGGTGAACGTGCTGCAGTCCGTCATTCTGACCGAAGGGCCGAAGATGATCCTGACGCCCACCTATCATATCTTCCATATGTATAAGGAGCATCAGGACGCGGAGCTTCTGCACAGCTATCTGGAGGACAACAGGACCGTCGGCACGGCAGAGGATCAGGTGCCGCTTGTGAGCGAGTCCGTCTCTGTGGGCGCGGACGGCGCGATCCATATCACGCTGGGCAATCTGTCCGTCTCGGAGGAGGCGCCGATGGAGATCGCCTTCGCGCAGCTTAAGCCGTCTTCGGTGAAAGCGTCGATCCTTACGGGAGAGATGCACGCGCACAATACCTTTGACGAGCCGGAGAATGTGAAGGAAGCGGCGCTTGAGAACTGTGAGATCGCGGACGGCCGGATCCGTCTCCACCTGCCCGCCTGCAGCGTGGTCAGCCTGAGCGTCAGATAGGCCGGAAGGCATGGACGGGGAACAGCGCGCGAAGCGCGTCTGCAGGAGATGTCTGACCGCGGATATGGACGAGAAAAAGTATTTCGAGAGCCTGCACGCGTATATCGCCGCGATCGATGAGGAGCTGAAAGTCACCGCTCCGCTTTACGACAGGCGGCTGGCCGTCTGTAAGGAGTGCGATCTTCTGGCGGACGCCATGTGCAGAGCCTGCGGGTGCTACGTGGAGCTCCGCGCGGTCATGAAGAAAAACGCCTGCCCTTACGACAAGTGGAAGGCTTCTTCGGAGGACGCCGACTAAACTATTTTATTATTTTATAAAAATCAAAAATATTTCAAAATTATATTGACATATAGGGCGGTGTAATATACAATATCACTAATAGGATAATTGTAATGTCAGGGAAAGAAGTAAATTTGACAGAATGTTATATTTTTTCCTAAAAAATTACGGTTATCCGAGTGGCATGTAAATGCAGAGTAAAAAGGAGGAAAAAAAATGAAGAAAAAGTTACTGGCAAGTCTTCTGAGTGTTGCTATGGTATCTTCCCTGCTCGTTGGTTGTGGGGGGGGGTCCGCAGACGGCGGCGCGGCAGCAGACAGCGGCGCAGCGGCTGAGGACGGCGCGGCAGCAGACGACGGTGCGGCGGCAGACGACGGCGCAGCGGCTGAGGACGGCGCGGCGGCTGAGGAAGAGGCTCAGGCAGTCACCACAGTCGGCGATCCCAACGGCACACATCTGGAGTGCTGGTCTTTCGTAGAGGCGCACAACACCTTCTACGCAAAGATGGTAGACAAGTGGAACGAGGCGAATCCCGACAGAACGATCGAGGTTACCTTTACTACATATCCTTATGAGAGCAACCACACGAAGCTGCTCACATCCCTGCAGGCAGGCACCGGCGCGCCGGATATCTGCGACGTAGAGATGGGTCAGGTGCCGAATGTGTACGAGGGTCTTGACACATGGCTTTATCCCCTGGACGACGCTATGGCTCCTTACGCGGCGGATATGCTTACCTCCCGTCTGGACGCTTACAAGGGTTCCGACGGCAAGCAGTACGGCGCACCTTTCCATGTAGGCGCTACGGTTCAGTACTACAACATGGCGGTTCTGGAAGAGGCCGGCATCACGCAGGCGGATGTTGACGCGGTTGTTACCTGGGATGACTGGGCAGCACTGGGCGAGAAGTACCTTGACGCGATCGGCAGACCGGAGGGCAAGTACTGGACTTCCGTTGATACGGGCGGCGTTGACTGGCAGTGGATCGCTATGGCTGAGTACGGCGAGGACTGGACCGGCGGCAGCGCGGACGCTACGGCGAACGTACAGCTTGATTCCGTCAAAAAGATGCTGACGATGGAGCAGGAGTGGGTGAACAGCGGTCTTGCTGAGGTTTCTCCGGACGGACACGTTGACCTGGAGGCAGGCTTCCAGAACATTCTGGATCACAACATCGTATCTTTCCCGAAGGCAATGTGGTACATGAGCCGTTTCATCAACTATATGCCTGAGGAAAAGGGCAACTGGTACATCGCGAAGTGCCCGGTATTCGAGGAGGGTCAGAACTGCTCCGTAGGTATCGGCGGTACGGGTACGGTTGTTACGGCACAGTCCGTAGATCCCGCTCTGGCGGCAGATTTCCTCTGCTACGCGAAGATGTCTCCCGAGGGTGAGACGATGATCTGGGAGGATCTCGGATTCGACGTCTGCAACACCTCTCTGTGGAGCGACGATTCTTTCGCGCATGACGAGAGCAATCAGTACAATACCTTCTTCAGAAATTATCCTTACGATGTTCTGAACGAGATCAAGGACCAGATCGGCGTTGTCATGACCACTCCGATCAGCCCGACGATCAACGAGCAGATGTGCAACGTAACGCTCAACGACATTCTCGAGAATGGCATGGACGTAGACGAAGCGCTGCAGGCTGCACAGGATATCGTTGCTCTGGAGCAGTAAAGCAAAAATAAAATCGGGAGATTGTCCGGGGATTTTCCCCGGGCGGTCGCCCCTTTTTGTCGCAGGGGAAATTTTGCGCGACAAGGGATTTCTTACTATCGGGGATATTATGTAATGTAAGGAGAGGCATTGACTATGAAGATAAAGAAGTTTTTCTACTCTCAGAAAGCGGCGCCCTATGTGTTCGTCATACCGTTCATTCTGAGTTTCCTGTTTTTCTGGGTGTATCCTCTGTGCAGTACCGTTGTCATGAGTTTTCAGGATATCGGACCGGCCACCTCGGAATGGATCGGCATCAAGAACTATTCCAAGCTGCTCAGAGATCCCACGTTCCGCACCGCGATTGCCAACAGCTTTGAGTATATGTTAGGCACGCTGATTCTGCTGATTCCCTTCCCGATGCTCTTCGCGGTTCTGATGGACTCGAGACTGGTGAAGGCGAAGGGATTCTGGAAAGCCTGCCTCTATCTGCCGGCGCTGACGTCCGTAGTTATCTCCGGTACGCTGTTTCGACTGATGTTCTCGGAGTATCCGACAGGTCAGATGAACGTCATCACCTCGGCTCTGGGACTGGGCACCTTCAAGTGGCTGAAAATGAAATCGACGGGACTGGGCGCCCTGCTTGTGACCGCCTGCTGGCGGTGGACCGGCGTCAACATGCTCTACTTCCTGTCCGGTCTGAAAGGCATCGACACGGCTCTGTACGAGTCGGCGGAGATCGACGGCGCGAACTCATGGCAGAAGTTCCGCTATGTGACGATACCGCTCATCAAGCCCACCACGATCTACGTGCTGACCATCAGCGTATATGCAGGTCTGGCAATGTTTATGGAGAGTTTCATGTTGTGGGCCGGCCCGGCGTCGCCGAACAATATCGGTCTGACGATCGTGGGCTATCTGTACAACCGCGGTATTCAGAAGAATGATTTGGGCTACGGCAGCGCGATCGGTCTGGTACTTCTCGTGATCGCACTGATTATCAATATCATACAGCTTGTCGCAAACGGCACGTTCAAGAAGGAGGAGAGATAACATGACAGATTCCAAGAAAATGGGCATGAGCGCAAAAAACCGTCTCCTCAGCGTGATCGCTACGGCGTGGTTTGCGATTCTTGCGATTATTATCATCTTCCCTGTTTTTGCGGGACTGCTTGCATCCTTCCGGCCCGGCACGGAGCTGATCCGTAAGGGCTTGAGCATCGATCTGGATGTGAGCACAATGACACTGAACAACTACATCTACCTGTTCAGCGGTAACGCGGACTCACAGAAATACTTCATGTGGTTCCGCAACAGCCTGTTCCTGACGGCGGTATCCGTTGTGGGAACGCTGATCGTCTGCTACATCGTAGCTTACGGCCTGAGCATGTACGAGTACCCGCTGAAGAACTTCCTGTTCTTCCTCGTCATCGCGACGATGATGGTACCTTTCGAGATCCTGATCCTGCCCCTGTATAAGGAGATGATCACCCTGAAGCTGATCGACACGACGGCGGGCGTAGTGCTGCCGGGTGTCTGCGGCGCTTCGACGGTATTCTTCTTCAGACAGTACATGATCGGACTGCCGAAAGAGCTGCTGGACGCGGGGCGTATCGACGGCGCGACGGAGTACGGCATCTGCTTTAAGATCATGCTCCCGATCACCAAGCCCGCCTTTGCGGCGATGTCCATCCTCTGCGCGATGGGCGCGTGGAACAACGTGCTGTGGCCGATGCTCGTATACAGAAACGCGTCGAAGTTCACGCTGCCGATCGGCCTGAACACGCTGCTGACGCCGTACGGCAACAACTACGACGTCCTGATCGCGGGTTCCATGTTCGGCATCCTGCCCGTGTTCATCGTGTTCCTGTGCTTCCAGAGATACTTTATCGAAGGTATGACGGCAGGCGCGGTCAAGGGTTAATGTTAATACGACAGAGGCAATAACATTCTATTGCCAAAAAGCTGCTGCAACCGCTGCATATCAGCTGGAGGCAGCAGCTTTTTGCAGATTACGGGGAAATCATAACTATGGAAATGCTCTTTCGGGATTTTCACACGACGGAAAAGAATATTGATTATCTCACCGGGCTCTGCAACAGAAGAGGTCTGGGCGAGGTCTGGGATACGCTGCCCGGAGACTGCCGGGTGCACTGTCTCTATCTGGACGTGGACAATTTCAAGCTTGTCAACGACATCTACGGCCATGCCAAGGGGGATCAGCTGCTGATCTTTATCGCGGAACTGCTCACGCGCACTTTCGACGGCCAGCTGGTTGTCCGGATGGGCGGAGACGAGTTCGTGGTGCTGTGCGACGGCAGTCTGCCGATACCCTCTGTGGAGGAGAAACTGCCGTATCTGCAGGATGCGATCTGCCGCGGAGATTTTGACGCGGAGGTGGAGAAGCTGCTCTCCTTCAGCATCGGCGTTTGCTTCGCGCAGCCGGTTTCGCTGGGTATGACGCAGATCCTGGAGCAGAGCGATATGGCGATGTACCATGTGAAGAAAAACGGCAAGAGCAGATATATCCTGTACGACGAGATCAGAGAGCGGGTCGAGGAGGAAAATGCCATCAGGGAGCGGGCGCTCTCCGGCATGATTGAGAGAGAACTGAATGTGCTGTACCGGCCGGTGACACATCTGCAGACTTCCGACGTGATTGCGGCGGAGGCGGTGCTGCAGTGGGATTTTCCCGGACGAGGCCTGATTCCGGAGAAGAAATTCGTGCCGGTGTGCAAACAGTACGGCATGATCGAACAGATCACCCTGTTTCTGTTGGACCGGGTCTGCGAGCAGCGGATTGCCTGGCGCGGCACGGATTTCCAGTATCTGTCTCTCTATATGAGCCTGTCCGGCGCCTATCTGATGCAAAAAAACAGCATTCCCCGGATCACGGAGCACATGAGCGGATACGGGCTGGGCGTGGGGGACATCAAGTTCTGTATCGCGGAGAAGGATTTCATCGAAAACGGCGACAGGCTTTACGAGATGGTGCAGACGATGATCGACGCGGGCTTCAGCGTGGTGATTCACGACTTTGCATCCGGCTCCTCGCTGCGCGTGCTGCAGAGGCTGCCGGTCAGAATGCTGAAGCTGGACCACAAGCTGCTCGCCAAGGCAGAGGAAAATGAGAGCGGTCTCTGTATTCTGCGCAATGTAATCAGCCTGGGCAGGGATCTGCACTGTGAGATCGTGGCGCAGGGGATCGAGAAGACCAGCCAGATCGCCATGCTGGCCAACTACGGCGCACAGTTCGGCACCGGCCCCTATTACGGGGAGCCCGTTCCGAATTCGGTATTCGCGCAGACATACGGTCAGAGGCTCTTTTTCGTCCGCAACAGAAGACCTCAGACATTCCGGTTCAACCACAATTTTGACGATGAGGAGGGTGCGTTCCGGGGCGTATTTTCCGGCGCCGGCTATACATTCGCAGACGGCGTGATCAGCAGCCGGCACTCCGTGCATTTCCCGGGCGGCGAGGTGAAGGAGAATGTCCTCCTGCTTCCGGGAGAGGTCATGAAAAACGACAGCTACTCGATCTGCTTCTGGGTAAATCCGGATCTGGACCAGCCCTGGACGAGCGTGATCTATATCGACTATGCGGACGGCTTTATGAGTCTGATTCCGGTCAGCGGGCACGGGGATTTCTTCTACCGGATCAAGGACGACAGGGAGGCCAACGAGTGGCACGATATCGCCTGCAGGCAGGCGGTGCCGGGGCAGTGGTCGTACCTGTGCGCCACCTACGACGCGGTGACGCGGATTGCCAAGCTGTACTTCAACGGTCTGCTCGTTGGCAGCAGGGAAAATGTCCCCAACATGAAGGTTGTTCGCCGGATTATGGTAGGCGGAGACGAGTATCAGCATTCCTACGAGGGGAAGCTGTCTGATCTGGAAATCTATCACTACGCCGTCTCCGCCGACGACGTGCAGCGGAGGTTCCTGGAATACCAGAGGGATGAGACGTTCCTGGGAACCGAGGGCAGGAAATAGACGGTCTCGACAAGAGCCGGGAGAGGACGGTGGATGTATGGCAAAGTATGTCATGGCGCTGGACGCCGGAACCACCAGCAACAGGTGCATTCTGTTCAATGAGAAGGGCGAGCCGTGCAGCGTGGCGCAGCGGGAATTTACACAGTATTTTCCGAAGCCGGGCTGGGTGGAGCACGACGCGGACGAGATCTGGGCGAGCCAGCTGGGCGTGGCGGTGGAGGCGATGAACATGATCGGCGCTTCCGCAGGGGATATCGCGGCGATCGGCATCACCAACCAGCGGGAGACCGTCGTCGTGTGGGACAGGCGCACCGGGACGCCCGTGTATCACGCCATCGTCTGGCAGTGCAGAAGGACGTCCGGGGAGTGCGACCGGCTGAAGGAACGGGGACTCACGGAGCGCTTCAAGGAGAAGACAGGGCTGGTGATCGACGCCTACTTCTCGGCGACCAAGCTCAAGTGGATTCTGGACAATGTGCCGGGCGCCAGAGAGCGCGCGGAGAACGGGGAACTGCTTTTCGGCACGGTGGAGACGTGGCTGATCTGGAAGCTGACGAAGGGCGCGGTGCACGTGACGGACTACTCCAACGCGTCGCGCACGATGCTTTTTAATATCAATACGCTGCGGTGGGACGACGAGATTCTGGCAGAGTTAAATATTCCCGGGTGTATGCTGCCCGAGGTAAAAGAGTCGAGCTGCATCTACGGGGAGACGGATCCGGCCTTCTTCGGGGGCGCCATCCCGATCGCCGGCGCGGCGGGCGACCAGCAGGCGGCGCTGTTCGGACAGACCTGCTTCGCGGCGGGCGATGTGAAGAACACCTACGGGACAGGCTGTTTCCTGCTGATGAATACGGGGGAGCGCCCGGTGTTCTCCGAACACGGTCTGGTGACGACCATCGCCTGGGGACTGGACGGCAGGGTGCACTATGCGCTGGAGGGATCGATCTTCGTGGCGGGAGCGGCCATACAGTGGCTGCGGGACGAGCTGCGGCTGATCGACTCCGCTGCGGACTCGGAGTATATGGCGGGAAAAGTCAGGGATTCCGGCGGCTGCTATGTCGTTCCGGCCTTCACGGGTCTGGGCGCGCCCCACTGGGATCAGTATGCGCGCGGCACGATCGTCGGCATCACGAGGGGCGTGAACAAGTACCATATTATCCGGGCGACGCTGGAGTCCATCGCCTATCAGGCGCACGACGTGCTGAAGGCAATGGAGGC
The DNA here is from genome assembly GCA_947586255.1 of uncultured Lachnospiraceae bacterium. GTDB lineage: Bacteria > Bacillota > Clostridia > Lachnospirales > Lachnospiraceae > UBA3282. The sequence goes on along the minus strand of CANPXP010000023.1, from coordinate 23,113 downwards.
CGACGCTCACATGGAGATCAGCGCTCTCAGAGTGGACGGCGGGGCCAGCGCCAACGATTTTCTGATGCAGACGCAGGCGGACCTCATCGGCGTGCCGGTAATCCGGCCGCAGTGTGTGGAGACGACCGCGCTGGGAGCGGCGTATCTGGCCGGGCTTGCGGTGGGGTACTGGACAAGCTGTGAGGACGTGGTCAAAAACCGCACGGACGGCAGCGCATTCCGGCCGGCTCTGGAGCAGGCGGACAGGGAACGGATGCTCAAGGGCTGGAATAAGGCCGTGAAATATGCCTATGGCTGGGCGCGGGAAGACTAGCGGAGAGAAGTGGACAGAGAGATGGGAGAGCAGGATTATTTCCGGGACGCGCTTTCTGATTTTGCCTACGAGGCGGCAAGCGGCGGCGCGATCCGGCATCTGGCGGATCTGGGATACACGGCGAAGCAGATCAGCGACAGCCTGACTTATCCGACACCCTATGAGAGGGTGCGCCGGACAATGTGGCAGCATCTGGTCGATACGCGGACGATTCTCACAAGCGAGCCGGGAGCAGGCGGGCAGAGGACAAAGGCGGCCTACAGCGTCAGACACGATCGGTTCGGGAGAGCCAGCTTCTGCATGGAAAAGGCGGCGGATGCGAAAGAAAGCGCTGCCATATCGCTGCGGGAGATGCGCTACAGCGAGGAGACCTGCGGGCCTCTGGCGGCCTGCCTGGAGGAGCGGTGCAGCGCGGCCGGGGAGGAGAATGCCTATGCCTCCTTTGACTTCGGCCTGTCGGCAGGGAGGAAGGACGGCTCCCTGGAAGCGCAGCTGCAGGCGCTCAATGCCAGACAGCGGGAGTATGTCGAGGGGCTCATGTGGGAGAACAGGATCTGCTATCACAGACTGGACGGACGCATGCGGGAGATTGTGGTCAGGCTGTACGACAGAGGACTCTATCACGGATATTGTTACTTCCTTGCGCGGAGGGAGAAGCTGGCGGTCGGATGACCGCCTTTTGTGTGTAAAATGATGCAACTATGATGCATTTTTGATACAACTATGATGCAACCGTCCTCTATAATACGTACAGACGGCGGCGGACAGGCCGGCCGCGTGAATACGGAAGACAGGAGGGGCATCATGGAGATACTGGAAACTGTGAGAAGGGGAATTATGGCGCTCTCGGCGGCGCTCGCGCTGGTGACGGGAGGCAGTCCGCAGCCGCCGGAGGGCTGGTCTCTCGAACTTACGTCGGAGGACTGGGGACTCTCCTTCGGGGAGAGCGGTGAGCAGCCCGTGGGGAACGCCGCGGCGGAGGATCTTGGATGGTACGACGCCTACTACGTGGGCTCGCCGGACGAGAAGGTAATCTATCTCACCTTTGACTGCGGCTATGAGAACGGCAATACCGAGCCGATTCTGGACGCGTTGAAGAAGCATGACGCGCCGGCGACCTTCTTCGTCGTAGGGCATTTCTTAGAGACCGCGCCGGAGATGGCGAAGCGCATGGTATCAGAGGGACATGCCGTGGGGAACCACACCTACCACCACCTCGATATGCCGGCGATTCTGGATGAGGAGACCTTCCGGAGCGAGCTGGATGATGTGGCGGCGCTTTTTCGCGAGATCACGGGAGAGGAGCTGTCCATGTACTACAGACCGCCGCAGGGCAAGTGCAGCGAACAGAACCTCAGGATGGCGCAGGAGCTTGGATACAGCACAATCTTCTGGAGCCTGGCGTATGTGGACTGGAATCAGGACGACCAGCCGAGCCATGAAGAAGCGCTGGAGAAACTGACGGCGCGGATTCATCCGGGCGCCGTCGTACTCCTGCACAATACCTCACAGACCAACGGTGAGATTCTGGACGAACTTCTGACGAGATGGGAGGAGATGGGCTATACCTTCCGGCCGCTCTCGGAGCTGGTGGGGAGATAGGGATATTGCAGGCAAATTTAAGTTGGCGGTAGAAATTGATTGAAGAAAACAGTATTATTGCATATAATATACATTAAGTTGTTTTATAGAAATTTGATATGGCTTATGTAAAAGTTGAAAATATGTGCGTTGGGTATATGATTAGAGATAGGAGTGGTGTAAGATGACCGCACTTAGAAAGGATGCAATGGATTTGTTGGAAAAGATGCCGGAAGATAAACTTTATTATATTGTCCAGATTATGCAGGGAGTAAGCGGACTATATGGAGCAGAGGACCAGTTGGCAAGGGATAAGGCGTTTGAAGAACTGGAGGGCATCAGAAGAAAAGTCCCTGAACTGGATTGCGATAAGGAACTGGAGAATTATCGGGAGGAAAAGTATGGGGTTGCGAATATTAGTTGATTTTAGGGGAAGCGAAATACCTTGCACGGAACCAGAAAAGTTTTGTAAACTGATTTAGTTTTAGTAATAAATATGATCCTATATGGCTTGAAAAGCCGGAGAACGTTTTTCTTTATGAGAAAAGCGGTCTCCGGCTTTTTTGTGGATTGGATTGAAAAGGTGTTTCGATAGTGTTCGGGAATTTTGTTAAAAAGTATACTTTTTGAGAAGAAATATTGTATACATAATTTTTCTTATTCTAACACAAAACTCACCAAAAAGCCAGACCATTTATTTTGCTGTATTGAACATTTTTCATATTTCGACAGCTTAACCAAAAAGTATACATTTTGAGAAAGCTGATGTCGGCATACTGTCTTGTCGGAACAGGTATCAGGCGGCATGGCGGGCGGGTGCAGTGATGGAAAAACCTAAAAGTTCAGGAGATATGAGATGTCAAACGAGAAAATACTGGTCACACAGTCATCGATGCCGCCGTATGAAGAATACATAGAAGCGATCAAACCCCTGTGGGACAGCCACTGGCTGACCAATATGGGAATGTATCATCAGGAACTGGAAGAAGAATTAAAGAAATATCTGGACGTGCCGGGATTATCCTTGATGGTAAACGGGCATATGGCACTCGAGATGGCGATACAGGCATTCGGTTTTCCGGAAGGGGCGGAAGTGATCACCACGCCTTTTACCTTTATCTCGACGACACACGCCATCGTGCGGAATCGTCTGGAACCGGTATTCTGTGATGTGAAGCTGTCGGACGGGACGATCGATGAGACGAAGATAGAGGACTTGATCACCGAAAAGACAGCGGCGATCGTTCCGGTGCATGTATATGGGAATGTGTGCAATGTCGAGGCAATACAGAAGATTGCTGATAAATATAACCTGAAAGTAATCTATGATGCTGCCCATGCTTTTGGCGTAAAGTACCGGGGAAAAGGAATCGGAAATTACGGGGACGCTTCCATCTTCAGCTTTCATGCGACGAAAGTTTATAACACGATAGAGGGCGGCGCAGTCACATTTTCAGATCATAAGTTCTACGAGAAGCTGTACAACCTGAAGAATTTCGGCATAAGAGGCGAAGAACTGGTAAGCGACATCGGTGCGAACGCCAAGATGAATGAGTTCTGTGCAATCATGGGACTGTGCAACTTAAAACATATAGACGAAGCGATAGCGGAGCGGAAGAAGAGACATGCCTGCTATATGGAGCGGTTGGCCAACGTCGAGGGAATCAGTTTTTTTGAAAAGAAGGACGAGGAAGACAGCAATTATGGATATTTCCCGATCCTGATAGATGGAAGCGGTGAAAAGACGAGAGATGGCGTCTATGAAGAACTGAAGCGGCACGATATTTACGCGAGGAAATACTTTTATCCGATCACAGCGGATCAGGCGTGCTTTAGGAATAAGTACAGGAATGTAAAACTGCATAATGCGAGAATGCTTGCACGACAGGTGCTTGTGTTGCCGTTATATGAAAAGTTAGATATGGAAAAGATTGATCAAATAGTAAAATACATATAATTTTTCCGGAAGGAATTTCTGATGAAAGTGGCAGTTATGCAGCCTTATTTGTTTCCGTATATAGGCTATTGGCAGTTGATTGGTGCAGTAGACAAGTTTGTTATATTAGATGATGTTAATTTCATCAAACGGGGTTATATAAACAGAAACAGCATCTTGATTAATCATAAGCCGTTTATGTTTTCGGTTCCCATAAAATCAGCTTCACAGAATAGGCTGATCATGGATACAAAATTGAATTTTGATGAGAGAGACAGACAGATTTTTTTGGCCCGTATAGAAAACGCTTATAAAAAGGCATTGATGTTTGAAAAAGTAATGCCATATATAGAAAGAATAATCAAAAACGAGGACGATGATCTTACGGATTTTATAGAATACAGTTTAAAGGAAATCATGTCATATTTGAATATGCACACACTTCTTTTAAGGTCTTCTCAAATAGATAAGGATAATTCATTATCGGCATCTAAAAGAATTGTAGAAATATGCAGGCGCCTCAATGCGGATGTTTACATTAATCCATCTGGTGGGCGAGCCTTATATCGGGCAGAGGAGTTTGCGGAAAATGATATGAAACTCTATTTTTTGGATACAAGGTTTAATAAGGTGGAATATAAGCAGTTTAATGGTGAATTTGTAAGTAACCTTTCTATAATAGATATTCTTATGTTTAACAAAGTAAGGAAAATACAAGATATGTTAAAAGAATATGACTTAAACACAATACCTGTAAAACAGACAACAATGAACAATATTTTAAATGGGGGGGGGAGTAGTGTCAAATTAAAGGTATATTCTGCAGAGGAGAGGTATTATGAATTCCAAACGCAGTGTGCCTGATATAAAAAACGTAAATATTTTGTTTACCAGTGTGGGGCGAAGAAGTTATTTGTTGGAATATTTTAAAGATGCACTTGAAGGAAGAGGAAAGGTGTATGCCGCCAATTCATCATCCGATTCGCCGGCATTTTTGGCTGCGGATGAATGGGTGGTAACACCTCTTATATATGATGCCAATTATATTCCTTTTTTGCTGAATTATTGTAAAGAGAAAAATATAAAATGCATAATCCCATTATTTGATGTTGATTTGCCTATTCTGTCAAGGCATAAGGAGGAATTTAAAAAAATAGGAATACAGGTAATAGTTTCAGATGTTCAGGTGATAGATATATGTAATGACAAATACAAGACCTATAAGTTTTTAAAAGAAAATAATATTTCTACTCCGAAAACATTTCTTTCCTATGAAGAATGTTTTGAGGCGTTGAAGAGCAAAGAAATTAAATTCCCTTTAATTATAAAACCTCGTTGGGGTATGGGATCTATTGGGGTCTATTCCGCAGAAAATATAAGTGAATTAAAAATTTTAATAGCAAAAATAAAGCGCGAAATTGAGCAGACGTATTTAAGATATGAATCGCAGAAAGATTTTTTGAATTCAGTAATCATACAAGAAAAATTGAACGGTCAAGAATATGGGTTGGATGTGATCAATGATTTAAGGGGACAATACAAGACCACAATTTGCAAAATGAAATGCGAAATGCGTTCAGGAGAGACTGATTGTGGAATAGTTGTTTCTGATAAAGAATTGAAAGCTTTAGGAGAACATTTATCTCGATTATTAATGCATTGCGCTAACTTAGACGTGGATCTTTTTAAGACTGGCGACAAGATATATGTTCTTGAAATGAATGCTCGGTTTGGCGGCGGATATCCGTTTAGTCATATGGCAGGAGTAAACTTGCCGAAAGCTATAATTTCCTGGCTTTTAGGAGAAAGTGAAGCAAGAGGATGCCTGCAGGAAAAGACGGGAGTTAAAAGTAGGAAAGATATCCATATGGTTAAGCTGTAAGGAAGAAAATATGTTAGATGAAAAATTAAAAGCATTAAAAACACCTTGCTATATTATTGATTCTGCTCAGCTTGAAAGAAATTGCGCTGAGATAGAAGAGGCTTTTGAAAAGCAATGGAATAAAAACATTATATATGGATATTCCATAAAAACAAATCATCATCCATATGTTATAGATGTGGTGAAGTTAAGAGGATGGCGAGCTGAGGTAGTGTCCGAAAAGGAATATCAATTAGCAAGAAAATTAGGTTATGAAGCAAAGGATATTATATATAATGGACCGATCAAGGGAAAATCTTTAAAAGATGTATTATTTAAGAAAGGAATTGTTAATATTGATAATTTTGAAGAAATCAAAAGTATACTGTCATATGATTTACCATTGAATACAAGAGTTGGTTTAAGAATAAATTTTGACTTGGAACAGTATTGCAAAGGAGAAACGACGGCAGGAAAATATGCAAGCCGTTTTGGATTTTGCTATGAAAACGGAGATGTAAAGAAGGCAATAGATATTCTTAAAAGAAATAATGTAACGGTTGCGGGATTACATATGCATGTAAGCACTAAAACGAGAAGTGTAAAGGTGTTTAGAAAAATTGCAGAAACGGCTTGTGAAATCCAAAATAAATACAATTTGCAGCTCAATTACATTGATATAGGAGGAGGTTTTTTTGGCGGTCAGATAGTTCGAGGAAAACCAACAATGGAGGAATATGCAAAAACAATTTGTGGGGTCTTAAGTAAAGAATTTGAACCACTACAAACGGCGATTGTATTAGAACCGGGTGCATCTGTGGCAGCAACGGCGGTTTATTACTTAACCAGGGTTAATTCGATTAAGCAGATCCGTGATGAAATTATAGTGACTCTGGATGGGACGTCATTACACATCAATCCATTTATGTCAGTGCGTTCACCACAGTATGCCATTATAGGTCAAACATCCGAAAAAATGAAAATACAACATATTTGCGGTAACACATGTATGGAAGCAGATCGATTTATTTGTCTGGAAAATAAGGGGCGGATTGAGCCGGATGCAATGTTTGTTTTTTATAATGCAGGAGCATATACGATGTGCTTGAATAGTTATTTTATTAATGAATTTCCAAATATTTATACATATCAAGATAATGAATATATTTTATTGGAGAAATAAAAAGGTCGTTTTGATGAATATGTGTGAAAAAATTGACGACATTTTTTAGGAAATGGGGGGGGGCAAGCTCAGATGGAATTGAAATATGGGAATGTGAAACTTCGGGCAATTGAAAAAAGAAGACTATGATCTTTTAAAACATTGATGAACTTCCCCAGTGTGGAAAACATGACAGTTGGCTGGAACCAACCGGTTTCGACAATGATGCAGAAGAAATGGATAGAAGGATATGAGAATACAAATACAACTATGCGTTGGATGATTGAATTTACCAATAACGTGACTCTTGGAATGATTATGCTGACAGAGATAGATTGGAAAAATCGGGTTGCTGTGATGGGGATTAAAACCAATTCATACGAGAAAAGACGCATGGAGGGTGATGTAAAAAATGCTTCCTATGCAGTTATCCGGTATGCGGTTGAGAAATTGGAACTGCATAGACTTGACAGCAACTTGTTTAAGAAAAATAGATTTTCGGCTAAGTTGAATGAAAGTTTAGGATTTCGCTTAGAAGGAGACCGGCTATGAAACAGATTTTACATATAATTAGGATAAGTCAGTTTACGGCTGGCTTTGTCAGGGCAATAAAAAAGCAGTGCGGGAATTACAAACATGTATTTTGGATTTATTATGTGGGTTTGCTCACAGGCGATGAAGAGTATTTATATGAAGATAACGTACAATATATTTCTTCATTTGCTCATGAATTGCGGAAACCGCATATAGAAATTTGGTTTGATACATTTGATAAAATTATATATCATGGTCTTTTTGAGCATGATATCATTAGCTTTTTTGCCGATCATAATAATTTGCTGAGTAAATTATATCTTTATTTCTGGGGTGGGGATATTCCTATAGATGAAAGTATAAATGAAGCTAAAACGAAAATTATACGTAACGCCGCCGGGCTTATAACGATTATAGAAAGCGATTATGAGAAACTATGCACTTTGTATAATTTAGATAATCCGCAAAGTATACATATGGCTGTGATGTATGGAGATGAAAAAGAGATTGGGCTGACGAAAAAAATTTTGGCTCCGAAATTGTTTGACAGCAAGGATAAGATTTATATACAGGTAGGAAATTCCGCGACAGAAACAAATGAGCATATAAAAGTGTTGAATATGTTGAAAAAATTCCGGGAAGAAAATATCTGTATTATACTGCCACTTGCATATGGGGATAAAGAATATGCGAAAAAAGTTGCTGAATGCGGAAGAAAAATATTTGGAGATAAAATAGTTATATTAAGAGATTATCTGCCATTGGAGGAGTATATAGAGCAATATCTTTCAAAGGTTGATATTGGTATTTTTGCGATGGCAAGGCAGCAGGCATTGGGAAATATAATGATGTTGTGCGCAAGCGGAACTAAGTTATATTTAAAAAGGAATGCACAATTAGATCATTACATGACAAAAGAAAGAAAGTGTAAAATTTATTATATTGACGATATCGAGGATTTGAGTTTCAGTGAGTTTGCATCTATGTCTTTGAAGATCAAAAAAGATAACTCAAATAAAATATTAGACTATTATGACTCTACGGCAAAAATGGAAAAATGGAATGAATTGTTTGAATTATAGAATGGACAGAAACGATGGGAAAATATGAAAAATTGGATAAGAAATATAGTCGAAAACGGTCGTTAATCGATCAGTATACAGAAATGTTGATGTTGCTGTACAGATGGATTGTCAATCTGATAAATGGCAAAAGTACAGTTCACTTTTTTGAGACTAAAAAATATAAGAAAATCGCAGTATATGGGAAAAACTGGATGACCAGACGATTACAGAGAGAGCTGAAGGGTACGGATATTGCAGTTGACCTGGTGTTCGATAAGAATTCAATAGAAAATATTAAGGATTGTGATGCGGATGTGATTGTTGTCACATCGTTATATCATTTTTATGAGATACAGATGGAACTGGAAAAACTGACGGATCTTACGATTGTTTCGATTGCGAAAATTGTTCTTCTGGCGTATTATGTTAGGTGATTAAGTGTACAAATTTTTATTGCTTTTAAGGCTGTTGTAAGATGGGGACAATCTATTTTGCAACAGTTTCTTTTTGTGTTGAGAAACAGAAAAGCAGGGGCTGAAAAAGCGGGATTGTTTGACAAATATAGAATTTGGCAGTATGCTAAAATAGAACTGGACTAATTTGGAGGAGATAGTATGCAGAAAAGATATAATATATCGGTTGTAGTTCCGAGTTATAACCGCAAAAATATGATAAAAAGATGTATTGATTCTATACTGGCGCAGACGTATCCGGCATTCGAGGTCATTATTGTGGACGACGGATCAGATGACGGGACGCCGGAGTTTATACAGAATACGTTCCGGGACGATGAGAGAATACGAGTTGTCAGACAAAATCATAAAGGGGCTCAGGCCGCGCGAAATGCGGGGATCTGTGCAGCAAAAGGCGAGTATATAGCATTCTTGGATTCCGATGATGAATGGGTGGCGGATAAACTGGATCTGCAGGTTCAGGAATTAAAGAAAAAACCTGATGCGGTTATTTGCGGAGGCCTGACCGCTCAGGAAGATTATTTGGATGGGAGCGGGAGAATTGTAAGCAGGAAAAAGCCCTTCAAAATGAACGGGAAAAGCGGTTATGTGTATAAAGAAATATTAAATAATAATTCGTTTTGCTTATTTCAGGCTTTGCTGACATCTAAAAAAAATTTAATGGATGTCGGCTTGTTGGATGAAAATGTGCGTGCGTATCAGGAATATGATCTTGCGATCAGGCTGGCGGAAAAATATGAGTTTGTTTACATAGATCAGCCATTGTTTATTTATCATGTGCATCAAGGACAAAGAATTTCAGGCCATCCTAAAAGAAATATTGACAGTAAGGAATATTTGTGTCATAAATATCAATTGGAATTTATAAAGCAGCTCGGAATTGCCGGATTAACAGAACAGTATAAGAATCTGGTAAAAAGATGTCTGCAAAGTCATGATAAACGGGCAGTTAAATATTTGTTTATGTATGCTATGAGCAAAATAAATTTAGTTTATATATACAAGAAGTAATCGAAAAAGAGGTCATGACAGGTAACGGGACATCGGCGATTTGGCTGCGCGGCGGCTAATTTCTTTCATGCGGCCGGCGTGGAGGAGACGGACAATCTGGCCACTTATTTTGGCAGAATCTATCAGATGCGTTATCTGAGCGGCATCGTTGCGGGACTGCAGACGGAGACGGATGAGATCGGCTACGCCGCGGCCTATCCGATTCCGGAGGTAAACCGCGGGATCAACGCGTTCACGCTCGGCGTGCGTAAGGGCAATCCGAAGGCGAACGTCTATGTGGAGTGGACGCAGTCGTGGACGGGTGAGGCGGAGGCAGGGGAAGCCGCCGAGAAGCTTCTCGACGAACATAATATCGATGTGCTCACGCTGCACACGGATACGAACAGACCGCTCGACGTAGCGCAGGAACGCGGTGTCTGGTGCATCGGCTACAATATGGATAATACGGCGCTGTACCCGGACACTTTCCTGACAGCGCCTGTCTTTGTGTGGGAAAATTTTTACGAGCCGCATATTCTGGAATGTCTGCAGGGCAAGTTTTCCGGGAGACATTACTGGGACGGCGCGGAGACAAATACCGTCGCGCTGGCGCCTTTGAGTTCCAATGTCAAGCCGGGGATCGCCCGGGAAGTGGAGGCGGTGCGGGAGAAGTTCCTGAGTGGCACCTTCGATGTTTTTTACGGTCCAATCAGGGATACGGATGGGACGGTCAGGATTCGCGAGATGGAGACGATGACGGACAGCGAGATGCTGAACTCGTTCGACTGGTATGTGGAGGGCGTGATTACGGACGCCGACTGAGGACGGCGGCGCGTATGCGGAAGGCGTAAGGATTTATGGCTGCTACATGGAAAACGTGGATCGATAAGAATAAGAAGATTGTCGTCGGAATGCTTGTCTTTGCGGCGGCCTTTGCCGTGACCGGCATTCTGCTGCATGACAGAATGCGGACGCTGCTCAATTACTATGTGGAGAAGCAGACGGTGCGGCAGGCCGAGCTCCTTTCGCAGACTGTGCAGGACCGGTTCTCGGAGCAGCTTGCGCAGCTGTCCTGGACGGCGGATATTCTGCAGCACTGTGAGGAGGAGCGGCAGGATATCACGGCGCTTTTGGATGAACGGGAGCAGTCCGTCTCCGTGGGACTGCTGGAATCGGACGGCGGCGCCGTGTACGGCGAATCCCTGGATTTTCTGGCTTTTGAGGGGATCGAGCAATCTTTTCGCGGTGAGGCCGCGGTGAGCTACAGCGCAGACAGAGGGCTGCTGTTTACCGTGCCGGTGTACAGAGACCGGAATGTGCGGTATGTGCTGTACAAGTTATACGCGCCGGAGCTTCTGTATGACAGGTTCGGGATATCCTGCTACGAGGGGGAAGGCCGGGTCCTCATCATGGACCGGGAGGAGCGGGTCATTGTTCCGGACAGCGCGGAAGGCGGGAATTTTTTGCGGACGGAGGAACTCTATGACGGCTTTCTCAGAATGCGGGAGCAGATGCAGGCCATGCGGGCGGCGTCCGTCTATGTCGGGGCGGGGAGCGAAGACTGCTTCCTGTTCGCCTCCGAGATCGAGGGCACGGATATGCTTCTTGTGGGACTCGTCCCCGAAAAGACCGCGATGGAGGGAATCGCCTATCTGGTCGTGCTCGTGCTGTTTGTGTTCGGCATCCTTATGCTGGCGCTGTTTGCCGGTATGGTCTATCTGTTCGGCGCGGAGGAGAAGGTGCGGGAGAGCGATGAGCTGCGGGAAGCGAAGCTGATGGCCGACAGGGCGAACAGCGCCAAGAGCGATTTTCTGGCCAATATGTCCCATGAGATCCGCACGCCCATCAACGCGATTATGGGCATGAACGAGATGATCCTCCGGGAGAGCGAACAGGAGGAGATCAGCGAATACGCCGAGAATATCGAAGTTGCGAGCCAGAATCTGCTGTCGCTCATCAATGACATACTGGATTTCTCCAAGATCGAGTCGGGCAGGATGGAGATCATCGAGGGGACGTACGACACGGCCTCGGTCCTCAACGACGTCATCAATATGGTGCGCATCAAGGCGGGGGACAAGAATCTGTGGTTTTACATCAATATAGATGAAAAGCTGCCCAGCGAGCTGTGGGGCGACGGCAGGCGCATACATCAGGTCATCACCAACGTGCTGAACAACGCTGTAAAGTATACGAAGCAGGGCGGCGTTTCCCTGACCGTGACCGGCGAGCCTCTGGAAAACGACAGGATTCTTCTGAAAGTGCAGGTGGAGGATACGGGGATCGGCATCAGGGAGGAGGATATGCCGAGACTCTTCGGCAATTTCGAGCGCTTTGACATGGAGGAGAACCGGAACGTGGAGGGCACCGGGCTGGGGCTGGCCATTACGTATCAGCTTGTCAGACAGATGAATGGAGAGATCGGTGTGGAGAGCGAACACGGCGTGGGCTCCGTCTTTACACTGGCTATTCCGCAGGGCATCATGAGCGATGTGCCGATCGGCAATTTCGAGGAGCGGTACCAGACGGTCATGCAGAACAACAGGAAGCTGCACCGCTACCGCGAAAGCTTCATCGCGCCGGACGCCAGGATCCTTGTGGTGGACGATACGCAGATGAATCTGTTGGTTATCAGCCAGCTTCTGAAAAAGACGCAGGTGCGCGTGGACACCTGCACGAGCGGCAAGGAGTGCCTGTTTATGATTCAGAAGGAGCACTACGACGTGATTCTCCTGGATCACATGATGCCGGAGATGGACGGCATCGAAACGTTTCGCGCTTTTCGTGGGATGTACAATCACAAATGTCAGGATACGCCGGTCATCGCGCTGACGGCCAACGCTATCGTGGGCGTGCGTGAAATGTATCTCAAGGAGGGCTTCAGCGATTATCTGAGCAAACCGGTGGAGGCCAACGAGCTGGAAGCGATGCTCAGAAAATATATCCCTTCCGACAAGATACAGCCCGTCACGGAGCAGCTTCACACGGACATGATGCGCGTGACAAAGACGGTACAGAAGAGCGGCGCCGATGGAGAGGAAGCGCCGAAGCCTCCGCAGTGGCTGGATGTCAATACAGGTATTCGCTACTGCGGCGGCAGCGAGGAAGTGTACAGGGAAGTGCTGCAGGAATTCTGCGATGTGGCCGGGGAGGAGCGGCAGGCCATCGACGCCGTCTTCCGGGAGGAGGACTGGAAGGAGTATACCGTGCGCGTGCACGGGCTGAAGTCCTCCGCGCTGAGCGTGGGAGCGAAGAAACTCTCCGAGGAGGCGGCGAGCCTGGAGCAGGCCGGCAATGAGCTGCTCAAGGAGGGCGCGGCGCACCGGGATGAGCTGATCGCCTATATCAGGGAATACCACGGCAGAACCATGGAGATGTACATGCGGTCCGCGGAGGCCGGGGCCGAGTACCTGAAATCATGAGGCATGTCCGGCGTCGTGCGCACAATAATCACACTGTGCGGGTGAAAGGGGCTTGCGAAACCGATTCGGGTTTGTTATACTATACTAATATTGGAGTAGTGTGTATATAGGGGCAGTTGCGTAAACCGATAGTTGGCTGGGAGAGTGCGAGCATGCAGGTAGTGATAATATCACAGGTGCAGAGTTATTTGTTGGTGTCTCTGCGGGAATTTTTTGAGAGAGCGGAATACGAGGTCACGATCGAGAAGGCTGATGTCGAGAAAATCAGTCAGATCGAGGAGGAGAACATGGACGTCATCCTGCTCTACGTGGATGAGAAGATGGCGGATGAGCAGCAGGCGCTCAATTTCATCAAGGACAAGGCAGTGGAGAAGGATATCCCCGTCTTCGCGATCGGCGACGCCCACGAGCTGTCCGTGGTGGAGAATATGATCTCCAGGAACCTGATCCGGCGCAAATTCCTGCGCCCGATCAATGTCAGCGAGGTGGTTGACACCATCGTGAACTTCATGAAGGATCACAACAAGCGCAACAAGAAGAAGATTCTGGTCGTGGACGATTCCGGCACGATGCTGCGCAACGTCAAGGGCTGGCTGGAGGAGAACTACCAGGTGACGCTGGCGAACTCCGGGGCGATGGCGATCAAGTATCTGGCGACCAACCGGCCGGATCTGGTGCTTCTCGACTATGAGATGCCGATTGTGGACGGCAAGCAGGTGCTGGAGATGATCCGAAGCGAGATGGAGTTCGAGGATATCCCCGTGATCTTCCTCACAAACAAGGGAGACAGAGAGACGATCCTGGAGGTTATGGCGCTGAAGCCGCAGGGCTATCTGCTCAAGACGATGGAGCCGGAGAAGATCGTGGAGTCCATCGATCATTTCTTCGAGGAGCGCAGGAAGAAGGAACTGCTGAGTTTCTGACCATGGCAGAGCCACAGATGGACAGAGTGATAGAGGCGCGGGAAACACTCCCGCGCTTTTTGCGCGCTCTCGGCCAGACAGTTTGATTTGACAAAGGAGGCAAACCGTAGTAGTATAAATAATCATATAAAGCATAGAGAGTATGTAGGAAATAGAAAAGCCGCATCGCGGAAACGATGAACGAAAAAAAGCGCAAACGGGGGAATTACGGATTATGAAGATTTCGACAAAGGGGCGCTATGCCCTGCGCCTTATGCTCGATCTGGCGCTCAACGATAACGGCGAGCCGATAAGGATCAAGGATATTGCGGCGAGACAGGAGATATCGGACAAATATCTGGAGCAGATCATCTCCACGCTGAACAAGGCGGGATACGTGAAGAGCATCAGAGGACCGCAGGGAGGATATCGCCTGACCAGGGAGCCTGCTAGGTATACGGTCGGCATGATCCTGCGTCTGACGGAAGGGTCGCTCGCTCCCGTGGCATGTCTGGAGAACGAGGTAAACGACTGCCCGCGGCAGGACAGCTGCGCTACGCTGCGCCTGTGGAAGATGCTGGATGAGGCGGTCAGCGGCGTGGTGGACAAGGTGACGCTGGCCGATCTGGCGGAGTGGCAGGGAGCACTGAAGGACAACTATGTGATCTGACGGGCGGGCGTTTGTATTTTGTCATAATATGCCTTGCATTTGCGGTATGCGGTATTGTACAATATAGTGAAGAATAAATTGCAATCAGAGTAAGACTGACCGGATATCGGGGATTTACATGGCCAAAGTAAAGCGTCTGTGGGAGCAGATGAAGCATTTCAAATTAAATATCATGAACTATGACGTGTTCCTGCAGATCAGCGCCATAGCCCTGGCGATCGTGCACCTGATCCTGATGATCGCCATGCGGATCAGCGGCCGCCTGTTTTTGACGACAGTCAATATCTTCAGCATCTGTACTTATCTCGTCGCGTTTCACTACGCGGCCAAAAACCGCATTAAACTGGTCTACTACATATTCGTCACCGAAATTCTGCTGTACTCGACAATGTCTGTCGGTATTCTGGGAGAATATACGCAGTTTTCGGTCTATTGTCTCGCGGTGATTCCGTTCACGTTCCTGACCGGCTATGTGCTGGACTGCCAGAATCTGAATGCGGACAGGAAGGTTTTCCACTCGATCAAAAATGTGATGATACTCTGCGCCTGGTATCTTGTGGAGCTGGGCATCGGGGCGCTCTTCGGGTCGCAGTATGAGATGGGCGCCGATACCGTCGGCACTTTTCTGCGCTACATGAATACGCTGATCAATATCTTCTGCCTGCTGTTCGGCTGCGGCGTGCTCGCCATGGTGGCGGTGGATCACACCAGAACGATCCGTGAGAACATGGATGAGATGGAGCGGCTGATGCATGAGGCGGAGGCGTCCAACGAGGCCAAGAGCGCTTTCCTCGCGAACATGTCCCATGAGATCAGGACGCCGATGAACGCGATCTGCGGCATGGCGGACATGCTCCTGGACGAGCAGCTCTCGGAACAGGGGCGGGAGTGCGCCGTGACGATCAAGTCGTCGGGGGACGGCCTTTTGAGCATTATCAACGATATTCTGGATTTCTCCAGAATCGAGTCGGGTAAGATGCCGATTACGCCGGAGGAATATTATTTTGCGTCGCTTGTGCACGATGTCATGAGCATGATGGACGTGCGGGTGAAGGACAAGCCGGTCGAGCTGATCGCCGAGGTGTCGGACGACGTGCCCTCCAGACTGTACGGCGATACCGGCAGAATCAAACAGATTCTGGTCAACATCATGGGCAATGCGGTGAAGTTTACGCACACGGGAACGGTTACGCTCGGCATTTCCTGGAAGGCGGAGGATGCGGGCGAAGGACGGCTCAGCTTCCGCGTCACGGATACGGGAATCGGCATTAAGCAGGAGGATATGGAGAAGCTGTTCGACGCCTTTGAACAGGTCGATATGAAGAAAAACAGAGGGGTCGAGGGCACGGGACTGGGGCTGTCCATCTGCAAGCTGCTTGTGGAGAGCATGGGCGGACATATCAGCGTGGAGAGCGAGTACGGCAAGGGAAGCACGTTCATTTTTGACATTGTGCAAAAGGTCATAGACGCGACGCCGTGCGAGTACAGCAAGAACAAAAAGAACGTGGCGCGCAAGCAGTTTGCCGTGGATTTTAAGGCGTCTGAGGCCAGAGTGCTCGTGGTGGACGACAACAAAGTCAATCTCCGCGTCGCGGCCGGGCTGCTCAAGAAGTTCGGCATTATGCCGGACCTGGTATCCAACGGGCAGGACTGCGTGGACATGATCCGCGGACAGGCGCAGTATGATCTCGTCTTTATGGATCACATGATGCCGGAGATGGACGGCATCGAGGCGACGGAGCTGATCCGGGCCACCGGAACGGCGTACACCGACGCGCTGCCTGTGATCGCCCTTTCCGCGAATGCCGTCAAGGATATGGAAAAGCAGTTTCTGGCGGGCGGCATGAACGATTTTCTGCCGAAGCCGATCGATCTTGCCGCGCTGGCCGAGACGCTGCGCAGGTGGCTTCCCGACCGGGTGATACAGGATCTGCCGGAGGCGGCGGAGGACACAAAAAATTAACAGTCAGGTTTCCGCGGAAGATGTGGAAATTTCAAAATAAGTGTGCTAAAATAATGAAGGCGGCGAACCTGACGCCGTCCAAATACGAAATTAAAGAAGGTTTGGGTAATAAGGGGGTATAGCAATGACAGAGTCACAGTACAGAAGAGCCAACAAAACCGTTTTTTCGGTGAGCGTCGTCATTCTATTGTATTTCATCGTGGCGATGGGGTACACGGCGTTACATACGGATTCCACAATGCAGGGGTACCTGAAAGTCATCGTATCCGTGCTGTCGTGTATCGGGGCGGTCGTATCCTATGTGCTTTGGCGTGACAAGAAGAAGGGCGCGGTGGCGATGATGATCTGCGCTACGATCGCCTATGCGGTGATCGTGCTTCTCGGCGTGGATTCGGGCGTGTATGCGTACGCGTTCCCGGTGCTGTTCGGAACGATGGCGTACCACAACAGAAGGCTGGTTGTCTGTGGCAACGCCGCGATCGTGCTGGTAAACTTTGTGAAGCTGTTCACCGCGAGCGACGCGCAGTCGTCGTCCGTACAGATCGCTTTTTTGACCTGTCTGCTGGTGGCGTACGCTTCCATCAGGATTTCCAAGCTGTTGATCGATTTCAACGATGAAAATGTGAGCGCGGTGGAGGAAGCCGCCAAGATACAGGAGGCCAACCAGGAGAAGATGGTGCAGGTGGCGGCCGACATTATCCGCAATTTCGACGGGGCGATGGAGCGTCTGAACGACCTGCAGGGCAACGTGGACACGAACAACTTTGCCATGACCAACATCGCGGAGAGCACCGACGCGACGGCGCAGTCCATCCAGCGGCAGGCCGATATGTGCATGGATATCCGCAGCAATACGGATTCGGTGGAGGAGAGCATGAAGCAGCTCATCGCCGCTTCCAGCAGGGCGAACAGCATGGTTTCCCAGGGTGCGGAAGTCGTTGAGAATCTGCGGAAACAGGCGCAGAACGTGGAGCAGGCCAGCGGCGCGACCGTGTCGGTCAGCAACAGGCTGAGCGAAAAGGTGGAGGAGGTACAGAACTTCATCGGTGTGATCCTCTCCATCTCCAGCCAGACGAATCTGCTCGCCCTGAACGCGTCGATCGAGGCGGCGAGAGCGGGAGAAGCGGGAAGAGGCTTCGCGGTAGTCGCGGAGGAGATCAGACAGCTCTCGGAGCAGACGAAGGACGCCTCCAACAGCATTACCAATATCATCAACGAGCTGATTCAGGATACGAAGAGCGTGAGCGAGAGCGTGGACAGCGCGGTGGCATCCATCAGCAAGCAGAATGAGCTGATTGAGGAGACGAAGGAGAAGTTCGCGGCTGTGGATGAGGAAGTGCACAATATGGCGCAGGGCGTTCGGGACAGCGAGAAAGTGATGGCGGGCATCCTGGACAGCACCAACGCGATTTCGGACGATATCTCGCAGCTCTCGGCGGCGAGCGAAGAGGTGGCGGCTTCCAGCATGGAGGGACTCAGAACCTCCGAGGCGACTGTACAGGACATGCAGGCCTGCAGGGAAATGCTGGAGGGTATTCTGGAACTTGCCAAGCAGCTGCAGTAATTTTGGGTTGACTTTATCGCGGCAGTGTACTAAGATGTATTTGTTGATTTCAGCCGACGGCTGTGTCGCAGAATTTTGAAATATCAGAATATACAAAGTCAGTGAGCAAAAAGAGTACCGCAGGCAGGGACGTCACAGAGAGTCGGGTATGGTGGAAACCGATATGGAACGCAGGCGGGAATGGGTTTGTGAGACGCAGGTCGAAAGCAGCGCGCTGTCAGTAGACTGAGCCGTAGCTCTGCGTTAAAGAGAAGGATATCGGACATCTTTCGCATGTCCCGTATCTGTATTGTGTCAATAGCTTGAATTGGTGGCGGGTATTTTCCGATTGGAAGATACCCGCCTTTTGCGCGAATAATAACAGACGAGGAGGACTACCCATGAAAAGAAGACTGCGCGCGTACCGCAAGACGGTCAGCATTGTCGATGAGAAGGCGATTTCCATGTTTGAGGGGATCGCGGGAAATAAGAAGTGTTTTCTGCTGGAGAGCTATGACAAGGATTACGACAGGTATTCCTTCTTCGGTATCGATCCCGAAGAGATCATCTCCTCGAAGGGGATGAGCCTGACGATCACGAGAGCGGATGGCAGCGTGGAGGTCAGGGAGGGCAATCCGCTGGAGCGTCTGAAGGAGTACTATGACGAGTTCGAAGTGGTCAAGGACGAGGGCGAGCTTGCCATGATCGGCGGGCTGGTGGGCAGTCTGGCCTACGATTTTATCCGCTACAGCGAGAACCTGCCGGACGACAATCCGGACGATATCGGCATAGAGACGATTCAGCTCATGCTGACCAAAGAGTTTATCATCGTCGATCACAGGGCGGAGACGATGACGGGCGTCGCGCTGGAGGCGGATACGCCGGAGGGCCGCGTGATCGGCGAGCGGAAGGCGGCGGAGCTGGTGGCGCTTGTCCGGAACAGCATGAAGGAGAATGCGGAGCCGGAGAAGTTCGTCCATGACGGCAGGATCGTCCACAAGACGGACACGCTGGAGGAGTACTGCGCCAAGGTGGACCGGATCAAGAACTATATCAGAGAGGGACATATTTTCCAGACCGTGCTCTCCCAGAGATGGACCATTGAGACGGGGCACGACGGACTGACGCTCTACAAGGAGCTGCGCGAGCTGAATCCGTCGCCCTATCTGTATTACTTTAACTTCGGGGATTTCGAGATCATCGGCTCCAGTCCGGAGATGCTGGTGAAGCAGACCGACAACAAAGTGTTTACCTGTCCCATCGCGGGCACGAGACGCCGCGGCAGGGACGAGGAGGAGGATCAGCTTCTGCGCGACGAGCTGCTGCGGGACGAGAAGGAGCGCGCGGAGCACGTTATGCTGGTGGATCTGGCCAGAAACGATATGGGCAGGATCGCGGAGTTCGGAACGGTGAAGGTGACACAGTTCATGAACGTGCAGAATTATTCCCACGTCATGCACATCGTCTCCATGGTGGAGGGCAAGAAGAAGGGAGAGCGGCATCCCTTCGACCTGGTGGCTTCCTTCCTGCCGGCGGGAACGCTCTCCGGCGCGCCGAAGATCCGCGCGATGGAGATTATCGACGAGCTGGAGACGGCGCGCAGAGGGCTGTACGGCGGCGCGACTGGATACGTGGGCTTCAACGGCAACATGGATCTGTGCATCACGATCCGCACCATGATCAAGAAGGGCAGCCGGGTATATCTGCAGGCGGGGGCCGGCATCGTGGCGGATTCCGTGGGAGAATCGGAATATCAGGAATGCTGCAATAAGGTCATGGCGCTTGCGAAGACTCTGGTGGAGGAGGAAAATTTATGATTTTACTCATTGATAATTACGATTCGTTTACTTATAATCTATACCAGTATATCGGCACCTTTACGAGCGATATCCGGGTGGTCAGAAACGATAAGATCACGCTTCCCGAGATCGAGGCGCTCGACCCGGACAGGATCGTTCTGTCCCCCGGACCGAAGAGCCCGAAGGAGGCCGGAATCTGTATGGATGTGGTGAGGTATTTTACGGGGAAAAAGCCGATCCTCGGCATCTGTCTCGGCCATCAGTGCATCGGCGAGGCGCTGGGCGGTACGGTGTCCTATGCCAAAAAGATTTTCCACGGCAAGCAGAGCAGGATCGAGCATGACGGCACGAGTATTTTCAAGGGGATCCCGTCACCGATCAGGGTGGCCAGGTACCACTCGCTGGCGGTGCAGAAGGACACGCTGCCGGAGTGCCTGCGGATTATGGCGCAGACGGAGGACGGCGAGATTATGGCGATCCGCCACAGGGAGCACCCGGTGATCGGACTGCAGTTCCACCCGGAGTCCATCTATACGGAGCACGGCAAGCGGCTGATTGAAAATTTTGTGAACGGAGAATTTTAACATGATTCTGGATGAAATTGTGGCGGATAAGAGAAAACGCCTTGCAGAGCATAAGGCGCGCGTCTCCGAGGAAGAGATGAAGGAGCTGGCGGCGCGGTGCGACAGGGAGAGCATCAGCTTCTACGGCGCCCTGGCGAAGGACGGACTGTCCATTATCGGAGAGTTCAAGAAGGCGTCGCCCAGCCACGGCAGAATGGACAACAAGATCGAGCTGACGGACAGGATCGATCAGTACAACGCGTCGGCGGACGCCATCTCCTGTCTCACGGAGGAGGATCACTTTCTGGGGAGTGTGGACTATTTCAGGCAGATCCGGGCGATATCAGAGCTTCCCATGATCCGCAAGGATTTTATCATCGATCCATATCAGATTTTCGAGGCGAAGGTGATCGGCGCGGACTGTATCCTGCTGATCGCTTCGATTCTGACGGACAGAGAGCTGAAGCTGTTCTATGAGCTGGCGTACGATCTGGGTATGGACGCTCTCGTGGAGGTGCACGACGAGCGGGAGATGATGCGGGCGGTGGGGCTTGACGCGAGAATCATCGGCGTCAACAACCGCAACCTGAAGGATTTCAGCATCGATCTCAACACGACGAAACGGCTGGCACAGATGGTGCCGGAGGGGACGCTTCTCGTGTCCGAGAGCGGCGTGAGCGAGGATCGGGATGTGGCGTTTTTAAAAGAGATCGGCGTGGACGCGCTGCTGATCGGCACCGTGTTCATGGAGGCCGAGGATCCCGGCGCGCTAGCGCTCAGATGGAAGCAGCTGTGAGAGGCATAGGGGAAACGGCGGCGAAGGGAGGCGGCCTTAAGACGATATGGAGCGGACAGACAGGGCAGATGCTGTGACGAAAATTAAAATATGCGGAATCACGACCCCTGAGGAGGCGTCCTGGGTCGCGGAGGAGCGCGTGGACTATGCGGGGATCGTGATGTTCTATCCGAAGAGCCATCGAAACAGGACGCCGGAGGAGGCGCGGGCGATCCTGCCGGTTTTAAGACAGGGACGCGCGCTGTCGGGCGAGGCGATCCTGAGCGTGGCGGTCACGGTGTCGCCTGAACCGGAGCAGGTGGAGGAGATTCAGGCGGCAGGCTTCGACCGGATCCAGGTGCACGGCGAGCTGTCGAAGGCCTCCTTCGATGCGATCCGGATTCCAATGATCCGCGCTTTCAACGGGTTTGACCGGGAGCTGTATGAGAGATTCCACCACTGCGGGAAGGTGGCCGCTTATCTCTTCGACGCGGGGACGCCGGGGAGCGGACAGACTTTTGACTGGGAACTCCTCAAGCGACTTCCACGGGACGAAAAGCCGATATTTCTGGCGGGAGGACTCACGCCGGACAATGTGGCGCAGGCCATCCGGGAGGTACACCCGGACATCGTGGACGTCTCCAGCGGTGTGGAGAAGGACACGAAGGAGGGCAAGGACAGAGAGAAGATACGCGCTTTTGTGCGGGCGGTCAGGGGCGCAAAAGAAAGATAGAGAAACGGAAACGTTTCGGAACGGAGGAAAGATGAGCGGTAAATATTACGGAGAATTTGGCGGCCAGTATGTGGCGGAGACGCTGATGAACACGCTGGCCGAGCTGGAACGGGCTTTCGAGGAGGCGATCGCCGACCCGAAATTCTGGGAGGAATATCACTATTATCTGCGGGAGTACGTGGGGCGGGAGACGCCGCTGTATTACGCGAAGCGGCTCTCCGACAAGTACGGCACGAAAATCTACCTGAAGCGTGAGGATCTGAACCATACGGGGGCGCACAAGATCAACAACGTCATCGGCCAGATTCTGTTGGCGAAGCGCATGGGCAAGACCAAGGTAATCGCGGAGACGGGGGCCGGGCAGCACGGCGTGGCGACGGCGACGGGCGCGGCGCTCTTCAATATGCAGTGCAAGGTCTATATGGGCGAGGAGGATATCGAGCGGCAGCATCTGAACGTGATGCGCATGGAAATGCTGGGCGCGGAGGTGGTCAGCGTCCACTCCGGCAGCAATACCCTGAAGGACGCCACCAACGAGGCGATCCGCACCTGGGCGAAGGAGGCCGAGGACACCTTCTATGTGATCGGTTCCGCTGTGGGTCCGCACCCCTATCCGAAGATGGTCAAGGAGTTCCAGAAGTGCATCAGCGTGGAGGCGAAGCGGCAGTTTCGGGAGAAGGAAGGGCGTCTGCCCGACGTGGTGATGGCCTGTGTGGGCGGCGGCTCCAATTCTATCGGCATGTTCGCGGACTTCATCGACGAGCCCTCTGTAGAGCTGATCGGCGTGGAGGCGGCGGGCATGGGTATCGAGACGGGCAAACATGCCTCG
>CANPXP010000022.1 GCA_947586255.1 uncultured Lachnospiraceae bacterium | reverse complement strand
GAGATTTAGAGCCCGACGATGTGCACTTCCTGATTGTCCAGCTTGGTGGAAAATTCAATGCCGGGGATCACCTCGATTGAAGGCTTTCCGGCAGTGCGCAGTTCTTCGGCGCGGGCTATGGCTTCCGCCAGCCCGTCCGTGCTGTCATGATCGGTCAGCGCGACGGCGCAGAGCCCCTTTTCGACGGCGTAATCCACCAGCTCGGCGGGGGCATAGCTGCCGTCGGATTTATTGGAGTGAGTGTGCAGATCTACCGCTCTCATACGGATACAAGGCTCCTTTCTGCCTAATCGTCTTCTTCCTCGGCGGCGGTACTCGTGTAGACGGTGCGCTTTCTGGCCATCTCGTCGTTCTCGAGGTACTCGTCGTAGGTGGTGATCTTGTCGATCAGCGAGCCGTCCGGCAGGATCTCCATGATGCGGTTGGCCGTGGTTTGCACCACCTGATGGTCGTGGCAGGAGAAAAGCTCCACGCCCTTGAATTTTTTCATGCCCTCATTCAGAGCGGTGATGGCCTCCATGTCCAGATGGTTCGTGGGTTCGTCGAAGAGCAGGCAGTTGGCGCCGCTGATCATCATTTTGGAGAGCAGGCAGCGCACCTTCTCGCCGCCGGACAGGACTTTGACCTTCTTCACGCCGTCTTCGCCCGCAAAGAGCATACGGCCGAGAAAGCCGCGCACGTAGGTCACGTCCTTGACGGGAGAGTAGCCCATCAGCCAGTCTGTGATCGTGTAGTCATTGTCGAACTCCGTCGTGCTGTCCTTCGGGAAGTACGCCTGGGAGGTGGTCACGCCCCACTTGAACGTCCCTTCGTCCGGCTCCAGCTCGCCCATCAGAATTTTGAACAGAGTGGTTTTCGCCAGTTCATTGCCGCCCACGAAGGCGATCTTGTCGTCGTGTCCCACGATAAAGGAGATGTTGTCTAAGACCTTGACGCCGTTCACCGTCTTGCTGATTCCCTCCACGGTCAGAACCTCGTTGCCGATCTCACGCTCGGGCCGGAAGTCGATATAGGGGTACTTGCGGCTGGAAGGGCGGATGTCGTCCAGCTCGATCTTCTCCAGGGCGCGTTTTCTCGAGGTCGCCTGTTTGGATTTGGAGGCGTTGGCGGAGAAGCGGGAGATGAATTCCTGCAGCTCCTTGATCTGCTCCTCTTTCTTCTTGTTGGCCTCCTTGCGCTGCTTGATGATCAGCTGGCTGGATTCGTACCAGAAATCATAGTTGCCCGCGTAGAGCTGAATCTTGCCGTAGTCGATGTCGGCGATGTGCGTGCACACCTTGTTCAGAAAATAGCGGTCGTGGGAGACCACGATCACCGTGTTGTCAAAATTGATCAGAAATTCTTCCAGCCACGCGATGGCGTCCAGGTCCAGATGGTTGGTCGGCTCGTCGAGGAGCAGGATGTCCGGATTGCCGAAAAGTGCTTTCGCGAGCAACACTTTTACCTTATCATTGCCGTTTAACTCTCCCATAATGGCATAGTGTAAATCGGTGTCCACACCGAGGCCGTTCAGGAGCATGGCGGCATTGGATTCCGCGTCCCAGCCGTCCATCTCGGCAAACTCCGCCTCCAGTTCGCTGGCGCGGATGCCGTCCTCGTCGGAGAAGTCCTCTTTGGCGTAGATGGCGTCCTTCTCCTTCATGATCTGGTAGAGCCGTTCATTGCCCATGATGACCGTGTCCATCACGGTATAGGCGTCGTATTTGAAGTGGTCCTGTTCCAGCACCGAGAGACGCTGGCCGGGCGTGACGGTCACATCGCCGTTCGTCGTCTCCAGCACGCCGGAGAGAATCTTTAGGAACGTGGACTTGCCCGCGCCGTTGGCGCCGATCAGACCGTAGCAGTTTCCTTCCGTGAATTTGATATTAACGTCCTCGAACAGGGCTTTCTTGCCCACCCGAAGCGTTACGTTGTTTGCCTGAATCATAATAAAACCTCATATTTTCAATGTTTTTCGCTGTTTGCAGTCACTCTTACTATTATACACAACGGCAGGTATTTTTCAATCGGAAAATGCTTGGTACACACTTTAGTACACACTTTGTGCACAAAGGTAAAAAGACAGATCAGCATAGAGTGTCGAAAAAACGTACAAAAATTTCTTGCATAGATAAGCGTGAAATGTTAGAATGTTCATATGGGAGAACCAGAGAGCCAAAGGCGGCTGCCCTCCGTATCGGAGGGGCTGACCCTCCGGACTGCAGAGGAAGGAGGGAGTGCCGATGATTACATATTCTGATCTGATTCAGTTTTGTATATTCATTTGCGCCCTGGTCGGTCTGATCTATCAGATCGGCAGGGGAAAGAAGTAGCCGCCACTACTCACAATAGTGACGGCCGACCTTGTAAAAGGTTGATGCTAAACATTTATTGAGGGTAGCCGCTTCTCTGGCTTTCCCTTTTCTGTCTCAAATATAGCATATCCGTTTATGCGATGCAAGCGAAATTTTCCGCGCATCATTTTATTTTCAAACCGTTTCGTTATAGCGTTTCCGCGATTGAAAGCAGATGGTGTTTTTGATATACTCAGAGAGAAAAATTGCCATTTAATCATGAAAAGAATTTTTGCACTTGAAAGAGAAGCACGCAGTCAACGAACCAATTGGATTATGGAGCAATCTATGACGAATCGAGAAATGATGGAAATTGCCATGCGGCAGTCCGCGGAGGACATCGGGTGCCGCGCGGAGGATTTTAAGGCGGACAAGAATGTCGTTCTGGCCTTCAAATTAGGAGAGAACGCCCGCAAATATTATGAGGAGCCGATTACCTGTAATTTCGTCTCCTATGGGAATAACATCGTAGCGGCCTCCATAAGCGAAACTCTGGACATCGCCTCCGAGTATGTGGGGGAATTTGAATTTTACAGATGCTTTGAGACGCCGAACCTGCACTGGCTGAACGAGCGTCTGACGAAGAGAGGGCATAAAATATGTTTTATGGCAGAGTATTATCTGCCGGATGTAAGCCGGATCCCTGACCTCTCGTGCGCTTATAAAACGCGCATACTGAAGCAGGAAGACTTTGGGAACTTGTATCTGCCGGAATGGAGCAACGCGCTTTGTGAGAACCGCCGGCAGCTGGACGTTCTTGGCGTCGGGGCTTATGACGGAGACAGGTTGGTCGGACTGGCCGCCTGCTCTGCCGATTGCGAAGAGATGTGGCAGATCGGCGTGGACGTTCTGCCGGGATACAGACGGCAGGGGATCGCCTGCGCGCTGACAAGCGCGCTCGCAAGAGAAATCATAAGCAGGGATAAAGTGCCGTTTTACTGTACGGCGTGGTCCAATATCAGGTCGGTCCGAAACGCGGTTAAGAGCGGTTTTGTTCCCGCCTGGGTAGAAATGACCGCGAAGCCAGCGGCGATCGTTGACGGAATGAATCGCACGACGGCCGACAGCCGATGAGTGATGGGATCAAGCGCGGATGAACGACAGGGGCAGTCTCAGCAGGAAACACGCGCCGCCGCCGTGAATCGACACTTGAAGTTTTCGCACAGTCGGCTATACTATATAATATATGTGCGGAGCCGACAGGAGGGCGCCGCACGCCTTTCGGGGAAACGACGGCAGAGGTGGACACATGAAAAAACTGAAACGACTGACGGAAATGGTAACCGCACCCTGCGCGCTGTATCTGCTGGCGCTCATGCCGCGCATGACGAAGCGGCCGGATATCAGTCTGCTCAAAAAGAAATATTTTGCGCACAGAGGCCTTCATGACAACGCGGGCGCCGCGCCGGAAAATTCCATGCCGGCCTTTGAGAGAGCCGTGGAGGCGAGTTATGGGATCGAGCTGGACGTGCATGTGACGAGAGACGGCATTCCCGTCGTTTTTCACGATGCGAAGCCGGCGCGGATGTGCGGCGCGCAGGCAGGCGGTGAGATAGAGGATTACACTTATGAGGAGTTGCGGCGGTTCACGCTGGGCGTATCTGCGGAGCGCATCCCGAAGCTGGAGGACGTGCTGCTCATGGTCCGGGGCCGCGTGCCGCTGATCGTGGAGATCAAGTGCGAGACGACGGACGTCTCGGGCTGTGAGGTGATTGACAGGATCCTCAGGGCTTATGGCGGCGCCTACTGCATCGAGTCCTTCAATCCGATTGTCCTTCTGTGGTTCAGAAGGCATCACAACGAGGTTGTCAGGGGGCAGCTTGCCACGAATTTCCGCAGGGACGGCGAGTTTCGCAATGTCTTTTCCTTTTTTATGACACATCTTCTGTTCAACTTTCTGGCGAAGCCGGATTTCATCGCCTACAATCATGAATTCCGGGAGGAGCCGGGGCGGAAAATCTGCAGAAAACTGTACCGAAAACCCGCCGCGGCGTGGACGGTCAGAAGCCGCGAGGAGCTGGAAAGACTGCGCCCAGAGTTCGATATCTTCATTTTTGAGAGTTTTATTCCATAATTTACACCGTAATTGCAAAAAAAGAAGTGATAAATTTTCAATTATATGGTAAAATGTTCAGGTAAGCAGTGAACTGCACACCACTAGTTTAAGGGAAAAGAGAGGGCGAAAACTATGGCGAAATGGGTGTACTTATTTGAGGAAGGCAATGCCGACATGAGAAATCTTCTCGGCGGCAAGGGCGCGAACCTTGCCGAGATGACGAATCTGGGGCTGCCTATCCCGCAGGGCTTTACGGTTACCACTGAGGCCTGCACAGATTACTACAACAATGGCAGACAGATCGCGGACGAGATTCAGGCGCAGATCTTCGATGCGCTGGCGGGTCTGGAGAAGAAGCAGGGCAAGAAGTTCGGCGATACCGAGAATCCGCTTCTCGTATCGGTCCGCTCCGGCGCGCGGGCGTCCATGCCGGGCATGATGGACACAATTTTAAATCTCGGGCTGAACGACGTGGCCGTGGAAGGGTTCGCGAAGAAGACAGGCAATCCGAGATTCGCTTACGATTCCTACAGAAGATTTATCCAGATGTTCTCCGACGTCGTTATGGAGATTCCCAAGTCTTATTTTGAGAGAATATTGGACGAGATTAAGGAAGCCAAGGGCGTCAAGTATGACACGGAGCTCACGGCGGACGATCTGAAGGAGATCATTGTCAGATTCAAGCAGATTTACAAGGACAACAAGGGCGAGGAGTTCCCGCAGGAGCCGAAGGTACAGCTGATGGAGGCCGTCAAGGCGGTGTTCCGCTCTTGGGACAACGAGAGAGCTATTGTATATAGAAGAATGAACGACATTCCGGGCGACTGGGGTACGGCGGTCAATGTGCAGGCTATGGTATTCGGCAACATGGGCGATACCTCCGGCACGGGCGTCGCTTTCACGAGAAACCCGTCCACCGGTGCGAAAGGCATCTACGGCGAGTATTTGATCAACGCTCAGGGTGAGGACGTGGTGGCGGGTATCCGCACGCCCCAGCCTATCACCAAGCTGGAGCAGGATCTGCCGGAGTGCTACAAACAGTTCATGGAGATCGCGAACAAGCTGGAAGACCACTACCGCGACATGCAGGATATGGAGTTCACCATCGAGGAGGGCAAGCTGTTCTTCTTACAGACGCGCAACGGCAAGAGAACCGCGCCTGCCGCGATTCAGATTGCGTGCGATCTCGTAGATGAAGGCAAGATCACGCCCGAGGAGGCGGTGCTTCGCATCGAGGCGAAGTCTCTGGATCAGCTGCTTCACCCGACCTTTGATCCCGATGCGCTGAAGGCGGGACAGGTGATCGGACAGGCGCTTCCCGCATCGCCGGGTGCTGCGGCGGGCAAAGTATACTTTACCGCAGAGGAGGCCAAGGCAGCCCACGAGAGAGGAGAGAGAGTCGTTCTCGTCCGTCTCGAGACGTCACCTGAGGACATTGAGGGCATGCACGCGGCCGAGGGTATCCTGACGGTCCGCGGCGGTATGACGTCCCACGCGGCGGTTGTGGCACGCGGCATGGGTACGGCCTGCGTGTCCGGCTGCGGTGAGATCGCGATCAACGAATTGGATAAGGTATTTGAGCTCGGCGGAGAGGAGTTCCATGAGGGAGACTACATCTCACTGGACGGCTCCACGGGTAAGATCTATAAAGGCGACATCAAGACCGTAGAGGCTTCCGTGAGCGGCAATTTCGGCCGTATCATGGACTGGGCGGATCAGTACCGCAAGCTGCAGGTGCGCACCAACGCTGACACGCCCGCCGACGCGGCGAACGCCGTAAAGTATGGCGCGGAGGGCATCGGTCTGTGCCGTACAGAGCACATGTTCTTCGAGCCTGACAGAATTCCGAAGATCCGGCAGATGATCCTCTCCAGAACCGTGGAGCAGAGAGAGAAGGCGTTAAATGCGCTGATCCCGTTCCAGAAGGGCGACTTCAAGGCGCTCTATGAAGTGATGGAGGGCAGACCGGTCACGATCCGTTTCCTCGATCCGCCGCTGCATGAGTTCGTGCCTACGGATAAGAACGATATCGACGATCTGGCGGTTGAGATGATGATGACCGCCGAGGAAGTGCAGGAGATCTGCGATTCCCTGCACGAGTTCAACCCGATGATGGGACACAGAGGCTGCCGTCTGGCCGTCACCTATCCCGAGATCGCGAGAATGCAGACGAGAGCGGTCATGGAGGCGGCTATCGAGGTGAAGGCCGAGAAGGGCTACGACATTGTACCCGAGATCATGATTCCGTTGGTCGGCGAGAAGAAAGAGCTGAAATTCGTCAAGGACGTTGTGGTGGAGACGGCGGAGCAGGTCAAGAAGGAGAAAAATTCCGATATTCAGTACCACATCGGCACGATGATCGAGATTCCGAGAGCGGCGCTTCTGGCAAACGAGATCGCTGAGGAGGCCGAGTTCTTCTCCTTCGGAACGAATGATCTGACGCAGATGACCTTCGGTTTCTCCCGTGACGACGCGGGCAAGTTCCTGGGCGATTATTATAAGAATAAAATCTACGAGTCCGATCCTTTCGCAAGACTCGACCAGAGCGGCGTGGGACAGCTCGTACAGATGGCTGCCGAGAAAGGCCGTTCCGTGAGACCCGACATCAAGCTGGGTATCTGCGGCGAGCACGGTGGCGATCCGTCCTCTGTGGAGTTCTGCCACAAGGTAGGGCTGACCTATGTATCCTGCTCACCGTACCGCGTGCCGATTGCGAGACTGGCGGCAGCACAGGCGGCAATCAAGGAGAAATGAGTTTCAGTGGCGGGGTTCACCGGGTGACTGGTGGGCCCCTTTTTCACACTGTTTAAGATACTTATGAGAAAGCTGTGAATTTATGAGACGACTAAAAAGCAAATCTTTCTATGCGTTATTCATTTTTTTTATCATAATCGTATTATTTTTGGCGATATACGTATATTCCATTGTGACAGGAAATATCCTCGAAGATACGGCGGTCGACAACATCAGGGAAGTTGCCGTGCATGATCGTAATACCATTACTATGTTTATTGAATATAATTGGAAAAACCAGCAGCGCATAGGCGAAAGACTGAAACGAAACTGTCAGGAACTGAAAACGGTAAGCCAAATAAACGAATATCTGGGACTGGAAGCGTATGAATCAACATTCGATAAAGTCTATCTGCTGATGGAAGACGGTTCCTATTATACCGATATTACTTACAGAAAAGGCAGCGAAGATCCGGATTATTACCCGTATATGGATCTGTTCGCGGATACTGACAGTTACAAAGTCATCGCTTATGATTCGCTTCCTGTAATGGGTTCCGATAAAGTTGTAATTTACGGCTATAGATTGCAGGACAATCCCAAAGATGAAGTACTATCCGGCATCAAAATAGGCGAAGATCACAAAGAGGTTTATGCCGTGATAGGAGTCTGCAGGAGGTCTTCTATTGTGGACGGTCTTGTCATTGAAAATTATGTCGATGAATCAGGCAATACACAGGGCTACAGTTCGGTAGTCGATAAAAAAGGCGAATATATTGTGGACAGAAAAGATGCGGCAAGTTCTGTTTCCGATAATTTGTTTGATATCGTGAAACGCTGCGACAGATCTAACCTCATCTCCTCCGAGGTGCAGGAAAAAATGCTTGCAGACGAAGAGTTTTGGTTCTATATGGAAAAAAACGGCGTCCGTGAACTGAACTACTGCGCTCCGTTAAACAGCAGCAGCGTCGACTGGTATTTTATCATGTCGGTAAACGATAAGGTAGTGAAAGACCAGACAAAATTATTTGTTATGCTTATCATTGCGGCAATGAGCGCTGCGATCATTGTCATCATCATTGCGTTCGTATTGACCCTTATTATGCAGAGAAAAACGCAGATAGCCCACGCTCAGGAGAAGGCACAAAGCGAATTTTTGTCCAATATGAGCCATGAGATCCGCACGCCGTTGAATGGTATTGTCGGATTAAATTACCTGATGATGAATGCCATTGATACGCCGGAGAAACATCTTCAGATCAAAGAGTGGCTGAAGAAATCACAGAATACGGCGGAATATCTGCTTGCGCTCATAAACGATGTGCTGGATATATCCAAACTTCAGGCGGGAAAAGCGGAAATTACCCGTGCCCCGATGTTGGTCGAAACAATGTCAGAGTCTGTTTATTCCATGCAGTATGATAATATCACAGGGCGCGGAGTTGCATTTATAAAAGATATCCATATAACAGTCCCGTGTATACGGTGTGATGAGGTACATATGAAACAAGTGCTTATGAACATTGTCGGCAACGCGGCAAAATTTACTCCCGCGGGAGGGACGATAACATTTTCGGTAAATCAAAGCATGATTGACGAAAATCACGTTATGACTACGTTCGTCTGTGAGGATACAGGCTGTGGAATGAGTAAGGAATTTCTGAATGAAATATTTAATAAATTTACCCAGGATCGCAGCAGCATCTCCAACTCCACCAAAGGTACAGGACTGGGGATGGCTATCAGCAAGCTGCTTGTAAATGCAATGGGAGGAGAGATAAGCGTAGAGAGCGAATTAAACAAAGGCAGTACGTTTACGGTTGAAATTCCTGCTGAAATTTGTGAAATTCCTGACTATCTGAAGATAAATGCGGAGGAAGCTGAAAAACCGGATGATCATTCCGATAACGGCGTCAGGGCAACGAAAATTCTTGTCGCTGAAGATAACGAACTGAATGCGGAAATACTGATGGAGATACTGAGCCAGTTCGGATTTGTCCCTGTACACGCGCAGAACGGTCAGGAGGCTGTGGAGATCTTTGAGGGATCAGAGATAAACGAGTTCAAAATAATCCTTATGGATATGCGTATGCCTGTCCTGGACGGCTGTGAGGCGTCGGCAAGGATCAGGGAACTTGACCGTGAAGATGCCAAAACGGTTACCATATTCGCCTGCACCGCAAACAGTTTTCAGGAGGACAGAGACAAGGCTTTGGGCAGCGGAATGAACGACTTTTTAACAAAGCCGATAGATATCAATACCCTGCTGCGTAAAATGGAGGAAATTGATCGTGAAAAACATAACGTTCAATAAGAAGACCGGAAAAATGAAAAAAGGAATTGCTGCATTTTTATTGCAGATCATCATAGCGGTGTCATTCTGCCTTTCCGGCTGTGCCGGACAAAAAGAACCGGAAAAAGAAATTATTATCAAAGTGCCTCATACCAGTACTATGAATTGTATTTCCAATGAAAATATAAAAAATGTCCGTACCCTTCTGGAACTCGCAAGCGAAGATTTTACAGCGCAGTATGACAAAAAAGTGAAAATAAAAGTCGTAGAATTTGAAGGCGGCGAGGAAACGAAAGCAATCACAAATTCTTTCGGTAAAAGCGATGCGGCCGATATATTATATGACGGATTTTTCAATATGAGCTCGTTTATCCATACAGGAAAAGTCGTTCCGATAGACGACGTCCTTACGCCGGAAATGAAAGAGGATATCTCTCCCGCTTACCTGGAACAGGGACGATTTGATAATAAGCTCTATATGCTGCCCTATATGAGCTCAGAGAACATTCTCATATATAACAGGGAAATGCTTGAAAAGTACGGTTTGAGCGAATATATTGACGAGGGCGCGGTGATTTCAAACTGGAGCATTGAGGACTGGACAAAAATACTGAATACGCTTGCGGACGGATTTGCCAAAGAAGGCAAAGGACGAGTCCCTATGATGATGTACGCAAAAGATAATCAGGGCGATACACATATCATGACGATGCTTCGCGCTTTCGGCGGCGATCTGTTTGACAGCAGCAATCATTTTGATTTTGCTGATAATCCCGATGTTATTTCCGCTCTCAGGTGGCTTCAGAACGGTGTGGATGCAGGCTGGTATCTGCCTGTCCCGTATTACAAGACAATGTCCGATAACAGCAGCAAATTCAAAATGGACGAGCTTGCTTTTTATAACTTTAATCTGGGAAGTTCGACGTACAGCAGAGTCATAGAAGATTACAATGAGGAGACAAATACTTTTAAAAAATACGGCTTTGTCAATTACCCCGGTAATCACTGCACGATTTTTAACGAGGGATTTGAGATTTTCGACAACGGCGACAGCGAAAAAATAGAAATAGCGAAGGATTTCATAAGATATTTCTATGAAACCGATAAATGGCTTGAATGTTCCGCCGGAAGCATCCCTGTAAGCAAAAAAGTCATGGAAAAATATAAAGATGATATTTTGCTTTTGGAGGCGTTCTCGCAGAATGCCGTAAATTCAGTTGATTATACACATAATCTTCCAAACTGGCAGGGAAGTGAAAATTCTGTCAGGAATGTATTTTACAAGGAAATAGCGCTGCTTATGATCAAAGATGCAGACGGTAATTTTGCCGTTACTCCTGAAGAATGCGCAGGTAATTTGCAGGAAAAATTAAATACAGCGATATCTGAAGGACGCAAAAACAGTACGCTTCATGAGTGAGAGCCTGTGTGGTATGTACAAATGCTAAAGAAAACTGTAGAAAACAACAGAAAGAGTATGAAAAGTTTGGTATAAGATGTGAAAAGCCCCGGCGCGCAGCGCCGGGGACTTTTGCAATGATTCTGTCTAATTGTAATTGTCGATGCAGGGCTGGAACATATCCTTGCTGATGCCGCAGACGGGGCAGACCCAGTCGTCCGGCAGATCCTCGAACGCCGTGCCAGGCTTGATGCCGTGCTCAGGATCGCCCTTTTCGGGATCGTATGTGTAGCCGCAGGGATTACAGAAATACTTTTTCATAGTATAAACTCCTTTCGGATCATGTATTTGAGACTGTCAGTCTCGCTGGGACTATAGTACCATATTTCGCGCGGAAATACAATCGCAATTATTCCTTCTCTGTAAGTTCGCACGGTCGGACGGGGTTCGTCGGTTGCGGAAGGACGATTTTATGATATAATCAGAATTATGAAAAAAGTGCTTTCCAAAGACCGCAATAAAATGATATTGTTGTATCTCGCGGCTGTCGTGCTGTATGGGATACTGGTTTCGTGCTTTACCGCAACCGTGCATATCCGGGTGGATGAGGAGCTGTACTTGGCCTTGGCGAAGAGCTTTCATTATGAAAAGCGGTTCATGGCCGGTGGCATACCGGTGAATTACAGCTGTGTTCTGTATTCCATGCTCATCTCGGTTGCCTATTACTTCTATGCGCCGGAGAGGATTCTGTACGTCATGCGGCTGTTTAACGTGTGCGTGATGTGCTCTTCTGTTTTTCCGGTCTGGCTTCTGGCGGACAGGCTGCTCGGAAATCGGAGGCAGGCCGTCCGGTTCGGCGCGGTCAGTCTGTTTTTGCCCTGCCTGTTTAACAGCGCCTATATCATGCAGGAGGTGCTCAGCTACCCGCTTTTCCTGTGGGCCGTCTATCTGACGTACCGGAGTGTGGAGATCTGGCAGGAGGAGGACAGGATATCCTTTGCGCTGACCGGGATGAGCGCGCTCTTTGCCGTACTCAGCTTTTTTACCAAGACTTATCTGTTCCTGATACCGATTGTGGTTAATCTGTGCACCATGCTGTCCGTTCTGGACGGCGGACGAAGCCGCGCGGATGCGGGCCGAACCGGACGGATCAGGAGAGCGGCGGGATTCCTGGCCGGATATGACATTATTTATCTGTTGTTTTTCGGGCTTGTCTATTGGGGGATTACCGGGGTCAATGCCGGACTGGAGTGCAGCAATCACTATGCGACACAGTTCGCGAGGCTTTTTCCCATAAGCCGTGATACGGTGATTTGCGGCATCAGCTGTACTGTCATCTATCTCGCTTGCTTTGTCGTCAATACAGGGCTGCTCCCTCTGGGCAGCCTGCTGTGGCACCGGCGAAAGCTGAGCGGGCCGGGGCGGTGGCTCAACGATTTCTGCATCGGCTTCGTACTGCTTCTGGCGGTGGAGATTGTCGTCATGATTGTGTTGACGGAAGAGAGAAACGTTATCATGCCCCACAAATTTCTGTTCCGGTATTTTCAAGTGATTGTGCCGATACTTCTGCTGCTTTTTGTGAGGGCAGTGAGGGATGGCGCGCTGCGGACTAAGCTGCCCTGGGTGCTCGGCATTGTAAGCGTCGTGTGCACGATCGGTTACGTGTTCGGTCTGCGGGGCGGACTTCGACAGGCAGTCATGGACGGTTACGTGTTTCTGCTGCTTCAGAATCTCAGGAAGTTCACGCCGCTATACGGGGATGTGATTCTGCTGGCCGCCCTGGCTGTCGGAACGGCCGGTCTGTTGTGTATATACCGAAAGAGGAGGCAGACGGGAGAAAGGGTGCTGGCGGCGTTGTGCATCGGTGGGATTATGGTCCTGTGGCTGCTCAACTGCGTGCAGCTTCCCATGTATACCAACCAGGTTACGGAAGGCGTGGCGCTGCAGGAGGACAGTATACGGATAGCCGATTATCTGAACGAGAACGGATATGAAAAGATCTGCTACTATCCTGACGAAAAACGCCCTTATGCCGAGAATTTCTACGGCTATGTGAGACAGCCTGTCAGGGTGCTGGACCCGGATACTTACGGCCGGGAGGAGCTGCGGGCGCTGGGTTCTGAGGCAGGCGCGGAGCGGACGGCGCTTCTGTCGCCGCTGCCTGACCTGGAGCAGAATTTCGGTGCTGTCCGTGTGGAATTGGGAACAAGTATTCTGTATCTGTATCTGCTGCCGACAGCATAGGAGGTTGTGATGGAAATCGTCTCTATAGAATTTTTAATCTTTTTTGCGATTGTTGTTGTGGTTTTTCACATTCTGCCCGCCCGCGCGCGGTGCGGCTTTCTGCTTTTGGCTGGATATCTGTTCTACGGGAGCAGGGATTTGCGCTATCTTGCGGTGCTTGCCGTGGCGACGCTTGTCTCCTGGGCGGGCGCGCTTCTCATCGATCGAGGGAAAACCCGGTCGGGCAGAAGGAGTGTCTGCATCGCTCTATGGGCGTTTCATCTGGTGCTTTTGGGTTATTTTAAATACGCGGGATTTCTGACGGGAGGCAGAATCGAAAGCCTGCTTCTTCCAGTGGGAATTTCCTTCTATCTGTTCATGGCCTGCGGTTATTTGATGGACGTGTATTACGGACGGATCTCTCCGGAAAAAAACATCGTGCGCTATGCGCTGTTTGTATCCTTTTTTCCGACGATACTGTCAGGCCCTATAGAGCGGGCCGGCAATATGCTGCCGCAGTTTTCGCTCACCTTTCTGGAGAGGGTGCGCTTTGACACGGACAGGATCAGGGACGGTTTCGTCAGGATGCTCTGGGGTTTTTTCATGAAACTCGTTCTGGCGGACCGCATTGCGATTTTGACGGACACTGTGTACGCTTCGCCGGAGCAGTACGGAGGCGCGCTGATGGCGATCGTCACGGTTCTGTACTCATTTCGGATCTACTGTGATTTTGCGGGATATTCTCACATAGCGGTGGGGATGGCGCAGTGCCTGGGAATTCGGGTGATGGAGAATTTTAAGAATCCGTATCTGGCGGAGAGCATACCGGATTTCTGGCGCAGATGGCATATTTCCCTCTCTTCCTGGTTCAGGGATTACGTCTATATTCCGCTCGGCGGAAACAGAAAGGGAATTGTCAGGAAATATGTGAATATCATGGTTGTCTTTCTGCTGAGCGGTCTGTGGCACGGCGCCGGTTGGACTTTTATTGTGTGGGGCGGCCTGCACGGGCTCTACCAGGTTGTGGGGGCGCTGCTTTCCGGGGTGCGCAAAAAGGCGGCGGCGTTTTTCGGAGCGGACCAAAGCCGGGTGAGTGTCCGAATCGTTAAGATCTTGTTCACATTTGGACTCGTGAATCTGGCGTGGATCTTTTTTCAGGCGCCGGATCTTGCGTCTGTGGCGCAGATTTGTTCCAGATTTGTGCATCCCAAGGTATGGGAACTGTTTGACGGGACGATCTGCACGCTGGGACTGGACAGAGCCAACGTGGCGGTTATGTTTGGTGGGCTTGCACTGGTAGGCATCGTCGATCTGCTCGATGAGAGGGGAATACGGCTGTCGGAGAAGATTGCTTCCATGCGCCTGTGGATCCGCTGGCCCGTCTATCTGGCGGCAATTCTGTTTATCGTTTTGTGCGGCATGTGGGGGACTGGATATGACAGTACGAGCTTTATCTATTATCGCTTTTAAGGCAGGTGCGGAAAGGAAGGACAGGGCAGATGAAAAAGCTTTATAAAGCGTTGAAGATAGTGGTTTTTTGGATCCTGGCGGTTCTGCTTGTCTGCGGTGCGGCGCATTTTGTGGAGAGAAAGGACAGCCTGAATAAGTATCATGATTTTATGGAGCTCTCCGATCAGATTGACGTTTTGTTTCTGGGCTCTTCCCATACGCTGAACGGGATCAACCCGGTCCAGCTCTACAGCGAGTACGGAATAACCTCTTACAACATGGGAAAATCGGGCGGCATGCTGACGGAGTCCTACTGGACGCTTATGAACGCGCTGGATTACTGCACGCCGGACTGCGTTGTGGTGGATCTGTGGGCGTTGGACAGAGACTATCAGTATGTGGATGTCATGAACGGGACAGAGGCGGAGGACGCGATCAGAAATTCCGTCTCGCTGCTGCATACCAATATGGATGTATGGCCTCTGGGCCGGACCAAGATCGCGGCGGTGAACGATCTGATTCAGGACCGGGAAATCCGAAAGGAGTTTCTGTGGGATTTTACCCTGTATCACGGCAGATGGTCCTCGCTTTCGCAGGATGATTTTCAGGAAGCGGAAGAGCGGGAGTCGAACGGCTATCTTCTGGGGGCTGAGCCGAGAAGGGAGCTTTTTCGGTATCCGAATATCTCGCAGGCGGATGATACCGCGCAGACGCTTCCGGGGGAAACCGTGAGTCTGACTTATCTGAAAAAGATATTGTCTGTCTGTGATGAGAGAGGCATCCGCGTGGTGCTTACATTCCTGCCGATGACGAGCTCCTGGGATACGGACAGACAGGCGGTCAACACGGGCGCGGAGCTTGCGGAGGAGCGGGGAATCCCCTTTTTAAATTTTCTGCCTCACGAGACGCAGACACTGGTCGATTACTATACGGATATGAGTGATGAGACGCATCTGAATGTGAACGGTATGCGCAAGGTGACGTCCTATATCGGCGGCGTGCTGCGGGATACCTGTATGCTGCCGGACCACAGGCAGGATGCGGATTACGGAGCCTGGCAAGAGCGGGTGGAGAGCTGGCAGAGCGATGAGATAGAACGCCTCTGCGATGACGCGGATCTGTATGCGCAGCTCGGGGCGATTCAGAATATCAACGCCAGCGCGGTGATCTTTTTTAAGGGGGATTCCAAGGCGCTGCACGATTCGCTGACAAGACGATTCATCAGGCAGATGACCGGTTCGGATGTGATCGAGGAGGCGCTTGCGGCGAACGGTCCGTATCTGCTGGTGCGCGACGCCTCCGGGAGAAACGGTGGCGGCACGGTCAATTATGAGTTTGGCGGGGAGGCGCAGCCCGAGGATTTTGATACGCTACTCGGGAGAACGACTTACATCGGTCTTCACGATTTCGGCGCCGTGTATGTCAACGGAGATTATGAAAACAATCTTTTGGATATGGAGGAACACTATAACGCCGAGGCGCAGATCCTGATTCTGGGGCAGCAGGGGGAAGTGATCAGCAGCATATATTACGATGCCGGCTGGAAGGCGGAGGACGAAAGCGGGTTTTGAGAAGAGAAAATCTCTGCTTGCATTTTTGCGCGCGAATGTGCTATTCTGAGTTTCGGAAAAAATAAATATACGCATAATGACACATGTAGTGCCCGGCACGTAAATCTGATCACAGAGTATGTATACACGGACGGGCGTCTGCGTGTGTTTTTTTGTGCAAAACGGGAGGAAAGAATTATGCCAAGAAATCAATTTCAGAGAATGATATTTGCGCTGATCACGGTTGTGATCACCGTGCACGCCTATGTGTTCTACAGCCTGTATGTGGTCAACGGCACGACGCTGATGGAACTGAACGGGACCACGAGCGTCATCGAGGCGCTGAACAGACAGGGCGGTATCTACATGTGCGCCGTCTATGTGCCGATCTGGGCGTGCATACTGATCGAGTTCTGCTTCGCCTATCTGCTGGAAAATCTGGTCGGGAGTCCGGCTTCATTCCGGCTGGCGTGCCGGGTGTTCAATCCCGCGAAGAACCATCCGATGATCTTCGAGACGGCGATCATCTGCGCCACGGTGGGCATTATGTGTCCGGCGATGAGCTTCATTGCGGCGTTCCTGTATTATCCGTATTATATGGGATTCGATATCTTCACGCTGCTCGCCAACTGGCTGAAGCTGGTCTGCCTGAATTTCCCGTTCGCGTTTTTCACGCAGTTGTTCTTTATCCAGCCGCTCGTGCGGGTGATCTTCAAGACGCTCTTTCGCAGGGATATCGAGAATAGAGAGAAGGAGCAGAACCCTGCGCAGCCCGAGAACGAGCAGGAGGTCATTCTCGATATCTTCAGGCGCATTGACGAGATACAGGAGGAGATCGCGCACGAACACCGCCGCAGGAAAGCGCTGGAGGCGGACGTCCATAAGATCGCGCAGAAGTAAGCGGCCGGCGCGCGGAGTACCGGCAGTTTTACCAATGAATATGGGCGGATTTTTTGTCTAAACCGCCCATATCGCAAATGGTTTTTGCGAGTATAATAAAAATATAGCGTGCAGCCCGGCGGCGTAAGTCCAGCCAACGCCGGGGTGCACGCTATTTTTTTTACGCGTGCAATGTCGCAAAGCGTGTTTCAACTCGTTATGTATTCGGAAAGGAGAAGACAATTAAAATGGAAACGGAGACAAATCAATTTCTGGGGAGCGAGCCTGTCGGCAGACTTATGGGACGCTATGCGGTTCCCTGCATCATTTCACTGCTGGTGGGCGCGCTCTATAACATTGTGGATCAGATCTTTATCGCCAATGCCGACTACCTCGGTTCCTACGGCAATGCCGCCAACACGGTGGTATTTCCGCTCACGGTGATCGCCCTGGCGATCGCTGTCATGATCGGGGACGGCTGCTGCGCCTATGTCAGTCTGAGTCTCGGCAAAAAGGAGCTTGACTGCGCGAAGAGGAGCGTCGGCAATTCGGTTGTCATGATACTGGTAAGCGGCGCTGCGCTCTGCGCGGTCTATCTGATTTTTGCAAAGCCGATCATCACGGTGTTCGGCGGCACGGTCAACGCGGAGACTTTCCGGTATTCCGAGGAGTATTTTTTCTGGATTTCTCTCGGCATACCTTTCTACATGTTCGGGCAGGCGATGAATCCGATTATCCGCGCGGACGGCTCGCCCAAATTTGCGATGGCGTCCACGCTGTCCGGCGCGGTGATCAATATCATTCTGGATCCGATTCTGATCTTCGGGTGCAGATGGGGGATGACGGGCGCGGCCGTCGCCACCGTGATCGGGCAGATCGCTACGGCGGCTCTGGCGCTCGGGTATCTGCGGCGCATGAGGTTAGTCAGGCCGGCGGGCGGTGATTTCCGCATGGATCGGCGGATCGCGGGCAAAACGCTGACGCTTGGACTCACGAGCCTGCTGTCGCAGCTGTCCTTAGTGGCGGCGATGGCGGCCATCAACAATATGATCCGCCGCTATGGCGCGCTGGATCCGGTTTTCGGACAGGAAGAGTATGCGCAGATTCCGATGGCGGTGGTGGGGATTGTGATGAAATTTTTCCAGATCGTCATCTCTGTGGTCGTCGGCATGGCGGCGGGCTGCATCCCCGTTGCGGGCTACAATATGGGCGCTGGTCTGAAGTATCGCGTCAAAAGTCTGTTTTCCATGCTTCTGGCGGCCGAGGCGTCCGTCGGCGCGCTGGCGCTTCTTGTCGTGGAACTTTTGCCGGGGCGGCTCATCGCGATCTTCGGCGCTGCCAACGAGAGCGCGTATTATACAGATTTTGCGCTCCGGGCGTTTCGCATCTATCTGTGTATGATCGTGTTCGCCTGTGTCAACAAAGCCTGCTTTATCTTCCTGCAGGCGCTCGGCAAAGCGGCGGAGTCGACTGCGCTCTCCATGGTGCGGGAGATTGTCTTCGGCGTGGGCTTTGCCCTTTTGTTTCCGCTGTTCTGGGGACTGGACGGGGTGCTGTACTCCATGCCGGTATCTGATTTTCTGACATTTCTGATCGCTCTGTTTCTGATCCGCCGCACCTATGCGGAGCTTCAGACGCCCGATGAGACGGCCGCCTCGCCGGTTTTCGAATAGTATACGGACGTACTTGGTTGCCCCTCTTTTATAAATATGGTAAAATGTTTCCGAGAACAATAAGCCAGCCGTGCCGAACCCGGCACGGCTATGGTCGGAGGGGACGCTATGGGATCCGTCAAACTGTTGGATTGTACGCTTCGCGACGGGGGATATCTGAATGACTGGGATTTTGGACATGACAATATCGTCAGTATTTTTAAGCATCTGTCCGGCGCGGGGATCGATATCATAGAGATCGGTTTCATGGATGAGCGCAGAAGCGCCGATGCGGATCACACCATTCAGCCAGACAGCGCGTCGCTCGACGCGGTATATGGGGATCTCGACAAGGGCGGTTCCATGATTGTGGGTATGATAGATTACGGAACCTGCGGGATAGAGCACGTCAAGCCCTGTTCACAGAGCTTTATGGACGGTATTCGGGTCATTTTCAAGAAGGAGAAACGCAGAGAGGCGCTCGCTTTCTGCGCGCAGATCAAAGCGCTGGGGTATAGGGTGTTCGTGCAGGCCGTCTCCATCACGAGCTACAGCGACGAGGAGATGGCGGATCTGATCAATCTTGTCAATGACCTGGAACCGTACGCGTTCTCTCTGGTCGACACATACGGGTTGCTGCACAGAAGGCAGCTGATTCATTATTTTACTTTCGCCGACGAACATCTCAAGGAAAGCATCGGGATCGGATATCACAGTCACAACAATTTTCAGCTGGGTTATGCCAACTGCATCGAGCTGATGGAGCAGGAGATAGAACGCCCGCTCATCATAGACGGCTCTCTCTACGGTATGGGCAAGAGCGCCGGCAATACGCCGATCGAGCTTCTGGCGGACTATCTGAACAACAGGGAGGAAGACAGATATCGGATCTATCATCTTCTGGAAGCGATAGATGTCACGGTTCTCGATCTGTACAGGCAGATCCCCTGGGGCTATTCCTACAAATTTTTCCTGTCGGCGTCCAACGACTGTCACCCCAATTACGTGTCTTATCTTCTGGACAAGAAAAAGCTTCCGGCGAAGGCGATAGGGGAGATCTTAAGAAAAATCCCGGATGAGAAAAAGCTCAATTATGACGCGAAGCTGATCGAGAATCTGTATG
Organism: uncultured Lachnospiraceae bacterium; assembly: GCA_947586255.1. Lineage (GTDB taxonomy): Bacteria > Bacillota > Clostridia > Lachnospirales > Lachnospiraceae > UBA3282. The sequence continues at coordinate 27,725 of CANPXP010000022.1, read as the reverse complement.
TGGAATATCAGCAGATCGTCTGCGACGACGCGGAGGCTGTCGCCAATATTGCGAGAGATCTTGCGGGCAGGGAGATTCTTCTGCTGGGACCCGGCCGGAGCATAGAGACGCACAGGGAAATGATAAAAGAGTATATTGCCGATAACCGGCCGGTCACCGTCGCGATCAATTTTATTCCGGATATCGGCGCGGCGGACTATATTTTTATCAGCAACGCGAAGCGGTATACACAGCTGGCGTCACAGCTGAGCGGTCTGCCGGCGTCCGTGAAACTGATGGCGACGTCCAATATCACCGGGGCGGACGGGGCGTTCACCTATCTGTTCAGCTATGGCCGGCTGATAGACGAGGAAGCTCTCATTGTGGACAATCCCATGATTATGCTGATGAAGCTATTGGATGCGACAGACGTTCGGAGAATTGTTCTGGCGGGCTTCGACGGCTATGAGAAATCGGAGAGCGCCAACTATGTCAATCCTAATATGGAACACGTATTCAGCAGGGAGAAGGCGGCGGAGATCAACGCGGATGTCATAAGCAGTCTGGAGAGACTGCACATGAGAACGCCCTATGCGTTCCTGACGAAGACACACTATAACGGAAGCTTGGAGATGTGAAGGGATATGGCGGGCTGCAGACTGGTCATTTTTGATTTGGACGGGACATTGTTGGACACTACGGAGGGCGTTCTGAACGCGGCGCGGTATACGATAGATGTATGCGGTTTCGCGCCGCTTTCCGAGGAGCGGCTTAAGACCTTTATCGGGCCGCCGATCCAAGAGTCCTTTCGCAGTGCATATGGGATAGAGGACACCGGGAGACTGCAGGAGATTGCGGGTATCTTCCGTGACCGCTATAAGGAACGGGAACTTTACAAGGCCGTGCCGTATCCGGATATTTTTGACACCTGTAGGAGGATTAAGGATGCGGGCATCATGCTGGCGGTGGCCACATACAAGCGCGAGGACTATGCGGTGGATATCATGAGGCACTTCGGCTTCGACCGCTACATGACAGCCATATACGGGGCGGATCATGAAAACAGGCTGAAGAAGGCGGACATCATACAGAAATGCCTGCAGCTGCCGGACAGAGGGCAGCCGCTGAATGTCAGAGCCGCCGTTATGGTCGGCGATACGGTCAACGACAGCCTGGGAGCGAAGCAGGCGGGCGTGGATTTTATCGGCGTTCTGTACGGCTTCGGCTTTCGCGACAGGTCGGAGGAGGCGCTGCAGGGCTGCGCGGGCTGCGCGGCCACGGCGAAGGAGCTGGGCGACCTGATTCTGGGCTTACAGCGGTGAACGGTGAAGAAAAAGGGGCTTTTGGAGGGATAATCTATGAAAATGAAGCTTTCAAAATATATCGCGGATTTTCTGGCGGCGAAGCAGGTAGAGCATGTCTTTACGATCACGGGCGGGGGCGCCATGCACCTGAACGACGCGTTTGGACACCATCCCGCCCTGCGCTGCATCTACAATCATCACGAGCAGGCCTGCGCCATCGCGGCGGAGGGGTATGCCCGCCTGACGGGGCGGGTGGCGGCGGTCTGTGTGACCAGCGGCCCCGGCGGAACGAACGCCATCACGGGCGTGCTGGGAGCGTACCAGGATTCCATACCTATGTTTGTCATATCGGGGCAGGTGAAGCGGGAGACGACGACATGGTCCACCGATGTGCCCGTGAGACAGCTGGGAGATCAGGAATTTCAGATCGTCGACTGCGTGAAGACCATGACGAAGTATGCCGTGATGGTGACGGCGCCGGAAGAGATCCGTTATCATCTGGAGAAGGCCTGGTATCTGTGTATGAACGGGAGAAAAGGGCCGGTGTGGCTCGATATTCCGCTGGACGTGCAGGCGGCGCAGATCGAGACGGACGACCTTCAGGGGTTCGACAGCGCCGAGGCGGAGGAGGCGGAGCATCCGGTCTATGATACCGCCAGGACAAAGGATATTATCGCGAGGATAAAAGCGGCGAAGCGCCCCGTCATCCTGGCGGGGACGGCGATTCGTCTGGCGGGGGCGTACGAGGAGTTCCAGGAGGCGGTGAGACTTCTGAATATTCCGGTGCTCACAGCCTGGAACGCGCATGACCTGCTGCCGGACGAGCATCCGCTGTACTGCGGCAGGCCTGGGAGCGTGGGGACGCGCGGCGGGAATTTTGTGGTGCAGAGCTGTGATCTGCTGCTGGTGCTGGGCTGCCGCATGAATATCCGGATGATCAGCTACAACTATAAGGAGTTTGCGCACGGCGCCTATAAGATCATGGTGGATATTGACGAGGCGGAGCTTCGCAAGCCCACGATCGCGATCGACGACAGGATCCACGCGGACGTGAAGGACGTCCTGCGGTCTGTCATCGCGCAGTTGGATGCGCCTCTGGCGGGACATGAGAGGTGGCTTTCGTGGTGCCGCGATATCAACGCGAAGTACCCCGCCGTGCTGCCCGCTTACCGTGAGCGCAGCACGCCGGTCAATCCCTATGTCTTTATCGACGCATTCAGCGGGGAGGCGGCGGAGGACGAGACGGTGATCTGCGGCAACGGCAGCGCCTGCGTAGTGACTTTCCAGACAATGCGGATCAAGAAGGGACAGCGCCTGTTTACCAATTCCGGCTGCGCGGCCATGGGCTACGGCTTTCCGGCCGCAATCGGCTGCTGCATCGCCCTGCACGGCAGGAGGGTGGTCTGCATCGACGGGGACGGCAGCTTCCAGATGAATATACAGGAGTTGCAGACGGTGGTGCACCATCACCTGAATCTGAAGATTGTGATACTGAACAATAACGGGTATCACTCGATACGGCAGACCCAGACGAATCTGTTTGAGCCGCCTCTCGTGGGCGTGTCCGCGGACAACGGCATCAGTTTTCCGGATCTGGAGAAGATTGCCTGCGCGTACGGCGTCAGATACTACAGGATTGACGACGCGGCCGCGGCCGGCCGGACGGTGCGGGAGATGCTTGCGGTGGAAGGTCCCGCCCTGTGCGAGGTGCTATTGGACGAAGGGCAGAACTTTGAGCCCAAGCTCTCCTCCAAGGTATTGCCGGACGGCAGTATCGTCTCCCCGGAGATCGACGACATGTTTCCGTTTTTGCCGCGGGAGGAGTATGAACAGGTGAAAAGGAGCGCGCTGGAGTTATGAGACGGGCGGTGATCACGGGGCCGACGGGGGCGATCGGGACTGCGTTAATCGAAAAGCTGCTGCGGGAAGACGTGGAAGTGCTGGCGGTGGTGCACCGCGGCTCGAAGAGAGTGAGCCGTATGCCGAAGCATCCGAAACTGCGAATCCTAGAGGCTGATCAGGAGGAATATGCGGACATTGTGCTGCCGGACGGGAAATGGGATGCGTTCTATCATTTCGCCTGGGGCGGAACCTTCGGGGACGCCCGCAACGATCTGAACCGGCAGGTTGACAATATACGGTATACGCTGGAGGCGGTGCGGCTGGCGCATCGAAGCGGCTGCGGCGCATTCATCGGCGCCGGATCGCAGGCGGAGTACGGCAGGTATGAGGGCGTGCTCAGGGCGGATACGCCGACGATGCCGGAGAACGGCTACGGGATGGCGAAGCTCTGCGCGGGGCAGATGAGCAGGCAGCTGTGCGCCCGGCTGGGAATGCGCCATATCTGGACCAGAATTCTGAGCGTGTACGGTCCGGGGAACGGCGAGAATACCATGATCTCCTCCGCGATACGAAATATCCTTGCGGGGGAACCGACGCATTTTACGAAGGGTGAACAGCTGTGGGATTATCTCTACGCCGGTGACGCCGCCGATATTTTCTTCCTGCTCGCGGAGAAAGGGCGGGACGGCGGGACGTATGTCGTCGGCAGCGGCCGGGCGAGACCGCTGCGGGAGTATATAGAAGACGTGGCGGAGGCGCTTGGGGCGGCCGGGCCGCTCGGCATAGGCGACGTTCCGTACGCGGCCGGGCAGGTGATGCATCTGGAGGCTGATGTGGAGCCGCTGCGAGAGGATCTGGGGTACGTGCCGGAGACGGCGTTCCGGGAAGGGATTTTGGAGACAATCAAATTCCACAGGATATATAATTGTTAATTTATCGCATGTGTAATATAATAATGCTAAGTTCGCAGAAAAAGAGAGATGTGCCATGAAAAAAATCAGTGTGCTGATTCCGTGCTACAATGAAGTGGAAAACGTGGAACCGATCGCGAAAGCGGTGGAGGAGGTGTTTCAGAAATCTCTGCCGCAGTATGATTATGAGATCCTGTTCATCGATAACTGTTCCAAGGACGGAACGCGGGACAGGCTGGAGGCTATGTGCGCCGGCGATAAGAGGATCAAGGCCATCTTCAACGCGACCAATTTCGGACAGTTCAATTCGCCCTTTTACGGCATGTGCCAGACGACGGGCGACTGCACGGTCAGCATGTGCTGCGATTTTCAGGATCCGGTGGAGATGATCCCCGTTTTTGTGCGTGAGTGGGAACAGGGACACAGGATTGTGTGCGGGATCAAGACCTCCAGCAGGGAAAATCCCATTCTGTATTTCCTGCGGTCTGTGTATTACAAGGCGGTACGCCATATGTCGGCGACGGAGATGATAGAGCACTTTACGGGGTTTGGCCTGTATGACAAGACGTTCATCGACATTCTGAAGCGGCTGGACGATCCGACGCCTTTTCTGCGGGGGATCGTGGCGGAGTACGGACACGGTTTTGACCGCAAGGATGTTCCCTATGAGCAGCCGAAGCGCAGAGCGGGCAAAACCCACAACAATTTCCTGACGCTGTACGACGCCGCGATGCTGAGTGTGACCTCCTATACCAAGGTGGGCCTCAGATTGGCCACGTGGATTGGTTTCCTGTCGTCCGGCGTCAGTATGCTGATCGCGCTGGTCTATCTGGTGCTGAAGCTTGTCCATTGGAACAGCTTTCAGATGGGAAGCGCGCCGCTGCTCATAGGTGTGTATGTGCTGGGCTCCCTGCAGCTTTTCTTTATTGGACTGATCGGCGAGTATATTCTGAACATCAATACCCGCGTGATCCACCGGCCGTTGGTGGTGGAGGAGCGGCGGCTGAATTTTGAGGAAGAGGACAGGGCGGAAGAGGATTAGGGGCAGATGCGTCATTTTCGGGATATCTATCAAAAGACAAGCTATATTTTCAGCAGAAAACAGAAGAAGCAGCTGATCGGCATGATTCTGATTCTGGTGATGGAGGCGCTTCTGGAACTTACGGGCGTGGTCTCCATCTATCCCTTTATCGCGATTATGCTGAATCCAAAGATGATTCAGAGCAATGCGATACTGCATTATTTCTATGTGTTGTTCCGGGTGCAGAGCGACAATGAATTTTTCCTGCTGGTGGCGATCGGGCTGATCGGCGTGTATGTGTTCAAGAATCTGTTCAACGCGTACGCTTACTATGCGCGGAACGCGTTTGTCTACGATAATCAGAGAGAGATCGGCGTCCGTCTGATGCAGAGTTATATGGCGGAGCCTTATTCTTTTTTCCTGGAGAAAAATTCAGCGGTGCTGATGCGCGGCGTTGGCGTGGATGTGACGAATTTCTTCCAGCTGGTGATGCAGTGTCTGATCATGTTTTCCAGCTGCATCATGATTCTGATCTTTGGGCTGTATCTGCTGTACACGGACTTCCTTCTCTCGATCAGCATGGTCGGGATCATGGTGTTGTTCGTGACTCTTTTTGTGCGCTGGAACAAGGCGCGGGCGCTTCGTTACGGCCGGGAGACGCAGGAGTGCCAGGGCAAGATGTCGCAGTGGCTGATGCAGGCTTTCGGCGGCATCAAGGAGATCAAGATCTTAAACCGTGAGAATTATTTTGTGGAACAGTATGCGGGATATTACGGCTCCTTTACGAGGGTACAGAAAATCTTTTCCTTTCTGAATCAGATCCCTCATCTTGTGCTGGAGGTCTTCTGCGTGATTGCGCTTCTTCTGCTGATTGCGCTGCGAGTGCAGAGCGGCGCCGACATGTCGACCTTCCTGCCCAAGCTGTCGGTGTTCGCCATGGCGCTGTTTCGCCTGTTCCCGCGCATCAGTGTCGTGAACGGCTGTATCAATCAGATCATTTTCGGCTATCCGTTTATGGACAAGGTGTATGAGGACCTGAAGATCAGTGAGGAGCACAAGTACCGGCGCGGGCTGATGCAGGAGCAGGGAAAAAGGGAGGGAACGTTTACCTTTGAGCGGGAAGTGCGCCTGGAGAACATTCACTATACCTATCCAAATACGGAGACGGAGGTGCTGGCAGGCGTGAATATGACGATCCGGAAGGGGCAGTCCGTAGCCCTTGTGGGACCTTCCGGCGCGGGCAAGACGACGCTGGCCGACGTCTTCTTAGGCATTCTGGAGCTGACGCAGGGACGTATTCTGTGCGACGGACAGGATATCAGAATGCATGAGGCGGAATGGGCGGGCAAGCTGGGCTATATCCCGCAGAGCATTTTCCTGTCCGACGATACGATACGCAACAATGTGGCGTTCGGCCTCACGGTGGACGAGAGCGGAGACGACCAGGTGTGGGCGGCATTGGAGCAGGCGCAGCTGAAGGAGTTTGTGCAGAGTCTGCCGGATGGTTTGGACACAAAGATCGGCGAGCGCGGCGTGCGCCTCTCCGGCGGGCAGAGACAGAGGATCGGCATCGCCAGAGCGCTGTATTCCGGCCCGGAGATTCTGGTGCTCGACGAGGCGACCTCCGCACTGGACAACGAGACGGAGAAGGCCGTCATGGAGTCCATCGAGCATCTGCTGCTTGGCCGCAAGACGATGATCATCATTGCGCACCGCATCACCACCGTGCGCAACTGCGATATCATTTACCGCGTCGACAAGGGCGGTATCGAGAGAGTGACCTATGAACAGCTTCAGGCTGAGGTGGAGAACAAACAGACCGACAAAGAGGAATAGACTGCTGTATGGAGAAAAAATATAAACTGGGTTATTGCGGGATATTGGGCGATTTTTTTGATAAGGATGTCTATTTGCGCATGAGAGCGTGCGCGGAGAAATGCGAGCGGTTTGTGCTCGGCATTCCTGACGAGTATATTATGGCGCGCCTTTTCGGCGACAGCGTGTACTGCGCGGAGGATCTGCGCAGACTCTGGCTGGACTGTAAGTGGGTGGACGAGGTTGTCATCCTTGATGTGACGAAACTCGGCAAGCGGCAGATCTATGAGGAAGTGCCATATGATGTCTGCTTTTACGGCACGGAGTACGGCGGCGCTTTTGAGGAGGACAGAGCCTTTATGGAGGCGGAGGGCATCGATTTTTGTCCCCTCATGCCGGAGGACAGGACAGAGCCTGTCTCTCCCGCGCGGGACGCGGTGCGGCTGGCGTTAAACAACGTGCCGCCGGATCAGAAGATCGTACTCTTCGGTGCGGGTGAAGGCTTCGATTACTATATGGAGCATTACGGCGACGGATATGCGCCGGCCTACGCGGTGGACACTGCGGAGGCAAATTGGAACACGCGGAAGGCGGGAGTGGAGATCAAGGCTCCGGACGCGCTGCGCGCCGAGCGGGACGGTGAGGTTTTTGTCGTCGTCTGCGACGGGGAATATCGGGAAACCATGCGGCAGCTTTCAGCGGCAGGGCTGCACAACTACCGCCCTCTGCGTGCCTGTCATGAGGCGGCTCTGATCGAGGAGTTCGCGCTGGCGTATGCGGCGGAGATGGATTATATAGACAGGGCGCAGGACGTTCTGGCGCTGCTCCTGCGGGAGTTCACCAGAGTGTGCAAAAAATACGGTCTTCGGTATTATATGATATGCGGAACACTGATCGGCGTGGTCAGGCACCGGGACGTCATCCCGTGGGACGATGATATCGATCTGGCCATGCCGCGGGAAGATTATGAGAAGCTGAAAAAGGTCGCGCACGAGGAATGGCACAATGAGGAATTTATGTTTCTGCATTATGACGAACTCGGAAACGGCGCGTTTCTGGATTTCTTTCCGAGACTGTTCTATCTGCGGGGAGAGAAATTCCCGGTAAAGCTCTGGCAAAATGTGAAGGGCAAAGCGGCGGCTGATATGGACGGCAGGCTCTGGATCGATATCTATATTCTGGATAACGCCAGCAAGAGCGAGCGGAAACATCTGGCGGCCATGAACAAGTTAAAGGTTCTGTACGTCCTGTGTATGGGACACAGAGGGCGGCTGGACTACAGGGAATACGAGAGAAGGCTGTCCGCGCCGCAGATTGGTCTGCTCAAACTCGCGCATAAGATTGGGCGCTGTCTGCCCTGTAAGCTGCTGACGTCTCTGTATGACCGGGTCAGCCAGTACGCCGCGAAAGAAGAGTGCGAAGATTACTGCATAGCGAATCTGATTATTTTCTACATTCAGCGCAGATTGAAAAAAGTGTATTTCCAGGATGGCATATGGAAGCCGTTCCGCGACTTTGAGGTGATGGTTCCGGCAGATTACGACGGCGTGCTGACTTCTATGGGCTACGGAAATTATATGCAGTTCCCCAGACTTTCTGTCAGGAAACCCTCGCACTATTTTAATGCGGATATCAAGCTCTGGTAAAGGGCGGGAAAGGAGCAGGCCGCTGACGTGGATATTTCATATCTGATATTTTTGCAAAGAGTGCGGGAGGCGACCGGCGGGATTTTTAGCGGAATTGCCCTGACGGTGACGGCATTCGGGGAGCCTGTGCTGACCTGGCTTCTGCTGGCGTGGGTCTACTGGTGTGTGGACAAGGCGGCAGGACAGCTGGCGGCCTTTCACATGTCGGTCGCCTGCACATACAACACATTTCTCAAGAATGTTTGCAGGGTGGAGCGCCCGTGGGTCCGGGACGAGCGGATTGTGCCTGTGGAGGAGGCGCTCGCCGGCGCGGGAGGATACTCGTTCCCCAGCGGACATACCGCGCGGGCCGCGGCTGTCTGGGGAAGCGTCGGGGCGGTGTCCGGATACCGGAAAGAGAAGGCACCGGCTGTATTTTGTTGGCTGGTCGTGCTGGCGGTGGGATTCTCCCGCAATTTTCTGGGCGTGCATACCCCGCAGGATGTGGCGGTTTCGCTGCTGATCGGCGTTCTGCTTATCCCACTGCTTGGAAAAGCGCTGCGGTGGGCGGACAGGGCGCCTGGCCGTGATGTCGTGCTGTGTGCGGCGGGGTGCCTTGTGTGTTTCCTGCCGATGCTGAAGGTGGGGTGTATCTCGAATGCCGGCGCGGGGATGGGCCTGATGATCGGATGGCTTTTGGAGAGACGCTGTGTGAAGTTTCAGGTGTGCGGAGACTGGCGGCACGGGCTCAGGCGCTTCCTGCCGGGAGCGGTGTGCGCGCTGTTTCTGCTGCAGACCATGCAGACGTTTTTCGCCTGCATCGGCAGGGAGAAATATGCGGGATTCTTCGCCTCCTTTGTGCTGGCCGTCTTTGTCATGGCGGTCTATCCGTTCCTGTGCGTGCGCTGGGAGCAGGCTTCGGCTGACAGGAGGAAACGGCTGGGTATAGTGTATCTTGCGGCATTTCTGGCGTGGGGCCTCATCGTGAGTCTGGCGGGGTATCGCTATGCGCACAGGGAGACGGAGCAGGAACCGGAGCAGGAGGAACAGGCGCAGGAACAGACGGCGTATCCCTTGATTCCCATAGAGCAGGATTTTGATACCATGCGTGTGATCGCGCACAGAGGATACTCGGCGGTCTATCCGGAGAACACGCTGGCGGCTTTTGCGGGCGCCATCGATATCGGCGCGGACTATATAGAGCTGGATGTGCAGATGACTTCAGACGGCGTGATCGTGGTGTTCCACGACGGCGATTTGTCGCGCCTGACGGGGAGCGAGGGCACGATTGTGGACAGCACTTACGAACAGCTGTCGCAGCTGACTGTGGACGGAGAGAAAATCCCGACCCTGCAGGAAACCCTGGAACTGATCCGGGCTTCGTCGTGCAATGTGTACCTGGAGCTGAAAGATATCGGCGACCGGGACGGCTATATCGAACAGACGCTTCAGATCGCCGAAGCGTGCGGCATGAAGGAGCGATGCATCTTCGCCTCCTTCCAGTACGATTATCTGCGTGAGATCAAGGCGGCGGATCCCGGTGTCCCCACGCTGTATATCACATCTTCCGGCGCTGTTTCACTGCCGCGGGAATATCCGGCGGAATTCTACGGCCTGTATGTGGAGAGCGTCTCCGCCGAACTGGTGCGGGCGATTCACGAGGCGGGCGGCAGGGCGTTTGTGTGGACGCTGGAGACGCCGGCGCAGATCGGTATCGCAGAGCGGATGGGAGCGGACGGTGTCGTCACGAACAGGGCGGGTCTGGCGAGAGTTCTCGTGCATCCGGAGTACGAATGCCTGACGGATTATTATGAGAATTCCTTTGCGCTGCCGGGGCTGTACGGGAATGATCTGCCTGACATGTGCCGGGATATGGTGGTGCAGGGGCTTGTGAAAGCCGGTTCGTATATCGCCGTGTCCGCCTACAGCAGATCGGGGGAGAATGACAGTATCCTGTATCTGCTGAACGGGAACGGGCAGCTGTCAGAGATCGTGGATCTCGGGTTTAAGGCGCACACGGGCGGCATCGCCTGGGATGAGGAGAGGAATCTTCTGTGGGTGACGGGTCCGGACGGCATGGTGTACGCCCTCGATTGGGGCGAGATCACGGGCGGCGGGTACCACGGAGAGATCAGGGCGGCGTTTGACGCGGGCCTGACCAATCACAGCGGCTCGAAAGTGGCGTCTTTTCTGACATACGATCACGGGGAGCTTTTCGTGGGTTCCTATGTGGACGGGGATAACGGCAGACTGAGACGTTATGCGGTGTCGGACGATCTGCAGACGACGCTTCTTGCGGAGGCGGAGATTCCGCCGAGGATACAGGGAATCACCTTCGCGTGGGAGGAGGAGACGCAGACAAGGTATATGCTGTTGAGTCAGGGATACCAGACGGAGGATTCCGCGCTGCTTCGGTTTGACTATTCGGAGGAACAGGACGCCTACACACAACCGGAAGAAACCTGGGTGATGCCGGAGGGCATAGAGCAGATCGACATGTCCGCAAACGGGCTGTACGTCCTGTTTGAGTCGGCGTCATGGCCCTACCGGGAGACCGCGCGGATCCCCAACGATCAGGTGTATCTGCTCAGATGGCCGGAGACTGCCGGGCGGTAGCGCGGAAGGAAAAATAGATTGATGACAGGTGCGGGTGGCGTATGAAAGTAGTTATTTTGGCGGGCGGTATGCAGAGTTCGATCAGCAATGAGGCGGAGGGGATCCCGAAGCCGATGGTGGATATCGGCGGCAAGCCGCTGCTGTGGCATATCATGAAGCATTTTTCACAGTATGGGCTGACCGAGTTTATCGTGTGCGGCGGATATAAGGTGGACAAGATCAAAGAGTACTTCATGGATTTCTATGTGTATGAGTCGGACATCACCGTGGACCTGCAGAACAATACCGTGGAGATTCACAAGAACAGGACGGAGGATTGGAAGGTGACGGTGGTGGATACCGGGCTGTTTTCCGCTACCGCCCAGCGGGTCAGTATGATTGAGAAGTATGTTGACGGCGATTTTATTGTGGCCTACGGAGACTGTCTGTCGGATATCGACGCGTCTGAGTTGGCCGCGTTTCACAGGCAGGAAAAGAAGATCGCCACCGTCGTCATGGTTAAGCCGTCGGGGCGTGAGAAGCTTTTGCCGCTTGACGAGGAAGGGCATTTCCGCTACGGGAATTCCTGGGATGCAGAGCACGACAACGCGTGGGCCAACGGGGACTGTTATGTCTTTTCCCCGGAGATTTTCAAATTTCTTACAGGGGACTGCGAGCTGGAACAGGCGCCGTTTATACGGCTGTGCGAAAAGGACCAGATCGCGGCGTACAGGCATAGCGGTTACTGGCTTGCGGTGGAGACCAAGCGGGACTTGAGCGATGCGGAGAGATTGTGGAATGCCGGTATGGCACCCTGGATCAAAGGTCAGGTGAAGGATATATGAAGGCGGTGATACTGGCGGGCGGCAAGGGCACGCGCATCAGCGAGGAGACGCAGCTTAGGCCGAAGCCGATGATTGAGATAGGGGACAGACCCATCCTGTGGCATATCATGAAGCTGTACTCGCACTATGACGTCCGTGAATTTGTCATCTGCTGCGGGTATAAGGGACAGATGATCAAAAAGTATTTCATACACTACTATGTCAATCAGTCCGACAGTACCTTTCGGCTTATGGACAGAGAGACGGTCTTCCATGAATTCTGCGCGGAGCCCTGGAGGGTGACGCTGGCCAACACGGGTCTGAATACGCTCACGGCCGGACGTATTCTGAAGATCAAGGACTACATAGGAGACGATGAGGAGTTTTTCCTGACATACGGAGATGGCGTCTCGGATGTGGATATCCGGGCGCTGCTTGATTTTCATCATAAGAGCGGCAAGATCGTGACCGTCACGACGACGCAGCCGCCGGGGCGGTTCGGCGCGCTGCAGATCGACGAACAGAATCGGGTGCGCGGTTTCAAGGAGAAGGACAGAACCGATTCCGCCTGGGTCAACGCGGGCTTTATGGTGATGAACAGAGCCGTGTTCGACTATCTCGGCGACGGCAGCGAAATGCTGGAGGCCGGGCCGTTTGAGAAACTGGCCGCGGCGGGAGAGATGGCCGCGTACAGACATGCGGGTTTCTGGTCGCCGATGGACACGATGCGGGACAGGGCGTATCTGGAGGAACTCTGGGACAGCGGGCAGGCGCCGTGGAAAGTCTGGTGAGTCCGTCCGGGCTGCTTTGACAAGCCCGGATAAATATGCTGTAATAGAACATAGTAAAAGGGAACGAAGATCAATATTTTGTTGTACATAGGGGAAGGAATCAGGGAATGACGGGAAGAGGGAAAAAGCGTGCGCTGGCCGCGGCTTTTGTCCTCGCGGCAGCCATAGGCTTGTCCGCGGGAAGCAGGATATGGCTGATCATGAATCCGAAGGCGGCTCCCGCACAGGAGGAGGAACCGACGGATTACTCGGCGGACGCGGAGATCGAGGCGGCCGAAAAAAAGCTGGCGGAGAATCCGGAGACGCCCCAGGTCATCACAGACATCAATACTGTGGACAAGAAGGTGGCGGTCTGCTTCGAGGGCGTGGCGGATTCTCTTGTGATCGACCAGATTCTGGAGTATCTGGACGAGCACGATATGCAGGCGACTTTTTTCCTGCCCGCGGTGGATGTGAGCGAGGATCTGTCCAACGCGGAGCATATTATCGGCGCCGGACATGACCTGGAGAGCTATACGCTCTACGGCACGACCCATATGGAGACGATGGGTCAGGAGGAGTTGGTCGCGGATTTTTGCCGCGCACAGCTCGTGTACGATGAGCTTCTGGGGCGCAGGCCGGACATTCTGAAGTGCAATGCGACGGATTACACGAAGGAGCTTATGGAGGCCGCGGAGGCGAGCGGGTACGACAGCATCGTCTATCCGGAGAAATACCTGAACTATGCCAGCTTTGCGGACGAAAAGACCGCGGAGAATTATGTGGCCGGACTGTCCAAGGGAACCGTCATCTCCGTGAAGCTGAGCGGATATCTGGACGAGCTGGAGTACGAGGAGACACGGACGGACGAAAGGCCCGCCAAGGACAAACAGCCCGGCGTGGAGCTGCACGAGCTGGAGGAAGAGGAACTGTCCGAGAACGAGAGGCTGCTGCAGGTGGTGGACTGGCTGCTCACGGAGCTGGACAGGGCGGAGTACGAGACGGTGCCGGTCAGAGAACTGCCGGCGCAGGATATGGGAGATCTGGTCCTGAAGTATGAGGAACTGGAGGAAACCTATGACGGCGGCCCGGCGCGGCAGATCACCGCGGTCCACACGACGGACAGAGAGACGGCGTTCACGTTCAGGGGACTCGGCGACGAGGAAGAGCTGGACAACCTGCTGGCCGTGCTGGACAGGCTCGGCGCCAGAGCGACTTTCTTCGTGACGGGCAAGGAGGTCGACGAGTATCCGCAGCAGATCAGGAAGATCCTGGACGCCGGACATGAGGTCGGCAACGGGGGCTATGAGGGTAAGTCCATGGAGGAGATGAGCTTCGGGGAGATCTGCGAGGACATCTACAAGTGCGACGAAATGCTCAAAGGTCTGGGCGTGGAGACGGATCTTTTTATGCCCCATGCAGGCATCGTGACGGACGAACTGCAGCTGGCTGTTGGGGCGATGGGTAAGCGCCTGATCTTGTACAATTCCTCGCCGGCGCGGGCGGAGTACCAGGAGGCCGGCTATACGGGGTATCAGGTGGTGAGCCGCTATTACTCCGACGCCAGACCGGTGCTGTGCAGGGGAGATATCACCTATTTCAATATGGACGTGTACGACGACGCGGAGTCGATTGCCGATCTCGTGCGGGCGGTATGGCAGGCGAAGATTCAGCCCACCAGATACGGTACGGGTATGGACAGCATCCTGCGGGTGCGCACAATCTCCGAGCTGCTCGACAACACCTGGGGATATCCGGCGTCGACCGCCGAAGCCAATCAGGAGATCACGGCGGGCGGCAATATGAAATACGGCTGGGAGCAGGCGCTCTCTCAGGGATATGTGGGGAACCCGTATCTCGGACTGACCGGCTTCTCGGACAGCGAGCTTAAGCTGATGGACCAGACGGGTCGGATCCATACCGGCGGAACGAACACGATATTTCTGACTTTCGACGACTGGGGCAATGAGCAGACGATCGGAAAGCTGCTGTATGTTCTGCGCAAGCACAATGTCAAGGCGACCTTCTTCATCAAGACGCAGTGGTGCATCGACGGCAGCAGTGAGAATCTGCTGCGCGCGATCGCGGCGGACGGGCACGATATCGGTTCCCACACGAATACGCATATGCCTATCGACATCGGGGCGGAGGATGTGGCTAAGCTGCAGGAGGATCTGGTGCAGTCCAACAGCACGCTCTCCAAGGTGGTCGGCAATACCGGGGCGCTCAAGTCCTATTTCAGACCGCCTACGCTGGCGGTGAACAAGCTGGGGCTTCAGACGGTTTTCGACTGCGGTTACCGCTATATGATCAGCGCGGATATCTCTACCGCGGATTACAGTCTCGGCAGCGCGGACGCCCTGTACGACGTGCTCATGAACGGCGTGGTGCTGGACAGCGGGGAGCGCATGCATATCCAGGACGGCAGTATCGTGGTTATGCATATCAACACGAACTCGATCTATACCGCGGAGGGGCTGGACCGATATCTGGATTATATCGACAGCCTGCCGGAGGGAGATCCGCATAAGTTCCGGTTCGCGAAGCTGAGCGAGTATCTGAAGTGATTGTGTGAGAGCTGCCAAAAAGGGGAAAAAGTGTTTAAGAGAAAAAATAAAGGCCGCAGCAAAAATGGCATAGAGGATATTCTGCTCGTCCAGAAAGAGGACAGGCGCATGCTGTCCTATGTGCCGGACAAGCAGAATATCCGCAACAATATGGATCGCCGCGGCGGCAAGACGCTGGAGACTTACGAGGGCAGAGCCGACGATTACATCAAGACGATCCAGTCGGGTATCCGCTATCAGGTAGAGTACGACGTCAAGCTGATCTGCAAGGGCACAGGGCGTAAAAAGAAGATCCGCTGCAAGGGGCGAGACATCTCCACGACAGGTATTCTTCTGGAACTTTCCAGCCAGGCGGAGATGGAGCTTGTGCAGGAGGCGAAGCGCATACGCCTGGACTTCGAGATCATTCCGGGTTCCATGCCGGAAGGCTATGAGATGCATGTGAAGCAGGGCGCGGTGCTGGTGAGAAGCATTAAGAGCGCGGACGGCAGGTTCCTGTGCGGCATGGAGTTTGAGCAGACGCTGGCGCAGTATGCCACCAGGCGCAAGGACAGCTATATGCTCACGATCGCCAGCTTTATTCTGTTCTTTATCGTCGGCTTTATCATGATGATGCGCGCGGAGAGCATCATTTATTTCAAGTTCAATAAGTGGCTTTATCTGTACAGTATCATTGCGGCGGCGTTCCTGCTCAGCAGATATCTGTTCGGGGCGCTGTACCGCCCCGTGCCGATCGACAAGAATTTTACGCCGGGCGTCACAGTCATCATCCCGTGCTTCAACGAGGAGGAGTGGATACAGCGGACGATCCTAAGCTGCGTGAATCAGGACTATCCGATCGACAAGTTGGAGGTGATCGTCGTGGATGACTGTTCCACCGATCACTCCGTGGAAAAAATTCAGGAGATCATCGAGAAGCTGAAAAAAGAGGACGAGCATTACGACATCGCAAACCGCGTGTCCTATATCGTGCAGCCCAAGAACGCGGGCAAGCGAGATGCGCTCTGCGAGGGCGCCAAGGTGGCGAAGCATGAGCTGGTCGTGTTCGTGGACTCCGACAGCTTTCTGGATCCTTTTGCGATCCGCAATCTGGTGCAGCCCTTTATCGATCCGAAGATGGGCGGCGTGGCGGGGCGCACCGACGTGGCCAACACCTACACGAACGCGCTGACCAAGATGCAGTCCGTCCGCTACTACATAGCGTTCCGCGTCATGAAGGCGGCGGAGGCTTATTTTGACGGCGTGACCTGCCTGTCGGGCCCGCTTTCCTGCTACCGCAAGCAGATCATTCTGGACAACATGGACGCCTGGCTGAATCAGCGGTTCCTCGGGCAGAAGGCGACGTTCGGGGACGACAGGGCGATGACGAATTTCGTGCTGCGCCATCATCGCACCGGGTATCAGGACACGGCGATCTGTTCTACCATCGTGCCGAACAGTCATAAAGTATTTCTGAAGCAGCAGATGCGCTGGAAGCGCTCGTGGCTGCGCGAATCGATTATGGCCGGCAGATTTATGTGGCGCAAGGAACCTTTTATGGCGGTCTTTTTTTACATCGGCCTGATCGTCCCGGTGGCGGCGCCTGTCGTCGTGCTGTACAATCTGTTCTATGTGCCGATTGTACAGAGAGTGTTCCCGACGACTTTCCTGGTGGGACTCTTTCTGATGTCGTTTATCATGAGCATCGTGCAGCTTCTGCTGCGCAGAAGCACCACATGGGTGTACGGCATGCTCTTCTGCATCTACTATGAGCTTGTTCTTCTGTGGCAGATGCCTGTGGCGTGGGTCACCTTCTGGAAATCCACCTGGGGCACCCGCATGACGCCGGAGGACGTCAAGGAACAGGAGCGCAAACAGCAGCAGCGGGAGATGGAGATGATGGGAGGGGATCCGGATGACGAGGACTAAAAGGCAGAAAAATCCGGTTCGCCGGAAGAACATACGCAAGGTAGTCCGCAGTATTCTGGAGGCGGCGATTCTGCTGCTTCTGCTCTTTCTGCTGATCCGCGTGTTCGTCACCTTCGAGGTCTACGTGCCCTACGAGGAGCAAAGCGGGGTGGAGATGGCGGACGAGGATGAGGACACCGGCTTCATTGCGCTGTCCTATTTCGGCGTGGACAGGAACGAGACGCCGACGTTAATCAGCACGGACCGGCTCAGAGAGCACATTGACGCGTTGGCGAAGTCCGGCTACGTGACGATCAGCCAGCAGGATATTCTGGACTACTATCTGGAGGACAAACCGCTGCCGAAGAAATCTCTGTTCCTCATGTTTGAGGACGGCAGAAGGGATACGGCCATCTTCGCGCAGGGCGTGACGGAGGATTACAATTATCTGTCCACGATCATGACCTATGCGGATAAGTTTGAGTCCGGGGATTCCAAGTTCCTGATGCCGGACGAACTTCTGGATCTCGAGGAGGAATCCTTCTGCGAGCTGGGGACGAACGGATACAGGCTGGAGTACATCAACGTGTACGACAGGTACGAGCACTTCCTGGGCCGGCTCGACACGCTGAAATATGCGGATGTGCAGCCCTATCTGGGACGCGACTACAATCACTATCTCATGGATTATATCCGGGACGAGTACAGGATACCGCGGGAGTCCTATGAGCAGATGAAGAAGCGCATCGATTTCGACTATGATGAGATGGAGCGGATCTACACGGAGGAGCTGGGCAGCCTGCCGAGGATGTATGTGCTGATGCACTCCAACACCGGGCAGTACGGTGAGAACGACAGGGTCAGCGCGGTCAATCAGGCGCGCATCTTCGACATGTTTGAGATGAACTTCAACAGGGAGGGCTTTTCCCTCAACAACAGGGAGGCCTCGCTGTATGACCTGACAAGACTGCAGCCGCAGGCATACTGGCACACGAACCACCTGCTGATGCGCCTGTGGGACGATACGAAGCAGGATATGGCGTGGGTGGACGGCGACAGGCAGCGCAAGGACTTCTGGGAGGAAGTGAACGGCAAAGCCGAATTTCAGGACGAATCGATCTATCTGACCTGCGAGCCGGAAAAGGTCGGGACGCTGCGCTTAAAGGAGAGCGGCGATTATCGGGACGTCCTGGTGAGCGCGCGCCTGACCGGCAATATGCTCGGCCTGCAGAGAATCTATCTGCGCGCGGATGAGGATCTGCGCCGTTATCTGTGCGTCGGCGTGGAGAACAATGAGCTGGTGGTCACGCAGAACGGCAGAGAGCTGTTCAGAGAGAATCTGGACAGGATCACGCAGGCTGAGGAGGTCAGCGTGGAGGAGGACGAGAAGGCGGCGCTCATGGCGGAAAAGTATCTGGAGGTCCAGTACGCCGCCACGGTGGAGGGCAGCAAGAAAGCTGCGAAAGAGTATGCCGATCTGGAGAACACCGAAGCGGCCACGGTGGAGGAGGGCGCCGAGGAGTATGAGCCGCTCATCAGTCTGAATGACAGGGGAGACAGAACCCTTCAGATCGAGCTGCGGGACGATCTTCTGTCGGTCACGGTTGACGGGGAGTACAGCGCGGTGAAGGAGCTGGAAGTGGAGGTCACGGAGCCGGGCTATGTGTATCTGCAGTCCGGCTGGGGCGGGGACGCCTACAGTCAGCGCAATCTGGCGGACGATGTGTACGACGGCGTCTTTGAACAGGTGGAGATCAGGACCGATACGGGCCTGGCGGACCCTGAGGAAGAGGCGGTGCTGTATGACAATAAGCTGCACGGCTGGGAGCTGGCTGCCTTCCGCGTGCGCACGCTCTGGCACAATGTTCTCAACTGGTTTATCAGTACTTTTTAAGGGAGGATGAGAGAGTGAAGGGAATGGGAAAACATAGAATCAGACATGCCGCAGCGGCCGGGCTGGCCTGCGCGCTGATCTGCGGGCTTGCGGGCTGCAGCGTGGAGGTCAACGCGGTTCAGCCGGGGAAAGAGGAGAAGAACGCGCCGCCGGCGGAGGCCGCAGATCGGAACACAGATCAGACCGTGGCTGCGGAGGAGCCGGCCACATACTCCGTGTGGAACGTCTACTGGGATCTGGACGGTGTGGCTGAACAGACGCAGGAACTTGCGGATTCCATCCGCAATGTGTGCTACTTCGCGTCGTACTTTGACGCGGAGGACGAAGTCTTCATCCCGCAGGAGACGATTGATTTCTATGCGGAGACGGGGGCGGATTACCGGGCTAAGGGCTGGAACTGCTACCTGAGCGTGGTGAACGATCAGATCCTGTCGGACGGTTCTTCCGCGCTGAAATCCAAGGAGCTCGTGGCGCGTCTCACGAAGTCGCCGGAGCGCTATGAGGCCCATGCGGAGCAGCTGATCGCGCTGGCCCTGCAGTACGGCTACGACGGACTGGAAGTCGACTACGAGAATCTGCGCGCCGATACCGGGATGTGGAGGCAGTTCATGCCCTTCATAGAGTATCTGTACGACAGATGCGTCGAGGAAGGGCTTCTGCTGCGCGTGGTGATCGAGCCGAGCGTCGAGCCGAAGCGGGTCGACTGGGTGGCGGGACCGACCTACGTTCTGATGTGCTATAACCTGTACGGGGATCACAGCGGCCCCGGCCCGAAAGCCGACAGAACCTTTCTGGAGGAGCTGATGGAGAAGATGGAAGCCGTGCCGGGCAAGGTGGATTACGCTCTGGCGAACGGAGGCTTCGACTGGGGTGAGGACGGCAGTGTGAAGCAGCTGACGACCGGGGAGGCGGAGGCGCTTCTTGCGTCCGGCGGACAGACTGCGGAGCGGGACGATAGCAGCGCCGTCAAATACTTTACTTATCAGGACGGGAATGGCGTCGGGCATGAGGTGTGGTACGCCGATGAGGACACGTTTACGGCGTGGACGAACTGGCTGGGGTCGCAGGGCAACAGACAGTTTTCAATCTGGCGGCTCGGATAGGCCGCGACACATTGACAAACGCCTTGGAAATATAGTAAAATTAACGAATAAGAGTATTCTGTTCATTGGCGGGCGGTCAATGGGAAAGGAGCGGCATTTATGGAGCATCGGAATCCTATACAGAGCGATACACACACGAAATTTATCACGATCGGCGAGATCATGCTGCGCCTGACACCGCCGAACTATGAGAAGATCCGCATGGCGAGCACCTTCGAAGCGAGCTACGGCGGCAGCGAGGCGAATATTGCGCTGGCACTGGCGAATCTGGGAGTCGACAGCACGTTTTTCTCAGTGGTGCCGAACAACAGTCTGGGCAAGAGCGCGATCCGTATGCTCAGAAGCAACGACGTACACTGTACGCCCATGATTCTGAGCACGCCGGAGGAGACGCCCACGCACCGTCTCGGCACATATTATCTGGAGACGGGCTATGGAATCCGGCCCAGCAAGGTGACTTATGACCGCGCCCACAGCGCCATGGCGGAATACGATTTCGGCGGCGTGGATCTGGGAGCGCTTTTGGAGGGGTTTGACTGGCTGCACCTGAGCGGCATTACGCCGGCGCTTTCCGAACACTGCAGGACGCTGATCCTGAACAGCCTGCAGACGGCGAAGGAACTCGGCCTGACCGTGAGTTTCGACGGCAATTTCCGGAGCCTGCTCTGGTCCTGGGAGGAGGCGCGGGACTTCTGCACGAAGTGCCTGCCCTATGTGGATGTTCTGTTGGGCATCGAACCCTATCATCTGTGGAAGGATGAGAGCGATCACAGCAAGGGAGACTGCAAGGACGGCGTGCCGCTGCAGCCCAGCTACGAGCAGCAGGACGAGATCTTCCGCATCTTCGCGGAGCGCTATCCGAATCTGAAATATATCGCCCGCCATGTGCGGTACGCGCACAGCGGCAGCGAGAACAGCCTGAAGGCGTTCATGTGGCATGAGGGCCATACCTTTGAGAGCCGTCTGTTCACGTTCAATATTCTGGACAGAGTGGGAGGCGGCGACGCTTTTGCCAGCGGCCTGATCTATGCGATCATGCATGACTACAAACCGATGGACATGATCAATTTTGCGGTGGCAAGCAGCGCCATCAAACACACGATTCGCGGCGACGCCAACATAACGGACGACGCACAGGCGATTCGCAATCTGATGAACATGAATTTTGATATCAAGCGCTGAGCGCAGAAAGGATCCGTGTTATGGGGAAGGTACCGAACAGTTACGCTACAATCGACGCGCAGATGTTGTTGAAGACAGAGGACGAGGTTCTGCGCAGATTTCTGGGGCAGGGCAATCAGGACATGTTCACGTCTCTTCTCAATTATCTGCATCCTGAGGACAAGGAGATCTTTAAGAGCGCTGTCAGGGAGACGAAAGCGAAAGCCATGCCTAAGAACGTGGTTGTGGTTCGTCTGATTGACGGGGAGAAGCAATATCACTGGGCGGCTGTCACCGTCACCGGGCCGTCCCGCAGTTCGGATGCGGACAATACCGAGATCTATCACCTGTATGTGGCGGATCCGGACGATGATACCGAGCAGCGGCTGCGTGACAGCATAGACGAGTGCGGCGCGTATCTGGATCTGTTGAACGGCATTCTGTTTTCCTATGAAGCTGACTCGAGACGGATATTCATCTTCATGCGCAACGCGGGACAGCAGCTGGTATTTTTCGACGGTTCATTGGACAAGTGGCAGGAGCAGATGAAGGACGGCAGACTGGACGCGGAGAGCGAGACGGCCTTCTCGGTTCTGTGCAGGGATCTGGAGATGAAGCGCGGCGCCTTCTCCTACAATATCAAGACCAGCTTTTTCTCGAGTGAAAACAAGATGGAGCAGTGTCTGTTTCGGGCGCAGCTGATCGGGGATGAGGACGGCGGAAAGATTCTGGGCTGCATCCGCTCCGTGGAGCAGCAGGGCGGCGCACAGACAGGCTCAGAATATGTCAGAGACACCGGAATCCCGGTTCTGAATAAGAAATCTATCACGGACTATGCGAAGCGTGCTATGACTGTCGGCGACAACAAGGTGTGTCTCGTGATTCTTGATCTGGATAATTTCAAGACGGTCAACGATACGCTGGGACATATGGTGGGCGACGAGGTGCTGCTGCGCACGGCGGAAATCATCAAGGCGTCGCTGGGCGACAGAGGAATCCTGGGACGTATCGGCGGCGATGAGATGATGATCGTCTTCCCGCAGGTGGAGAGCGAGACGGAGCTGCGCAATACGCTGCGCACGATCCGCACCAACATCGAGTGGGAATATCAGGATAAATGGGAGGAAGTGAAGGTGACCTGCTCTATGGGCTCCGCGGTCTATCCCGACAACGGCAAGAGCTACGACGAGACCTTCAGCCTGGCCGACAAGATGCTCTATATCGCGAAGAGCAAGGGCAAGAACCGCTATGTCATCTTCGTGCCGGAGATCCACGGCGCGCTCTTAAATCCCGATCAGAAGACAACGGAGGACATTCTGCAGAAGGTGCAGGGCGACAGGAGCGGCGTGATGCAGCAGTTGGAAGAGCAGTTCCTGATGCGCCATGCCATGACGTTTGAACAGGTGCTCACGTCGGTGGGAACCTGCTTCAACCTCGACAGGGTCGTGTGCGTCAGCGGCGAGCGCTTCTCCGAGAGTCAGGTGAGCGCCTGGGATCACACGGGTTATCAGTACGGCGTCAAGGATCCGGTATTCTGTTCTCCGGAGCCCGGCTTCCTAGACAGCTTTGACGACAACAATACGCTGGTCATCCACGCGATCGCCAACCTGGAGAGCAAGGCGGAGATCCTGTACAACAGACTGAAGCGGGAAAATGTGGAGTCCGTTCTCTTCTACAAGTTCGCGCCCACAAGCAAGTACAAAGGTTATCTGATTTTCGCCAAGTCGTCGAGACGGCAGATGTGGTCAGAGGAGGACAAGGTGCTCCTCGCCCTCGTGGGTAAGATTGTGGAGCTGTCCATGACCACGTAAGTTACAGGTGAAGCCCCTTGTCCTCCGCGCAGCCGAGCATGAGGTTCATACACTGGATTGCGGCGCCGGACGCGCCCTTGCCGAGATTGTCGAAGCGCGAGGAGAGGAGGATCCTGTCGGGATTGCCGGTCACATAGATTTCCAGGCCGTCCCAGCCGGCGCGGACATTGCCGCCGAGGAAGCCTTTGGTATCGGCCTCCGCACCGAAGGGCATCACGCGGATAAAGCGTTCGCCCGCATAGTAATCGGAATAGAATTCCTGGAGCCTCTCCGGCGTCGGAGAGGCTTTTAAATATTCTGCGTACAGCGGCACGGATACGACCATGCCGCTGTAATAGTCTGCTATA
Organism: uncultured Lachnospiraceae bacterium; assembly: GCA_947586255.1. Lineage (GTDB taxonomy): Bacteria > Bacillota > Clostridia > Lachnospirales > Lachnospiraceae > UBA3282. Next base: position 4,269 of record CANPXP010000022.1, on the reverse strand, counting down.
ATGGGAGAGAATAAAGGCTCTTTCGCTAAATCCGGTATCTTTTTCATCTCTTTCAGGTGCTTATGCTGTTGGCTCAGGGCATACTCTCTGGGGGAGTCATATTCTTTCGGGCGGTCTTCGGACTCGTAGTCCGCGATCACCTTTCTGCCGGCGCCGCTGTAGCCTGTGATGGAAAAAGCGGAAACCGGATAGTCGGCGGGCAGGATTCCCTCCTTGACAAGCGGATAGACCAGCGAGATAAAACCCGTCGCGTGGCAGCCGGGGACGGCGATGCGTTTCCCATCGCGTATCGCGCTCCGAAAACTGTCGGAGAGTTCCGGAAAGCCGTAGGCCCAGCCGGGCTCCGTGCGGTGCGCGGTGGAGGGATCGATGATGCGCACGTGATCGTTCTCCACAAGGGAGACGGACTCGATCGCCGCCGCGTCCGGCAGGCAGGTGAAGGTGATGTCCGAGGCGTTAATCAGCCGTCTGCGCTCGTCCGTGTCCTTCCGCAGCTCCGGCGAGATTGCCAGAAGTTCGATGTCGTCCCGCTCGCGGAACCGCTCGTGAATCCTTAAACCCGTCGTCCCTTCGCTTCCGTCTATAAATATTTTTGTCTTCATATCGCATCTCCGTTTCTGTCTGTCATCATAATATGATTCAGTATAGGATTTTTTGCGGGCGCTGTCAATGTTATCTGGGCCACGCCCGCCGCGCCCAGACATTTGCATATTTTTGACGTATATGTTATAGTGGGCGCAGGAAGTGCTGTCGATTGGAGAAAAACAGGCTTGTGTGGCAGGGGAGTGCCGGGTCGGTTGTGTTATTTAAGAAGGAGTGGTGATTACAATGTCATACGATGAGTACAGCGCAGCTTTAAAGATTGCACAGAAAGATTACCGGGCGCACGTGCAGAAGGGCGATTACCCGTATCTGCCGGCGCTGGATGAGATACTGTCTTTTGTCAAAGTGGAATATGAGGTGAGTATCGGGACCTGCGAGATTCCGCTTGAATTGATTGTCGGCACGAGGACGAGGGGGCGCACGAACGCTTTTTCGTCGAATTTCATGCCGCTTCTGGATTCCCAGTCGGAGTTCGCCGGCAAGTGGATTCATCTGTGCACCTCCCTGCAGGAGGAGGGACTGCGCGATCCGATCAAGGTCTACGAGTTCATGAACCGTTTCTATGTGCTGGAGGGCAATAAGCGGGTCAGCGTCCTGAAATATCTGGATGCATACAGTGTGCCCTGCAGTGTGATCAGGGTGGTGCCCAAGCGCTCCAAGTCCAAGGAGAACGAGATCTACTATGAGTTCCTGGACTTTTATGAGATCACCCAGATGAATATCGTCTATTTCAGTGAAAAAGGTAGATTCGACAAATTCCTGGAGCTGACGGGGACGCCGGAGGGGCAGCAGTGGACCTCCGACGACCGGCTGGAATTCTATTCGCTGTACGCGCGCTTCCGCAAGGCTTTTGACGCGAAGGGCGGGGGCAAGCTGCCGATCACTGTCGGCGACGCGATGCTGACGTACATGACCGTGTTCGGTTATCAGGAGATGAAACAGAAGAGCGTGCAGGAGTTCAAGAAGGACCTAGCGACGATCTGGGATGAGTTCGTGGTGCTGACGGAGGAGAAGTCGGTCGAGCTTCTGATGGAGCCCCCCAAGGAGGAGGCTAAGAACAAGAACCTGTACAAGAATCTGCTGAATCTGATCCTGCCGGACAACGCGGGCAGAGTCAGGATCGCTTTTCTGTATGAGAAGAATCACAGAACCTCCAAGTGGGCCTACGGCCACGAGCTGGGGCGGCTGTACCTGGAGAATGTATTCCCGGGACAGGTGGAGACGAAGGCCTTTGAGAATATTGTTCCCGGCACGGACGATCTGGAGACGATGGAGCGGGTCATCGCGGACGGCTACAATCTGCTCTTTACCACGTCGCCGGTGATGATACCCGCCAGCCTGAAGATCGCGGCGAATCATCCGGATGTGAAGATCCTGAACTGTTCGCTGAACACCTCGCACCCGACGCTGCGCACCTACTATGCGCGGATGTACGAGGCGAAATTCCTGGCGGGGGCGATCGCCGGCTCCATGACCAACACGAACAAGATCGGCTATATCGCGGACTATCCGATCTACGGCATGGCGGCCAGCATCAACGCATTTGCGCTGGGCGCGCGGATGGTAAATCCGGACGCGAAGATTTATCTGGACTGGAGCACGCTGCAGGATCGGAAGGTGCAGATCACGCAGGATCCGGAGATCAATTACATCATGGACAGAGATATGGCGATCCCCAACGATTCCTCCAGACGTTTCGGCCTGTACTGCATCGGCGGTGACAAACCGGACAATCTGGCGATGACCACATGGCACTGGGGCAAGCTGTATGAGAAGATTGTGCGCATCGTGTTAAACGGCACCTGGAAGGAAGAGGAGGCCGCTACGGGAAGCCGCGCCATCAATTACTGGTGGGGGCTGTCGGCGGGCGTGGTCGATCTGATCTGCTCGCAGGATCTGCCGAAGAGCACCCAGAGGCTGGTGAACCTGCTGCGAAACAATATCTGCTCGGAGACGCTGGTGCCCTTCTACGGGGAGATCGTCTCCCAGGACGGCGTCGTTCGGAACGAGGCGGAGCAGTTTATGACGCCGCAGGATATCATCACGATGGACTGGCTGGCGGACAACGTGGTGGGCAGCATTCCGACCGTCGCGGAACTGACGGCGGAGGCGCAGGCGGTGGCCAGGATGCAGGGCTTCGGCAAGGAGCAGCCGTCGGACGAGTGACGGTGAGGCGTGCGCACGCGGCGCGCGGAAAAGATATGACTTGCAGAGAATAAGGCGCGGGGCACAGAGGATATCATGGGGATAAGGGGAATTTCCGATGAGAATTATGGCGATAGCGGACGAGGAGTCCAAGCTGTTGTGGGATTACTTTGACAAAAGTTATCTGGAGGGGATCGATCTGATCCTCTCCTGCGGGGATCTGAAGCCGCAGTACCTGTCGTTTCTGGCGACGTTTACTACCGTGCCGATTCTGTACGTGCACGGCAACCATGACGACCGCTACGCGGAGACGCCGCCGGACGGCTGCATCTGTATTGAGGATACGATCTATGTCCACAACGGCGTGCGCATTCTGGGGCTGGGCGGTTCCATGCGGTACAAGCCGGGCGCGCACCAGTACACCGAGCGGCAGATGCGGTGGCGCGTGCGGAAGCTCTGGTGGAAGCTCAAGTACCACAAAGGCTTCGACATTCTCCTGACCCACGCGCCGGCCTATCACTTCAATGACGAGGAACATCTTCCCCACAGGGGCTTTCAGGTGTTTCTGGAACTTTTGGACAAATATAAGCCGTCCTATTTTATCCACGGACATGTGCATTTAAACTACGGCAGATTCCCGCGCACCTCCATGTACAAGGAGACGCAGGTAATCAACGCCTACGAGAAGCATATTTTTGATTTCGAGCCGTAGGGAGGGCCGGGCAGGAGCCGGCTTTTCTATGGCCTTCCTGCGCGAACTGCGGGTTGACCAACCGCAGTTTGGGGGTGTATAATCAGACCCATAGGTGTCTTAATTTTTTTCATCCAAAACTTTGAATTTCAAAATAAAAATATTTGGAGAAAAAGCGTGCACGGCAAGTTTGGGAAAGGGAGGAAGGCTGCTGTGAAGGAGAAGAAAAAGAGGAAGCTGGCGCCGATTCTGCTGGGGGCGACGGCGGCCGCCACGGCGGCCGGCGTCGGAGAGTCGGTCTATTTCTACAGGCGGACGATGAAGCGCGGCAAGGCGAAGACGGATCGGACGATCAAGATGGCGGGAACGGACTGGTCGCAGTATATGGACTTTATCGAGGAGCGCAAGGAGAGACTGCTCGCCAGGCTGAGCGAGGACGTCTCGATTGAGACGCGGGACGGTCTGACCCTGCAGGGACATTATTTCCCGGAGGGGGAGGAAAAGAAGGTGGCGCTGTGCCTGCACGGCTACACCAGCGAGAGCATGAAAGACAATCTGGCGATCTCAGATTACTATCTGCGCAAGGGATACAGCCTGCTGTTGGTGGACGCGCGCGCCCACGGGGAGAGCGAGGGTACTTATATCGGCTTCGGCTGTCTGGACAGAGAGGACGCGATGGGCTGGGTCGACTGGATCATAGAGCGCTGCGGCGAGGATGTGGAGATTCTGCTGCACGGCACTTCGATGGGAGGCGCCACCGCGCTGATGATGAGCGGGCTTGCGCTGCCGCCGCAGGTGAAGGGCATCGTGTCGGACTGCGGGTTCACGTC